>CAYYVZ010000156.1:0-10950 GCA_964475235.1 uncultured Myxococcales bacterium | reverse complement strand
GGGGAATGCCTTGCTCGAGCTGAGGTCGAAGGGCGGCGGCGCTGCGGTCTGGCGGAAGATCGCTGTCCCGGCTTCGCGCACGCGATGACGTGCGCCGAGCTCATAGGCAACGTTGAAGTTCAGTCCCGAGATGTCGGCAAGGGCAAATCGCGAGTATTCGAGATACTCGAACATCTCCTGCCTGATGTCGCCGGAATAGAAGTCCCTGTCGGTACGATGCGGCTCCAGGTTCCCATCCTCGGGTGCCGGCAGTCGTACCGCCGAAATGGCCGGCGCGAAGATGTCCGCGTAGATCCGGTCGAAATCGACCTCGATCCCGTTCACGTTCTTCTTGCCGAACGGCATGATGACGAAACAGACTTTGGAGTAATCCATTGCCGCGTTCTCCACGTCCGTCTGGAACTCGCCCCTCGCTACGGCTTCTCAAGCCCTGCAATCAGTTGGGAAGCGACCGGCGAGCACTATAGCCGAGGCGGCGGCCGGCCCGTGGCGCAGAACATGCACCGATCCCCTCTCGCGTCGTGGTGAGATCCACATCCGGCGGAACCAGCGCCTCGCCAAGCAGCAGACTCCCATCGCCTCGTGTCGCTCCGATCTCGTAGTGCTCGACCTCCCACAGGCCGTCAGGGGAGCGAGAGTCGCCCGCCGACTTGCGGGCGCCGACGAAACAGAGGGAGCTAGGAGCGGTCTTCGAACCTGCCGAGGTCATGTCTGGACTCCGTTGTCGAGCTCACTCGCCGGGATCACCGTCGGAGTGGCAGCTCTTCCTCATGGCAAGGGGATAGTCGGGGGATGCTTCCAGGAGCATCTTCCCGCGAACACTCCCATGGCCTTCCCCTCCCGATCGAGCCATGCGTCGAGATTCTGTTCCGAGCGCGTGATTTCCCCCAGGTGCAGATACTCCGCGACCGTCTGAGTGCGCATGAACGGATCCAGCCAGCAGGCGGCGCGGGCGCTGACCACCATCGGCTCCTTCACACGACCGTATTCGTACGGCACCCACTGGGAGCCTGCCGTGTCCTTCGTAAGGACGGCAACGACATGCGTCGAGTTCAGGAGTGCCATCTCGATGGTCCCCGCGATCGCCACTGGCGACGAGACTGGAGGCGCACCTGCAGGTTGCACGAGCCTCGGGTCGAGCACGTCCAGCCAGTAGTCGAAGCCGCGCCGGCAGGCGAGCTCTGCGACTCGAAGAGCGAGATCGACGTCGCACTGACGATGCGAAACAAAAACACAGGGGGACTTGGCGGTCGGCGCGCTTCGACGTTCCAGAGCGAGGCGACGCACGAGTTCCTGCCCGCGCCAGTACTCGCGCCAGAGATTGACGCCCCGGACGTGGTCCGGATAACGATTCGACCAGGGACTGTTCTCGAACTCGCGCCAGTCGTAGATCGCCATGTCTCAGTTCTCGCGAATCTGTCGCAAGCAGCGACGCACGTCGGCGCTCGTCTTCTGATCGGCGTAGTGGCGGCTGAGCGCCTCGAAGAGTCGCGACCGGCAATCCCAGCTCCCGACGCCGGTTCCGGTGCCACGTGCCCAGATCTCGACGTCTCCGTACGAGTCGAAATCATCGGTCAGGAAGGGCCGGGCCTGCACCCTGCCCGACTTCGGCCGCGAGATTCGCCACGACGGCTCGACGAAGGACTCGTCGAGCACTTCGAACGCAATGAAGCGAGTCTGCGACGGCACCCCTTCCATCCACAAGTCGATTCCGAGACTGGGTGACTTGCCTCGCCCCATGCGAACGACTTGTCCGTCGCGTTCCTGGAAGCGGGCCATCAGAATAGGCGGCGCACCCGCGGCCCTGGCCAGCGAACGAGACTCTTCGACCAGACACTCGTGGATCTCCTTCGCAGCCTTGCTGGCGTTTCGGAACTGGACGGCCTGGAAACTCCGCAATGGATCCGGAATCTTGCGACCTTTCGGAACGACGGCCATCACGGGAATTTCTGCCCCGCGTGCGAACGCGAACTCGTAGGTCATCCAAGAGGACGGCTTCGACTCCTCCGAAACAACGACCGCGACGCCGCGACTCTCGCGAATTCCCTGCTCGATCCTGTCCTGGAAACTCGCTCCAGCACGAATGCTGTACTGGTCCATGAAGACATGGAGGTCGCGATCCTGAAGCGCCTTCCGAAGCGAGTCCACCAGCCCCGCGTCCTCGCGCACATAGGACAGGAAGACACCCGGCCGACTCTTGGCGACCTTTCTCCTTGCGGCAGCCACAGTCACACCGTGAACGGCTTCTGCGTGAGGAACGCCGACGCCGATCCCAGTGTGAACAGGTTCGGCGACTGGCTCGCCGGAAGGCCGGCACGGATCTTCGCATGGAACGTCTTGTAGTTCCCCCTGAAGAGCCCGTCGTTCCAGACCCGCAGAAGTTGCCCGGTGAAGGCGCCGTTGTAGTCGCCATCCATTGAGGTCTGGTTGTCCTGGCATCCGGAGATGAGGACGACAGCCGGGCGGAAGCGCCCGACGAGGGCAGTCGCGTGCGACGCCGCACCGACGTTCGCAAGCGCCTCGTCCGGATCCACGAAAGACTTGCCCGCAGCCTTCGCCACGTCCTTCTGCAGATCGTCGTAGAACTTCTTGTGAGCGCGGTAGACACGGGCCGCCACGACATTCGGCATGTTCTTCGGCCTCTGTCCGCGCGGAGCCTCGGGAAGCGGCATGTCGCGAGTGACCGTCCCGCTGTGGCAACTGTCCGACAGCACGAGGATGCGCACTCCCGCCGCGAACCGGCTGAGCTCGTAGTACAACTCGTCGTCGATCAGCTGCGCGTCGTAGAGGCACCACGTCTCGTCTTTCTTGTCGGCCTCTTCGTTGTCGATATCCGTGATCTGGCCGCCGTGTCCCGAAAAGGTCAGGAAGAAAAAGTCCCCGGACTTGAGGCCCTTCGCTGCGGCGCGCATGGCGGCGAGCGTCTTCGTCCTCGTCGCGCTTCTCGTCAGAAGAATCGTCGGTTTCATGCCGCCGGCCTTCGCGATCGCGGCCATGTCCTTCGCGTCGTACTCGCAGGCCGCAAGGGGACCGGTCCAACCCTCGTACGCGGCCGCGCTCACGCTGTTGAGACCAATGTGGAGAGAAACGGCTTTGGCCGTGGGTTTCGCGGGCATCGGAACCTCCATTCACACGCGCGACATGCGCTGCCAGTTTTGGGAGCGGAGGGACCTCTTCCCTGTGATCGGGGAATTCGGCGAGCGTCCTCCGGCATCTGCAGACGCGCCGTATAACCCAACGCCAAGGTGCTACGCCAGCGTGGACGCGTCGCCGAAGTGGAGTTGATCACTCGCACCGGACGCTTTTTTCTCGAGAGGAAACAATACGGACTCGGCTTGGCCCCGTCTCAAACCCCGACGTCGAGAAAACACGACCGCCTGCTTTCTCAACCGGCCTCGATTCCCTTATAGATGACGCGCCGAACAATCAGCGGGTAGAGCACCCGTCTCACCCAGAACATGCCGATGCGGACGCTGAATCCGTTCGGCGCGAACACGCGCATGCCGTCGTGCTGGATGCCGAGCACCGATCCCCAGCGATGCGGCGTCGCCGCGAACGACTTCATGCGGGAAGGCCGCCCTTCGAGCAGCGCACGCACGTTGTGCGCGACGGTGAGGAAGCCCGAGTTTCGCGCCGAGCTTCGGTTCGGGTCGGTTGCCGCCACGTCGCCGACGGTGAACACGTTGGCGAGCCCGGGAACCCGAAGCTTCTCGTCGGCGCGAACGTAGCCGTGCTCGTCGAGCATGCTCTCGGGAACGAAGTCCGTGTTGGGCCGCTGCCGTCCCACGGCCCAGACCACCGCGTCCGCTCGGGCGGCCGGCTGTCCGCTCGAGAAGGCGACGGGCTCGTGCGTGATGCGCTCGCCCGAGAATCCTTCCGGAACCACGGCGCGATGCCCCGGCGCCAGCACGACGCCCTGCCGCTCGAGGCGCCCGGCAACCGCCTTTCTCGTTTTCGGATGATAGCCCGGCAGGATCTCGCCCTGTCCGAAGAAGAGCGTCACGCGCTTTTGCGGATACGTCTCCTTCAGGTTCGACGCCGCGCTGACGGCGGACGCGCCGCCGCCGACGACGGCGATCGAGGACGCTTTCCCTAGCGTTGCCGCGACTGCGTCGATGCCGCCGTCCACTTCCTCGCGCATCTCGAGCGCGGCGGTGCGCCAGAACCCGTTCGTCACGCCCATCGAGAGCACCAGAGCGTCGTAGGCGAGCGCCTCTTCCGTTCCGTCGCGAAGCCGGACCACGACCAGGTTCCGCTCCGGGTCGATTCGCGTGACGTGTCCGTGCCGCGTCGCCATGCCTGCGAGCTTTCGATAACGCGCGAAGTCGATCAGGTAGTTCTCGCGCCACTCCGCCGGACGCGCGAGCCGCGCACCGAGCTCCTGCCCGCTGACGAGGCAAGGCTTGGGAGAGACGCCGATGACTTCGAATTCGGGATGCAGCGCGAGAGCGACCAGAAGTCCGGTGTCTCCGAGTCCGGCGACGACGACCCGCTTCTTCATGAGCGCGCGTCTAGCAAATTTGCATCAGGAAGAAAGTCGAGAACGCGCCCCGCAACGGCGCAGATGCCTGCCCTGTCCGCGGATGGTGTGACCAGCGGGCCGGCCGTCGCCGCGGACCGGGGACTCGGAGCCGGATGACCGCGCCGGAGCAGAACGGGATCGAGTGGACAGGCCAGACGGAAACCCCGATGGATCCGTACCTTCCGATCCTCGAGGAGCTTCGCGAGGCACGGTCACTGCTCGCGCGGCTGGGCTGAGAACCAGCCTTCCCGCATCCCTCAGGGAGGACACGAGAGCGTAACGAGATGTCCGACAGCGCTCCGCAGAATGAGCAACGCGTCGGCGATCGTGACTTCCCCACTACCGTTGACGTCGCAGATGCGAATGCTGCACGCGCGCGTTCCAACCGCGGTTCGAAGCGCGTGTGATGCATCGGATGCCTTCGGACGATCGGCCGTCGGGTTGACTGGTCTCCCGCAGGGGATGCGCGAACAATCCGCCAGACAGATGTCGCCGGGAAGATACGCAACGTCCCCGTCGTCGCAGTCCTCTCCCGTCTCCACGTAGGAATTTCCACACGTGGAACAAGCGGAACTGTCGTACCGGAGCAAGAAGGATCCGAGTCCGGTTCCGCCGAAGCCTGAGACAATGCCCCGGTAGTCCCCCGCCGGTAGATCAACCGTCAGCGCAGAACACGGCCCCGTGCCGCTCTGGTCGTCGAACGCCACTACGGTGTTGGCCTCATTCCGCAATTCGAGAATCGTGTCGACAGTACAGGTCGTGCCGGTGCTGGCCGTTTCGAGGTGAACAGCCGTAGCGACAGGCAGGAACAACCGGATTTCATTTGAGCCGCCGGCCGTGAAGCCGGGGAGTTCGAGTTCGTCGCGGCAGCCCTGCAGGCGGATCCGGCAGTCCGTGTCGCAATTGTCGAAGTCGTCCGGATCTCCGTCGTCGCAGTGCTCGCCCGGCTCTACGGTGCCGTTTCCGCATCCCGAGCATTCGTCCGTCAGGTAGTGCAGCGAGAATGGCGCCCCGGACGGTGCATGAGCATCGGCGGAGACTCGGACGGTGTAAGTTCCGGCGGGTAGCGAAGACTGCAGCCTCGAACAATCGCCCTGGCCGCCGTCGTCGTCGGCCAGCACCTCCCAGTTCCCTGCATCGCGAACGGAAATCCTGGAATCGCCGGGACAGAAGCCATCTTGGCCGGTGGTCTCAAGAAGGACAATACCCGCCGACTCGAGGGTGATGGTGAATACGTCGACATCACCGATCGCGGCGCCTGCCGAGGTAAACGTGCCACATTGCGACAATACGATGGGCACCTTCTCGCAAACCGAATTGCAGCCGTCAAAGTCGTTCGTGTTGCCGTCGTCGCATTCTTCCATCTCCTCGAGGCCGTTTCCGCACGTCGAGCACGTACTGTCGAACGCCTCGAGCACGAACGGGCCGACTGCCCCGTCGATCTCGACCGAGTACCGCCCCGGAGACAGGGACATCGACGCATACGAGCAGAGGCCGATACCGTCATCGTCGTCACCGCCGCGCAGGTAGTTCTCCGAGGTCGTTACGAGGAGGGTCGTGTCATGACCGCAGCTTCCGCTGCCGTCCGAGGTGCGAAGGGCGACCTGGCCGCCAGACAGGACATCGAGCAGAACCTCCTCGTCTCCTCCGTTGCTCGATCCAGAAGAGTCGTAGGTCTCGCACGGCCGGAGAACAGGACGACTGAACCGGCAGAGCGAATCACACTGGTCGCCGTCGGCAGTATTGCCATCGTCGCATTGCTCCCCAAGACCGGACTCGAGAACTCCGTCGCCGCAGTCGACAGAAACCGGGCAGGAGCAGGATGGGCTGCATGGACCGACCGGGCATTTGCCGAGGTCGCCGCCGTCGCACTCTTCGTCGGTGTCGACAATGCCGTTGCCGCACTCGCCGCATCCGGCGTTACGGTAGCGGAGGACATACGGCACAAAGTCCGAGTTGTTCTCAGTCACAGAAACCGAGTAGTCACCAGCGGGCAAGGTCGTAACAATCCGCGAGCATCCATAATTTCCTCCGTCGTCGTCGATCGCGATAAGTCCCGTCATGTCGTAGAGGTAGATCAACGTATCCACGTTGCACGAGTTAGTTACCCCTCTGGTCTCCAGCACGATCCGCGTTTCTGTCGGCAGCGACAGACTGTACTGATGCGCGTAGTTGCCGATGTATTCCGTGGCCGAATAGTCGCCGCACTGGTTGAGCAGAGAGGTATCCGCGTCGCAGTCGGAACTGCATCCGTCCGCATCCTCGGTGTTCCCGTCGTCGCACACCTCTGCCTCGATCACGCCATTCCCACACGATGAGCACTCGCTGTTCGTGTACACGAGGTCGTACGATTCCGTACCTCCATCACGAGACACGACTACGTCGTATACCCCTGCATCGAGCCAGATCGAGAGTTGAGCGCAATAGTCGCCAGCGTAGTCGTAAGTGGACGCGACATTGACGCCATCGGAGTTCTTCACCTTCAGGCTATCGTACCCTGGACATCCGGCGTCGATCTGCACTTCCAGCCGCACCATTTGCGGCGACGCCAGCTCCAATACGAACTGGTCCGAGTTCGGATCTTCGAAGCCGTCGACACTGTACGTCCCACATTGCGCAAGCTCTCGTGGCTCCCAACGGCATTGCCCGTCACAGCCGTCGCCGGCCGTGAGATTTCCGTCGTCACACTCCTCCGCTTCCGCAACGCCGTTCCCGCAAACAGAACAGGAACTGGTCGCCAGACTTACGTCGACTCCTTGAACATCGACCCACGAATCGTTGTGAATCTCGCCGTGGTAGCTGCCGGCCGCGAGAGCGACGACAATGCTCGAACACTCGCCGACGCCGCTGTTGTCATCGTAGGCGATATCGCCGAGTTGGGAATGGCGAAGTGAAACCGCCGTATTGCCGGGACACCCCCCGTTTCCATCCGACGTCGTGATTGCAACGGTACTAGGTGTCGTCAACTCGAACAAGTAGTTCACATGGCCCGCAGGCGAGAGCGAGACCTGCTTGTGGGTACATGGTCCGAGCTCGAGAACGTCGGTCTGGCAATCGGGACTGCAGCCATCTGCAGCAGTCAGATTGCCATCGTCGCATTCTTCCGCTTCACGGGACCCGTTCCCGCACACGGAACACGAACCGTCGAGAAAATGCAGGGTCGGACCCGCGTAGCCGCCACCATAGTAGGCAACCGTATAGTCGCCAGCCGGAAGTCGCACGATCGACGGTACGCAGTAGAAGAGTTCGGCATGCGCAAACCCGGACTCGCCTGAAACTTCGATCTGGCCTCCGGGAGAGCCGCACGATTCGTAGTCGGGCCGCACGTCGAACGAAACCGCTTCGTCCCCGGAAAGAGACAGTTCGAACTCCTGGATGTAGGGGCCCTGGTCGAGCGCGTACTCACCGCAATGATCGAGGGATGTGCGCTCCCAGCGACAGTAGGAATCACACCCGTCGCCGTCTGTCAGATTGCCGTCGTCGCACGTTTCTCCGAAGGCATAGTCGATACTCCCGTCTCCACATGACGGAAGGAACGGGCACGTGCAGCTCGCCGTGCAGGGGCCCTGCTGGCAACTTCCCAGTTGTGCGCCGTCGCATTCTTCGTCGACATCAAGAATCCCGTTGCCACAAACCGTACACGTCTCGTTTCGCAGATCGATGCTGTAGCGCGGGATCGAGGCATACACTTCGACGGCGTAGTCCCCTGCGGGCAAAGAGAGCGCCATCACGCACGGTCCGGTCTTATCGTCTCCGGATCCGCCGTAAGCGTCGCCCTTGTCGTCGTACAAATAGACGGAGCCGATCGCCGCACAGCCACCGTTGTCATCCGTGACGGTGAGGCTCACGGTTCCACCAACGGGTAGAGAAAAAGTGTAGTCGTCGTTGTCCCGATCGGTAAAACCCGGCGACTCGTAGGTCCCACATTCTCCAAGATGCATCGGCACTCGTTCGCACTCCGAGTTGCATCCGTCGTCGTCGACCGAGTTGCCGTCGTCACATTCTTCATTCTCTTCGATGGCATTCCCGCACGTCGAGCACGCGGGCGAAAAGTACTTCAGCACGTAAGGATCGAGGCTGTTTCCAAGGTACTCCTGGATGTCCACCGCAAACGATCCCGCCGGCAGTGAGGCGACGAGCCGCGAGCAGGCGCCGACGCCACCGTTCCCGTCTCCCGCGATCGATACTCCCGAAGCGTCGCGAACAAGGATCTGGGTGTCTCCGGGACAGCCACCGCTGCCGTCGGAAGTTTCGAGCCCTATCGTTGACGGCTCGGGAAGCGTGATCGCGAACGACTCGGACTCCCCGTCCGCGATGCCGGAAGACGCGAACGCTCCACACGCCAGTTCGGGAAACTCGATACCGCAGTCGGAGTCGCATCCGTCGCCATCGATACGATTGCCGTCGTCACACGATTCGGCCTCGAGGTCGCCGTTTCCGCAGATGGAACACGCGTCCGTGAAGAATTCGAGGACATACGGCCCAAGCTCGACACCGTGGTCTGCGGAGACATACCCGCTGTAGTCGTCGGCCGGCAGCTGCGTATGGATTCGTGAGCATCGGCCGACACCGCCGTCCGAATCGAAAGCGACCGAGTGGTAGGGAGCGTCGGAGACGACCAGGCTCGTGTCTCCGTTACATCCACCGTTGCCGTCGGACGTTTCGAGCCGGACCGTGCCGACGGAGGTCAGGCTGAACTCGAACTCGTCGTTGTAGCCCTGTCTGCCCGGCAGTTCGTATGAGCCGCAATGGTCCAGGACGACGGGACCAGGCCAACAGAGTCCGCTGCACCCGTCGCCGTCCGCCGTATTGCCGTCATCGCATAATTCGGCTTCGAGCATGCCGTTTCCGCAGGTCGAACAGCCCGCGATGTAGAAGTCGAGGACATACGGGCCGACCCGCCGGTACGTCAGCCCTCGAACACCGATGTGGTAATCGCCCGCGGGGATCCACGTGATCAATCGCGAGCAAACCCCTATCCCACCTCCGTAATTCGAATCGTAGAACCCGTACGCGGCATCGTAGAGCGAGATGATGGAGACGTCCTCGCAACCGCCGTTTCCGTCAGACGTTTCCAGCCGCAGAAGTTGCTCTTCGTCGACGTGAAAGTGGTACCAGTCGACAAGAGGACCGTCGATGCCATCGGACGGATACTGGCCGCATTCGGTGATCGAGACGTCGAGGGAGCGCGAAGCGGCAACGGCTGTTCCTGAAGAGAAGGCCAGGAGCGTGGACGCCGCGAAGACCGGCAGGACTGAACACAGCGAGTTCCTCAGCGTAGCCGTCACGCTTCCCTAGTTACGCACCGTTTTACCACCGGTTCCCGGATGGGCGGGAACGGCGCGGCCGCGTGAATTGCAGCCGCGCCGTTCAGCCTCACGGCAGCGTCAACGTCTCGCAGTCGACGGTGGTGAGGCCCACGCTGATCTCGTTGAAGTCGAAATCTCCGTCGGTTTCGTAGCCCGCAGTTCCGACGAGCGTCTCGACGTCTGCCGACGTCCACCCGACCATGAAGCCGGATCCGCCGTCGCCGCCGTAGCAGGTCAGGCCGATCTTGACGCTGCCATTCGTGAGCTTCGAGATCGGGCCGCTGCAGGGCCGCGCTCCGGGCACGATGGTGTTGATCCTCTCGACCGTCGCCGAAGTCGTCTCTCCAGGTTTCTTCGGAAGCTTCACCTTCGAGAACACGAAGGCGTACGAGTTGGCCGGGTCGAAGACACAGATGCTCTTGGCGAGCGCGGCCGCCGGCTGGGCAACAACGGCGAGGGCCACTGCCGCGGCGGCGATTTTCGAGTGGATGGATGCGGACATACGAGACTTCCTCCCTTGTGGTTCGGAGGGTGTCCCTCCGGCCCCGAACTGATGTTCGCCCGCCTGCGCTGTGTCAATACGCCGAAGTCTCCAGGACCACGCACCCGGTCCTCCCAGCCCGGTGACAAAAAAGGAAGAGGCGACACGCTGCAAGCAGCGCGTCGCCTCTCTGTGAACGGTAACAGGTCCGACGGGACTAGCGCGGACGCTGCAGGCTGTCGTCGATCCCGTCGCGGTTCTCGTCCTTGCCGACCGGTCCGCGACCGCGGGGCGTTACGTCGCGCCCCTCGCCCTTGCCGCGAACCCCCGGGGCGACCTGTTGCTGCTCGATCGTGCGACGTTCCTGAACCACCGGGCGCCGCTCCATCTCACGCGTGCCCGGATTCACGTTGCGCCCTTCGACGGGGCGGCGCTCGACTTCGCGGCGCTCGACGTTGCGCGGCTCAACCTCGCGACGCTCGACCTGCTGGCGCCCGTCGTAGACGCGGCGCTGCTCGACTTCGCGAGTCTCGTAGACACGGCCATCCACGTCGCGACGTTCCGGCGCCTGGACACCGGGGCCGCTGGTTTCGCGACGATCCGAGTAGCGGCGGTCCTGGTCCTGTTCTCCAGCCCGC
>CAYYVZ010000155.1:0-10971 GCA_964475235.1 uncultured Myxococcales bacterium | reverse complement strand
CCGGTGCGATGCGTGCACGCGCAGCTGGTGGGTTCTGCCGGTCAGCGGCCAGAACGCAACGCGGGTCGTCCCGTCCTTCAACCGCGCTAGCACTTCCCAGCGCGTGATCGCGCGGCGGCCGTGCTCCGGATCGTGGATGTGGCGCGGCCGGTCGGTGACGTCCACGCGGATCGCGAGGTCGATCGTGCCGCCGCGCAGCGTCACCTCGCCGTCGACGATGGCCACGTAGCGTTTGACGACCGTGCGGCGCAGGAACTGACGCTGCAGCGCCGAGTGGACCCACGCGGCGCGCGCGGCAACCAGCACGCCCGAAGTGTCGAGGTCGAGCCGGTGCACCAGCAAAGCGCCGGGATAGCGGCGCTCGAGCCGCGCCAGCGCCGAGTCGCGCGGCCCCCGGCGCGGCGGCACCGACAGCAGGCCGGCAGGTTTGTCCACGACGACGAGCCATTCGTCCTCGTAGAGCACCGGAAGGTCTACGGCCGAAGCGTCCGGCGGCGAGAACTCGCGCGCCGGCGCGACAGAGAGGCCCTCGAGCAGGAACGGCACGACGGGGCCGCATTTCTCGCGGCACGCCGGATAGAAGGCGCCCGCGACGCGCCCGCCGCCCGGCGGCGGCGCGCCCCACCAGAACTCGGCCATCGCGAGCGGCTCGAGGCCGTTCGCGAGAGCGTAGGCGAGCAGCTTCGGCGCCGCGCAGTCGCCCGCCCCGCCGGGCGGCTCGGCGCCGGTGAACAGCTCGCGCAGGCGTTTCGTTTCGCCGCGCGCATTGGTGAGGCGGTACGTGTCGTGGATCTGCCGCATGAGCCGGCGCGAAACCGAACGCTGCAGGCGCGCGTGCGCGGCAAGGCGGCGCTCGATGCGACGGATGTTTTCGTCGAGGGCCGTAAGAGCTTCGAGCTGCGCAGTATCGAGCGCGCGGCGCTCGGCCTTGTCGCGGCGGCTCATCTGCGCGAGCTCGTGCAGCTTCGCCTCGCGCCTGGGATCCCCAGCCTCGATCGCGGCGCGCTCCGTGCGCCGCTGCCGGCGGTTGGCCGCATGCTGCTCGCGAAGGTCGCGCAGTACGTGATCCTGGCCGTGCACGAGCTCGGCCTTCTCGCGCAGCACGGTCGTAAGGCGCACCGAGCGCACGTACTCCATCGAGCGCGCGGCCAGCGCGCTCACGACGCGCTCGCCGGGGACCTCGATCGCGGCGCGTGCCTCGCGGTCGAACACGGGCGGCACGTAGCCCGGCACGTCGAAGCGGCCTCCGAGCGTACCGGAGAACGCGCGAAGAAATCCGACGCGACCGTCGGCGGCGCGCACCGCGAGGACGCCGAACATCTTTCCTTCCTCGATGTCGCCGGGGCCGCCGGCGCGCAGCTCGTCGAGTAGAGCGCGCGCCGCGCGCTCGGCGAGAGGGTGAGGACCGAGCTCATCGAAGGGACTGGGGAAAATCGCGGGCGGCTCGATGCCCGCGGAATCAAACGCCGCGAGCAACGGTGCCGATGCCGCAGCAGGAGTGCGTTCGGCCGTGTGCGATGCCGGCATCGGACCGGAGGCCGCGGTCAGCTGAGCCGCGCGCGGTGCTTCCACAGCAGCCACGCCGCCCCGCTCGACACGCCGATGGCGCTCGCCAGGTACGGCAGAGCGAACAGGAGCGGCGCGTCGGCGCCTTCGGGTTTGCGGAAGTTCCAGAGCACGAGGTTCACGATGACGTAGCCGGCGTAGAAGATGCCGAGCTTGAGAGCCACGGAGCTCTCGCGCCAGATGCTGACGGCGTAGGCGGCGAGCAACGCGGCAAACGTGAGGCCGGCCACGGCGTTCGGCGTGCCCGTGAGCCTCTCGCCGAGCAGCACGAAACCGGTGGCTGCTTCGGAAGCGAAGGGCTTGAGCGTGTTCGACAGCGCCATCCATGCGAACAGCAGCGCGAACGCCCGCAGCAGGATGCGTCCGGGCGCGGCATCGCGCTGCGCGAAGCCCGCCTTCACCATCGCCGCGACCGCGCCCCACGACGTGCCGAGCGCGACGGCCGTGTAAACCAGGCCGAACCAGGCCTTGTCGGGCGGAGGCGCCGGCTGGCGGAGCACCCATAAATAGAGGTTGGCGGAGACGTAGCAGGCGTAGGCGATTCCGATCGGCAGCGCCGCCGCCTTCTCGCGCCACAGCGCCGACGCGTACCACGCCAGGAAGACGGCGAACGACCATCCCGCGATCAGGTTCGGCGTGCCGTCGAGGCGCCGGCCCATGAAGACGAAACCCTGGTCGTCGGAGAACCCGAACGGCTTCATGAAGTTCGAGATCGCGAGCAGCCCGAAGAGCACGGCGAAGATGCGCAGGAGTTTCATGCCCCCTTTCTAGCCCGCCGCGACCCGGCGCGCGAATCCCCGGGGCCGTTCACCCGGGTCGTTTTTCCGGACCGCGAACGGAGTGTCCCGGCCTACGAGCGGCGAGGGCCCGGTCTTGCGCGTCAGAGCTTCTTCTCGAAGCAGATGCTGTAGTCGTTGCCGACGTACTCGCCGTAGAGCGGGATCTCGCGGTAGCCGCTCGAGCGATACAGCGCGAGCGGCGCGGGCGAGAGCTTGCCGGTCTCGAGGCGCAGCACCGCGAACCGCTTGCCGATCGCAATCGTCTCGATGGCGGCGAGCAGGATGCGCGAGACGCCGGCGCCGCGCTCGTCGGGCACCACGTACATCCGCTTCACTTCGCCCATGCCGGCGTCGAGCGTGCGCAGCGCGCCGCATCCGATCGCACGGCCGCCGCGCCGCGCGATCAGAAAGACCATGCGCTCCTCTTCGTGATCGTCCTCGTGCAGGCCGAAGATGACGTCCGGCGGGTAGGTCTTCGCAAGGTCGGCGTCGAGGGCCGCGATGAGCCCCTGCGCGTCGGGCGACGACGGCTCCTCCGCCCGAAGTCGCACGCGCGGCACGCGGCTGTCGGGAGATCCGTTTGCGAAGCGCGGCAGCCCGTCTTCCGGCAGGCGCTCCCAGCTCGCCTTGTCGCTCGTCCATCCGTGTACGGCGGGCTTCGTGCCGATGTCGCCGTCGAGCAGGCCGGCGCGCGGCCTCACGACGTCGGGTGCGTCGTCGCGGCGGCTGTAGACGGGCGAGCCGCACACCGAGCAGAAGCAGCGGTACTTGCCCGGCGACGACTCGAAGCAGCGCAGCAGGTCTTCGCCGGCGGTGAAGCGGAAGTCTTTCTTCGGAACGCCCGTGTTGACGGCAAAGGCCGAGCCCTGCGCCTTGCGGCAGTCCTCGCAGTGGCACTGCGCAAGTAAGTCGAGCGGCCCGGCGATCTCGAAACGGATTCCGCGGCAAAGACAGCTTCCCGTAATCATGAGTACCTCTGCCCTCGTGCCGCACCGCGAGCCCGCCTCGACGACAACCCGGGACGGGTACAGGTTTTCTGGACTCGCCCCACCGCGGCTCGTCCCACAGCGCGCGAGTTGCGTTGCGTCCGCTTCCTGCCGAAGATCCGCGCGCAATGCACACGAACCGCTTCCGATCCGCCCTCCCCGGCTTCTCCCGTTCCATGTTTCCGGCCCTGCTCTTCTCCGCGTGCGCGCTCGCACCGTCGCCGGCCTCGGCCTTTTCCCTCGACGACGTCACGGCCAAAGCGCAGGCCCTGTCGAAGGAAGAGTACGTGGACCACCGCGCCGTCGTCCCCGCGTGGATGCTGGTGAACGGCTCCATGACGTACGACCAGTGGCGCGACATCCGCTTCAAGCCCGACCGCTCCATGTGGCGGCGCGAGGGCCTGCCCTTCCAGGTGCAGTTCTTCCATCCGGGCCTCTACTACGACCGCACCGTCGCGGTGAACACGGTGGACAAGGCCGGCGCCCATCCGGTGCCCTTCGACATCAACTCGTTCGACTACGGCAAGAACGACTTCGCCTCGCGCATCCCGAAGGACGTCGGCTACGCCGGCATCCGCATCCACGCGCCGATGCGGAGCGAGCAGTACTTCGACGAGCTCATCGTCTTTCTCGGCGCCACGTACTTCCGCGCGCTCGGGCGCGACAACGTCTACGGCCTCTCCGCGCGCGGCATCGCGATCGACACGGTCGAGCCCACGGGCGAAGAATTCCCCCACTTCGTCGAGTTCTGGATAGAGACTCCCGAGAAGGACGCGAAGAACCTCGTCATCATGGCTCTGATGGAAGGGCCGAGCATCACCGGGTCGTACCGCTTCGACATCAAGCCGGGGCCGAGCACCGACATCGAGGTCGAGTCCCACCTGTTCCCGCGCAAGCCCATCAAGAAGCTCGGCATCGCACCGCTGACGAGCATGTTCTTCTTCGGCGAAAGCTCGCGGCGCCGTTTCGACGACTTCCGGCCCGAGGTACACGACTCGGACGGGCTGCTGCTGAACTTCGAAAGCGGCGAGTGGCTGTGGCGCCCGCTCGACAATCCGGTGCGCGTGAACGCGAGCGGCCTCGGCATGAAGAACCCGCGCGGCTTCGGCCTCATCCAGCGCGACCGCGACTTCGCGAACTACCAGGACCTCGAGACGCGCGAAGAGCTGAGGCCGAGCACATGGGTGGCGCCGCGCGGCGACTGGGGCAAGGGCCGCGTCGAGCTCGTCGAGATTCCCTCGAACACCGAGCTCGTGGACAACATGGTGGCGTACTGGGTGCCGGAGGCGCCGGTGCAGCCGGGCCAGCGCCTCGACTTCTCGTACACCGTGTCGTTCTTCAGCGACGACGCGCAGCTCCCGCCCGGAGGCCGCGTGCTGGCGACGCGCCAGGACGGTGGCGCCAAGGGCGACGCCAACCGATTCGTGCTCGACTTCGGCGGCAAGGAGCTGAACGCGATCCCGAACGAGAAGGCGCCCGCGGCCGTGATCAGCATCGCGCCGAAGGAAGCGGGCGAGCTGCTCGACCACCAGCTCGTGCGCAACCCCGACACGGGCGGCTGGCGGCTCACGTTTCAGGTAAAGGCGAAGACCGACAAGCCGATCGAGCTGCGCGCCTATCTCAAAAACGACAAGGCAGCGCTGACCGAGACCTGGTCGTACGCGATCATCAAGTAGCGCAGAGATCCCCGTTTTCTACTGGCAGGACAGCGTGCGCATCCCGATGGCGACTTCCGAGTAGGCGCAGTCGCCCGGCGCGAAATCCGTCTCCGTGCAGCCCCCCACCGTCACCACCGATTGCGGACCGAACGCGACGATCGCGCGCGGAGGAATGTCTGCCGCGAGAAACGGGTACGCGACGCTGTTCGAGTAGGTATCGCCCCGGGCTTTGACGGTCACCCGCACCGTATCGTCGCGTCCGCTCTTCAGCCGCACGCCGTAGATTCCCTCCGCGGGCGACTCTTCGCTGCTGCGATACTCCCAGACACGGCCGTCGCTCTTCGATGTCCAGCCGGCCGTTCCCGCTCCCGCGTAAGCACTCGTCGTCATGACGGAGTCGATGATCGTGGTGTCGGCCTCGCCTTCGATACGAACGCGCACCGGCTGCGACAAGGGATCGATCGTCGCGAAGCCTCCGAAACCCGACGGCAGCGCGACTTCGCCGCGGAATCTGAACTGGCTGAAGCGGGCGAGCTCGAGGAACATGTCCGGATTCCTGTGCTTTCGCTTCAGAGAGAGTTTCGCCCGCCCGGTCGTCTGAGCGCCACCGATGTTCGTGCACGGATCGCACGCGTCCGGATAGCCGTCGGTATCCGAATCGGTCGAACCGCCGGGACAGTGGTACGTGCAACCGACGCTGGAGTCGTCGCAGTACGCGCGGACGTGAATGCCGGAATAGGGGTACCCCCAGTAAACCAGCTGGGCGAAAAGGTACGAAGATCCCGATACGGCGATGGACTGGGATCTGGGGCTCAAATTGGACCTTCGCCGCTCCTGCGTCGGGTAGAACTCCGGACCGAGAGGCGAGCCGCTCGCATCGAACTGTCGCGCCCGGAGTGCGAAATCGGTCGCGTGGTGCCAGGCCACGACGAATCCTCCGTCGTCTCCGCATCCCACGTACGGGTCGGACTGCTGAAGCTCCGTCGTGACGTTGACCTGGAAGGCCGCGCCCAGCGGCTGGAGGTTCGAGTCGAAGATTCGCGCGTAGATCTCCTCCGCGTACTGGTGGAAGCTATACGTGTGACCCACGATCACGAGGTTGCCGGAAGGCTGGCGGCACAGCTGCGTCCGGTACTGAAAGTTCTCGGCGATGCCCGGAAGGTCGAGCCAGAAGGGTGATGGCGCGCCGAGTGAGTTGCCGAGCGCATCGAAACGCTCGGCCGAATCTCCGTCGGCGACCACGAAATCTCCATCGCTCTCGTAACTGACTTGAGCCCTGACGTCAGTCTCGTACGTGAGACTGGTGGTCGTCTCGGGACCGAGCGGAGTACCGTCCGGCGCGAACACGCGCAGCTTGAAGGGCACGGTCCAGCCCACCACCAGCACGTTGTCGTCGGGCGTCAGCACGATGTTGACGATGTGGGGCGTCGCTATCGCTGACCACTCGACCGCCGCGCCGACGGGCGCGCCGGTCCCGTCGTAGCGCCGGCCATAGATGCCGCCGTTGTACTCGTTCCAGACGAGGTAGAAGTCGCCGTTCGCGGCGCAGTCAATGCTCAACAGTTCGACGTTCGTCGAGGGACCCAGAACGATCTCGCCTCCGATCGCGAGGCCCGACGAGTCGAGGAACTGAACCACGGGCTCCGGTTGTCCGTTGAGGGAGTCGAACGCCACCACGAATCCGCCGCCGGGGCGGGCGCAAACGAAAGGGTCGGAGGTCGTGGAGACGCCGAGCGGTCCGAGCTCGGGACCGGCCGGCACCATGGCTGCGATGCTTGGGGAGGCGAAGGCACTCGACGATGAGATCGCCAGAAAGAAAACGAGACTCCGAGACGTGCGCCGTGCGGTCATTGCGGGAGCCTCCAAAGCGAAGACAGGATGACGCCGGATACCGAAGAGGTCGCTGTATTGTCAAGGCCCGATGCGGCGCGTAGTCGCGCCGGGCACCGGAGGTGCCCTGTTCACATTGCGTGTGGTGCGGCGCCGCCCGAGCCGAAAAACCGGGCAACGGACCACTTCATTCATCGCGCGATCGGGAAATCGGGCGTCATCGTCAATGACAGAGGGCAGCCGCAGCGTGTCCTCGTTCCTGCGTGGGATAGAGCTCCGCGCCGTCCTGCTCAATCGCAGTCCGGGCACGCGAGCACGACGCTCTGGCCGACCGCCGCGCGCAGCACGAGTTGCGCATCTCCTGACAGGACACCGCCGACCCCGTTCGCGTCGCAGATGCACGGAAGGCACTGCGCCGAACCGACGGCGGCCTCGGCCGCGGCGCGGTCGTACACGGCCCTCGAGCGGCGTCTTGCAGCCAGGCCCGAGCGGGGACGCATTCCGGGCGTCATTTCTCGGTGAAAACCGCGGCGGCAGGCATGCGAAACACGTCCGTGCAGTCGAACAACCCGATGACGTCCTGCGCGTCGTCGTCGAAGCTGCAGCGCACCATGCCGAAGGTCCATCGCACGAGTACCCCGTCGCCGGCAGGCCGCCACACCGGAACGCGCGCGAGAACCTCCGCTTCGCGAAGCGGCGTCGCCGACGACCCGCGGATGGTTCCGAGCGCACCGGCGCTCTCGTCCATCGCGAGCGTCGCGTCCTCGCCGGCATGGCTGCGCTCGAGCAGGTAGCTTCCGCCGCTGCGCTCCGCCGCAACGCGAACGCGCGCTTCGACGGCGGTCGCGCGGCGACCGCCGCGATCGAGGAACGCGATCGTGTCTACCTCCCACGACTTGCCGAGCGTACTCACGCGGCCGCGCAGCCGCGCGTGATCGGGCGACAGCGCCTCGGCCACGAGCTGCACGTCGGCATTCTCCAGACGCGAGCCCGCAAGCCCCTGCTCCAGGTCGAGATACGCCTCGTGCGTCGGATAGCGGATCATCGGTGCGCGCAGCTCGATCTCGATGCGCGCGCCGCCGCCGGTCGCGCGCCAGTGAAAACCTTCGAGCCGGTAGTCGCCGTACTCGCCGCTCCACTCCCCCTCGCCCACCAGCAGCATCATCGTTCCGTCGGTGAACACGAGGGAGAAGCGAGCGGCCATCGAATGCGGGCCCGTCGACTCGACGCCGCAAAAGGTCGCAACGCCATCGCTCGGGTCGAGCACTGCCTGGAAGGAGTAGCCGGCCTCGGGCGGGCCGGCCGCATCGTCGCGGGAACGCGCGGCGAGATCCCAGCCACTGCCAGTGCGAGGAACGTCCGCCCGCGGCGTCTCGCCGGGATCGACGACTGCGGCCCTCGGCGGCGCGCTCGAATCGACTTCCTGCAGTTCGATGCGGCGGCGGGTCGCATCGCCGCGATCCGTGCGCGCGATTCCCGCCACCAGCCCCTCGACGAGTGCGTCGCGAAGCCTTCCCGGCCATCGCAGCGGAATGCCCAGCTCGAGCTGAGCCGCATCGACGCGCTCCTCGACCGCAAGCCGCGAAAGAGCCGCGACGCCGGCGTCCTCGTGCCCGGCGTGGCGTCCGCTGAACAGCTGCGCGGCGTTGTCGCGCCCGCTCGCGGTGTAGCGCCGCCCGATCGACGCGCTCACGCCGCGCACGCGGAGCTCTTCCTCGATCGCCGCGATCGTCGTGTCGTAGCGCGCGCGCGACAGCGTCGGAAAACGGCCGGCGATCTCGCCGGCACGCCGCCTCAGCCCGATGCCGATGTCGCAGCACGGCACCACCATGTTCCAGCCGTGCACGAACAGCACGAGCGGCACGCGGCCGCCGCGCGAAGCCGCCTCGATCGCCGCGCGAAGCAGAACGAGCACGTCCGGAGCGCGCGCAGCAAGGTGCGTGATGCGATTGAGGTCGATCTCATTGCGGTCGAGCGCGTGATTGACGATCGCGTGCGCGCCCAGCCGCCCGGCAAGCTCCCACGCAATCGCGGCGGTCTCGAGGTCGTTGACGCTGTCGCCGCGGCGAATCGGCCTCTGCCGCCGCCCGCCGTGGGGCGCGACGACGACGACGGGACGAGTGCCCTGCCGCAGCGCCAGGTACTCGGGCACCGGGAGGCCTTCCGCCCAATCGACCGGAGTCCGGTCGTCCCATGCCGCGGAATCGGTGCGGGCCGAATCCATCGTCATCGCCTCGCGCGCACGCGCCTCCGGCTCAACGCTGCGGCTCCGGCGTGCGCGCCCGGACGACGCGCTCCGCGATGCCGAGGCCCGCAGCCGCCGCCAGCGACGCGGCCATCGGCACCAGCATCGCCATGCGCAAGCTGCCGGTCAGGTCGGAGACCCAGCCGATCAGGAGCGGACCGATGGCGGCGCCGACGCCGGCAAGGAAGAGCATGTGCACCGCGAACGTCAGCCCGAGCCGCTTGACCGGCACGATCTCGGCCACCATCGACTGCAGGTTCGGCAGCGACGCGAAGATGGCGAACGGACCGAAGGCCGCGCCGGCCATCAGCACGACATGGGGGACGTCGAGCAACGTGAGGGCGACGATCGGCGCTACCACTGCGGCGAACACCATCGCGACGCTCAGCTGGCCTGCGAAGCGACGCTCGCGCGCGGCATCGCCGAGCCTTCCGCCGAGCAGACTGCCGGCGACGCCGCCGAAAAGCTGGGCGGCGCCGAAGATCACGCCCGTTTCCTGCACGTCGAAGCCCAGCTCGCGAACGAAGTACGCCGGCGCCCACGCTGCCCAGCCGAGTCCCCCGGCCATCAGCAGCATGCCGGGAATCCAGACGGCGAGCAGTCGCACGTCCTTCAGCGCGTCCATCACGATGCTCTGCGGCGAATCGTGGAGCACGTCGCCCGGCGCACGCGAACGGGTTGGCTCGATCATCACGAGCAGCAGAGGCACCAGCAGGAGACCGCAGCCGCCGTAGAGGTAGAACACTTCGCGCCATCCGATCAGCGTGGCGAGCCAGCCGCCGAGACCGATTCCGAGACCGCCGCCGAGCGCAGTGGACGCGCCGATCAGGCCGATCGCACGGCCGCGACGCTCAGCCGGAAACGCATCGACGAGCAGCGACATCGCGCACGGGTAGAGCGACGCCTCGCCGATGCCCGTGAAGAAACGGGCGGCGAAGAGGCTCCAGAAACTGTCGGCGAGTCCGCTCGCCGCGGTGGCCACGCTCCAGCAGACCAGGCCGAAGAGGATGACGAGCTTGCGCGAGCTTCGGTCGGCCAGGTAGCCGAACACGAAGGCCGCCACGGCGTAGATCAGCGAGAACGCGACACCGCTGATGATGCCCAGCTCGGTGTCCGACAGATGCAGCTCGTCCTTGATCGACGGCAGCAGGATGGGAACGACCTGGCGGTCGGCCCAGTTGATCGTATTCACCAGCGTCAGAGTGACGAGGAGATAGAAAGGTCTCGAGCGCCACGAAGTCGTCGAGAGGGAATCCTGCGTCATCGGTAGAACTTCGACCGGTCGGGCTTCTGCTTGGCGCCGAACGAGCGGCCGAGTTCCTTGCTCTCCTCGCTGCGGTAGTAGTTGGGCGTGAGCAGGTCGAGAGCGACGCGCGAGAGGCCGGCGACGCCGCCGTGCCGCGCATGGAAGGACGACTTGATCGCCGCGAGCGCCTGAGGTCCGCGGTCGGCGAGCTCGTCGCAGGTCGCAGCGACGCGCGCTTTCAGCTCGGCGGCGGGCACGACGTCGTTGATGAGGCCCATCGCGATCGCCTCGGCGGCCGAGTACTTGCGATTGAGCATCCAGATCTCTTTTGCCTTCTTGCGACCGACGGCTTCTTCCAGGTACCAGGTGCCGAAGCCCGCATCGAAGCTGCCCATCATCGGGCCGACCTGGCGGAACGTGGCGGTGTCGGCGGCGATCGTGAGGTCGCACATCAGTGCGAGCACGTTGCCGCCGCCCACCGCAAAGCCGTTCACCATCGCGAGGACGGGCTTCGGTGTCTTGTCGATGAGGTCGTAGAGGTCCACGACGGGGAAGACGTTTCCGTAGTGGATGCGGTCGTCGTGGTTCTCGTCGCCGGAATGGTCGTGGTCGCCGCCGATGCAGAAGAAGCGGGGCCCGGCGCCCGTGATCACGCAGGAAC
>CAYYVZ010000154.1:8563-10985 GCA_964475235.1 uncultured Myxococcales bacterium | reverse complement strand
ACGTCGGCGCCGCCGAAGCGGCTGTCGTTCAGGCGCTGCACGGTGTCGTACACGTAGAGGCCCTCGGCGGCTTTCGACGTGGACTTGACGTGCCAGCTTTCCATCGTGAGCCCGAGGGCTGCGCTGATGTGGCGCGCGAGCAGGGTCTTGCCGGTGCCGGGCTCGCCGCGGAGCAGCAGCGGTCGCTCGAGCGCGATCGCGCAATTGACGGCATCGACGAGGGAGTCCGACGCGATGTAGCCGTCGGTTCCGGTGAAGCGGTAAAAGCCCTGAGGTTGCGACATGAAATCTCCGTCCCCTGAAGTTCGAAAAACTCTTCGATAGCGCGTGCGGCGGCTCAGAATCCGAGCTGCTTCGCGATGACCTGCTTCATGACCTCGTCGGCGCCCGCACCGATCGAGCTGAGGCGCGAGTCCACGAAGAGGCGGCCGGCCGGATTGTCGGTGAGGTAGCCCGCGCCGCCGTAGAGCTGAAGGCACGTGTTGGCGACCTTCTGCTGCACTTCGATGCAGAAGATCTTGGCCATCGAGACTTCCTGAACCGGGTACTCGCCGCTGACCATCTTGCGAACGCACGAGTAGCCGAGCTCGCGCGCCGCCTGGATCTGGACGAGCATGTCCACGAACTTGAACTGGTTGACCTGGAACTTGCTGAGCGGCTTGCCGAAGACGATGCGCTGCTCGCAGTAGGCCCTGGTCTTGTTCCAGACGTCCATCGCGGCGGCCGACGACGCGAGCACGGCGATGAGGCGCTCGTCGATGAACTGCACCATCTGCTGCTGGAAACCGCGTCCGGGGTCGCCGATCGTGTTCGACACCGGCACACGCACGTCCTCGAGGTAGATCGCGCCGGTGTCCGAGCCCCAGTTGCCGATCTTGTCGAGCAGCGTGTAGGAAACCCCCGGCGACTTGGTCGGCACCAGGATCTGCGTGAAGCCGCCGTAACCCGCATCGGGGTCCGTCACCGCGAGCAGGCAGAAGAAGTCGGCGTGCGACGCGTTCGTGATGAACATCTTCTGGCCGTTGATGACCCAGTCGTCGCCGTCGCGCACCGCGCGCGTCCTGATCGCGGAGACGTCGGATCCCGCCGTCGGCTCCGTCACCCCGATGGCACCGACCATCTCGCCCTTGATCGCAGGAACCAGGTACTGCTGGCGCAGCTCGTCGCTGCCGAAGCGGTGCAGGGCCGGCGTGGACATGTCGGTCTGGACGAAGATGCCCATGGCGACGCCGGCGTTGTCGCAGCAGCCCAGCTCCTCGGCGAGAATCGCCGTGTAGCTCCAGTCGAGGCCGAGTCCGCCGAACTTCGGATCGTAGCGGATGCCGAGCATGCCGAGCTTGCCCATCTCGGGATAAAGGGCCTTGTCGATGTGTCCCATCTCGTCGAACTCGCGCGAGCGAGGGACGAGCTTGTCCTGGACGAACTTGCGGATGGTGGTGCGGAACAGGCGGTGCTCTTCGGTTGCGAAGAGGTCGTGCTCCGGAAAAACGGATTCGAACATCGGCTATGGCTATGCGAGGGGGCAGGGCTTGGCAAAAGGGCACGGTCCCGGCTTGCGCTCCCGCCCGCCACCCTCCATCTTCCCCTCTCCGGCATCGATGGCAGCACCCACCACACAGCCAGGAAACCGGGGACGGATCCCGATTTCCGGACCATCCGAAACGGCGCCCGCTCCGGAGCGCGGCCTGCGCTTCGAATGCACGCAGTGCGGCAAGTGCTGCTGGACCCGCGGCGAGTACTCGCACGTCTACCTGACGAAGGAAGACCTCGCCGCGCTCGCCAGGGCCGTCGGCCTCACGGTCGCCGAAACGCGGAAGCGCTACACCTTCCGCGACGAGAACGGCTGGACCGAGCTCGACTTCACGGACGGGCGCTGCGTGATGCTCGATGCGAAGACCAACCTGTGCACCGTCTACGAGTCGCGACCGACGCAGTGCCGCACCTTCCCGTTCTGGCCCGAGATGATCCGGCGCGGCGCGTGGACGGCCGAGGCCAGGCGCATCTGCGAAGGCGTCGGCAACGGCAACGTGGTGCCGAAGGAAGAAGCCGCCGCGCGCATCGCCGCGCAGAAGAAGGCGGACCAGGCGTGAGCCGGCCCGCACCAGGCCGGTTCGGTGGGCAGGCGTGAGCCGCGCCGTCAACAAGGCGATTCGCGAGCTTGCGCGCGTTCGGTGGCGCGTGGCGATCGTCCTCAGTGCCTGCGTCTTCGTTTTCTACTTCGGCTTTCTCGGCCTCGCGGCTTTCGCCAAGGATGCAATGGCCACCCAGCTCGTCCCCGGGCTGAGCGTCGGCATCGTTCTCGGCGCGCTCGTGATCTTCGGCTCGTGGTGCACCACCTTCGTCTACGCGCACTGGGCCAACACCCACTTCGACCGCACGCGCGCAGCGTTGTTGCAGGAGCCTCGCCCGTGAAACGGGCGAC
>CAYYVZ010000154.1:0-8553 GCA_964475235.1 uncultured Myxococcales bacterium | reverse complement strand
CACCCACTTCCCCCGTACGCGCCCTGTGTTGTTACTGCCCCCCCGCCGTTCAAGGGGGGCACGGGGTTGCAATGGGAGCCTCGCCCGTTAAACGGGCGACGGCGTTGCAAAGGGACCAGGGTAAGTGACCCCGGCCGCCACGAGCGTCGGACAGCCGAACCCGACGGCCATCCTGCTGTTCTTCCTCTTCATCGCCGTCACGATGGGCATCACGTGGCTGGCCGCGCGGCGCACGACGACGACCGAGGACTTCTTCGCGGCTGGCCGCAGCATCAGCGGACGCCAGAACGGCTTCGCACTGGCCGGCGACTACATGAGCGCGGCGAGCTTTCTCGGCATCGCGGGCCTCGTCTCGCTGTCGGGCTTCGACGGTCTGATCTACTCGACGGGCTGGCTCGTCGGCTGGCCCGTCGTGCTCTTCCTGATCGCCGAGCCGCTGCGCAACCTCGGCAAGTACACGTTCGCCGACGTCGTGAGCTTCCGGCTCCGGCAGACACCGGTTCGCGTGGCGGCGGCCATCGGCACGCTCTCGGTCGTCTCGCTGTACCTGATCGCGCAGATGGTCGGAGCGGGAACGCTCATCAAGCTGCTGTTCGGAATCTCGTACGAGCTCTCGGTCGTCGTCGTCGGCATCGTGATGCTGGCCTACGTGCTGTTCGGCGGCATGCTGGCGACGACGTGGGTGCAGATCGTCAAGGCCGTGCTGCTGCTCGGCGGTGCGGCGCTGCTCTGCGTGCTCACGCTCGCGCGTTTCGACTTCAATCCCGCCGCGCTCTTCGCCGAGGCTGCGTCCATGTACGGCAGCGAGGTGCTCGCGCCCGGCAAGCAGGTCGCCAACCCGTGGGACGCGATCTCGCTCGGACTCGCGCTGATGTTCGGCACGGCCGGGCTGCCGCACATCCTCATGCGCTTCTACACGGTTCCCGACGCGGCGGCCGCGCGCCAGTCGGTGCTGTGGGCGACGGGGCTGATCGGCGCGTTCTACCTGATGACGTTCATCCTCGGCTTCGGCGCGATGGTCATCGTGGGGCGCGAGGCGATCACGGCGATCGACAAGGGCGGCAACATGGCGGCGCCGCTGCTCGCCGAGGCACTCGGTGGCGAGGGGCTTTTCGGCTTCATCGCGGCGGTCGCGTTCGCGACGATCCTGGCGGTGGTCGCGGGGCTCACGCTGTCGGGAGCGGCGGCGCTCAGCCACGACCTGTGGGTGTCGGTGTACCGCAAGGGACACGCGCCGCACGAGGAGCAGCTTCGCGTCGCGCGCGCGGCAACCGTCGTTCTCGCCGTCGTCGCGATCGCGCTCGGCATCCTCTTCAAGGGCCAGAACGTCGCGTTCATGGTGGGGCTCGCGTTCGCCGTCGCGGCTTCGGGGAACTTTCCGGCGCTCGTGCTGTCGGTGTTCTGGCGGCGCTTCACCACCAACGGGGCGGTGGCGGCGATCCTGACGGGCACGGGCGGGAGCCTCGTCCTCATCGGAGTTTCTCCGACCATCATGGTCGATGTGTTCGGTGCCGAGACGGCACTGTTCTCGCTCAAGAACCCGGCCATCGTGACGATCCCGGCGGGCTTTCTCGCCGGCGTCGTCGTTTCGCTCGCACGGCCGGAGCCTGCCGCGGCGTCGGGCTTCGACGCGAAAGAGCGGCGGATGATCCTCGGGTTCCAGGCGCCGTCCTCGTAAACGGGAACGGGCGTTGCCCGAAGCGCAGGGCGGATCCCGCGCCCGCCTTCACCAGTACTGCGACATCAGCTCCGCGACCCAGGCCGGCTCGCGCACCACGTTGCGCGGCTCGAATTCGCGGAAGTAGGGCTTCAGGTCGAGCACCGGCGTGCCGTCGACGGCGTCGAGGCCCTGTACCCGCACGCTCGTTCCCTCGATCCCGAGGATGGCGCACGTCGAGACGCCGATGCGATTCGGCCGGTTCTTTCCCCGCTGCGCGAAGATGCCGACTTTCGGCCAGTCGGGGTTGTTGCGCGGACGGCGTGCCTCGAGCTCGATCTTGGCCGGATCGGCGAGGTGGAAGTGGTAGACGACGACGAGGTGCGAAAAGTCGTCGAGTCCGGCGAGCGACTCCGGGCCGAAGCGGGACACGTCGAGCTCGATGCGCGCTTCGACCTTGCCCCAGTCGTCGTCGGCAACTTCGGCGCGCCCGCCGCGCACGAATCCGATCGGCTCGATCTCGATGCTCATGCTGTTCTCCCTTGCGCGCAAGGCGGCGCGCCGCGAAATCCGTGTCGTTGTATCGTAGCGACGGACAGAGTCATCCGCAGGCTACGCGTCCGTGTTGCCCGGATCGCTCGCGATCGGGCGCACGACCGGTTCGGTCGAGACTCGCGCGAAAAGCTGTTCTTCGAAGTAGGGGCCGGCGTTGTAGAACACCGCAAGCCGGCCGTCGGCGAGCACGAGTGCGTGATGCCGCCAGAGGTTCGTCGACTCGCCCGCGGCGACGGCCTCGGCGGGGATACTCTCGAGCCACTCGATGGGCTCGTCGCACCAGCGCCAGCCACTGGTCGGGACTTCTTCGTCGCAGACGGCGAAGCCGCCGAGGCTCGGCGGCGGTTCCTCGCCCGTCAGGCTTTCGTCGCCGCGAACCGGAGCGGTCGGCGAGGCGTTGACGAGCCCGATCCAGCGATGGTCGCGTCCGCGGAAAAGCTGGAGTCCGCCGACCCAGCCGGATGCCCAATGCTGCCGCTCCTGCGCGGGCTCGAGAACCACGCCGAGCTTGCGGACGAGGCCCGTGCCGACTTCCTCGACGGCGGCGCCCTGGGCCGAGCCGAGCGGGCTTTGCAGCCGCGGCTGCTCCGATCGCGGATAGCCCATGTAGAAGTAGAGGATCTCGCCGCGTTCCCGGAACCACCAGGCCGACACGGCGTCCACGTGCTTCGCGTCGAAGTCGTCGCCGGCGCCGCAGTCGAGGAGGACGCGCGGTTCGAGCTCCCAGGGGCCGGCGAGCGAATGCGACCACGCTCGCCAGACTTTCTTCGCGCGATGATCGGTGACGACGAGCAGCGCGTAGCGGCCGTCGATATGCGCCGCGCGCCCGGGCTCGCCGGCGTCCAGGACCACGAACGGCTTGTAGGCGCCGCCGTCGGGAAGCACCTCCGGATTGGTGAGCTCGAGGGGCCCTGCGAATCGCCACGACGCCGCGTCGAGCGGATCGCCGGCGCTCACCGCGTGTCCGTGCCCGGGCGGCAACGCGAACAGGAACATTCGCCAGACGCCTGCGTCTTCGTCGCGCACGAGGCACGGGTCTCCCATCACCATCGACCCCCAGCCCTCGCTGCTGCGCGGAAGGACGACGCCGCGACGCTGCCAGCCGTTCGGGATCGAGATGGGTCGAATGGCCACGCCGGTTCTCAGGGATAGAGGCCGCGCACCTTGCGTGCGTGGAGCACGCGCTCGCATGCGACCACGAACGCAGCGGTGCGAAGCGACGTCTCCAGTTTTGCGGATTTGTCCCAGATCCTGCGAAGCGCGTCGACGAGAATCTTGTCGAGGCGCAGGTTAATTTCGTCTTCGGTCCAGAAGAAGCTCGAGAAGTCCTGCACCCACTCGAAGTAGCTCACCGTGACGCCTCCGGCGTTGCAGATGACGTCGGGCACGACGAGCACGCCGCGGTTCGCGAAGACGTCGTCGGCGTCCGGAAGCGTGGGGCCGTTGGCGCCTTCGAGCACGAGGCGCGCGGTGATGCGGCCTGCGCGTCCCGCGTCGATCTGGCCTTCGAGGGCCGCAGGAATGAGGATGTCGCAGGGCACGTCCCAGAAAGCTTCGCGGTCGATTTCCTTCGCACCGGAACCGGCGAACGCGCTCACACCGCCGTCGCGTTTCACGACCGGCATGAGGGCCGCCATGTCCATGCCGTCCGGATTGGCGATCGTCGCGGTGTGATCCTGCACGGCGACGATCTTCGCGCCGGCGCCGCAGAACATCTCTGCCGCCGCGGAGCCGACGTTGCCGAAACCCTGCACCGCGACGCGCGCGCCCTCGAGACTCATGTCGATCCGTCTCGCCGCTTCGCGCCCCGTCACGAAGACTCCGCGCCCCGTCGCCTTGGTGCGGCCGAGCGAGCCGCCAAGCTCGACGGGCTTGCCCGTGACGACACCGGTCACGGTGCCATGCGCGTTCATCGAATAGGTGTCCATGATCCACGCCATGACCTGCGCGTTGGTGTTCACGTCGGGCGCCGGAATGTCCTGCTGAGGGCCGAGGACGATGCCGATCTCGCTCGTGTATCGGCGTGTGAGTCGCTCGAGTTCCTTGTGCGAGAGTGCGGTGGGATCGACGCGCACGCCGCCCTTGGCGCCGCCGAACGGAAGCCCGATCGCGGCGTTCTTGATCGTCATCCACGCGGCGAGCGCCATCACTTCCTCGAGTGTGACGTCGGGGTGGAAGCGCACGCCACCCTTGCCGGGACCGCGCGAAAGGTTGTGCTGCACGCGGTAGCCCTCGAAATGGCGCACGGTGCCGTCGTCCATCTCGATCGGCACGTCGACGACGAGGGCACGCTTCGGATGGCGAAGCGTTTCGGCCCAGTCGGCCAGGTCGCCGAGGTGAGGCACCACGCGCTCGACCTGGGCGAGGTAGGTGCTCCACGGGCTGCCGGCCGTCGGGCGAATGTAGGAGAGGGGAGCCTGAACGGCGCCGGGGGCGCTGCTGGTGGCGATCTCGGGTGCGAACTCGGGCCGGGACACTGGTTTCATCCTCTGGACGCCTCCGTTCGTCCGGCCAGACATACTCGCCGCCCCGGCTGATCGAAAACGCGATCGGGTCCCGTCCCCGGAATCGGCAACGGACCCCGTTCGCAGCGCTTCCGCTTGACCCGGCAGGGTTGTTTCATACGATTCAAACGCCCGATTGAATCGGGTGCTTGATATGGCCACCGCCGACACCAAGGACCGGATCCTCGACGCCGCCGAGGCCCTGTTTGCGAGGCAGGGCTTCAGCGCGACCTCGCTGCGCAGCGTGATTGCGGAGGCCGGCGTCAATCTCGCGGCCGTCCACTACCACTTCGGCCCTCGCGAGGAGCTGATCCGCGCCGTCTTCGCGCGCCGCTTCGATCCCATCAACCGGAAGCGCATCGAGCTGCTCACGGCTCTCGGCGACGACGACAGCGGCAAGCGCGGTAACGGCAAGCGGCTCGACAGCCGCGGCAAGCGGCTCGAGCAGGTTCTGGAAATCCTCATCCGCCCGCTGCTCGTGGCCGCGCGCGACCGGCCCGACGAGTGGATGTCGGTGAGCCAGCTGGTCGGCCGCGCCCACACCGACAGCGATTTCACGGTGCGCCAGATCCTCCACGACCAGTTCAACGAAGTCTTCGCGCACTTTTCGGCGGCGATCGGCCGCTGCCTTCCCCATCTCGGCGAGGAGGAGATGCTCTGCCGCTTCCACTTCGCGATCACGTCGATGGCGGTCACGCTCGTGCACGGCGACGACATCCGCATTCTTTCCGAAGGGCGTCTCGATCCCGCGAGCGATCCGGAAATGTTCGCGCGCCGCTGGGTGACCTTCGCGGCGGCCGGGCTTCGCGCCGCGGCGAGCGACGAAGGCGGCGAGCGATGAGCGCGGCGCTCTTGCGGCTGGCGTACGGCGTTGCCGGCGCGGCGTTCGTCGCGGGATGTTCCGCCACGAGCCCGAGCCTCGTCGCCTCGAACGCGGAAGTGGCGGCGATTGCGCGTCCCGCGTGGACCGCGAGCCCCGGCTGGGCGTCGCCGTCGGCGGATTCGGCGTGGGAGCTTCACTTCGGCGACCCGACGCTTGCGCGTCTCATCGAAGAGGCGCTCGCGGCCAACCCCGATCTTCGTGCGGCGGCGTATCGAGTGGGGATTGCCGAGGCCGATGCGGCGATTGCCGGCGCCGATCTCTATCCTTCGATCCGCGCGAACGGCTCGGGCGCGCGTTCGCAGCAGGTCTACGTCGGCTTCCCCATCTCCGACCCCGCGCTGCCGAACCCTCTCAAGGTCGAGTCCACGCGGCTTGGCGTTTCGCTGGATCTGAGCTGGGAGCTCGACGTCTGGGGCCGCCTGCGCGCGGGCAAGGATGCGGCCAGGGGCGAGCTCGAAGCCGCGCGGGCGGCGTACGACGGGGCACGGCTCTCGCTCGCGGGCCAGACGGCCAAGGCGTGGTTCGCCGTGCTCGAGGCGCGCGAGCAGCTCGATCTAGCCGACCGGCAGCTCGCAAGCTGGCGCTCGACCGAACAGCAGGTGAGCGCACGCTACGAGCGCGGCCTGCGTTCGCCCCTCGACCTCCGTTTCACTCGCACGCAGGTGGCGGCCTCCGAAGCGCGCGCCGTCGTTCGCCGTCACGCACTCGACCGCATTGCGCGCCAGCTCGAAGCGCTGCTCGGCCGCTACCCGTCGGCGGAGCTCGCGTCCGCGTCGCCGTCGTCGAACCTGTCCGACTGGCCCGCGATGCCCGCGGTTCCGGCCGGCGTTCCGATGGACGTGCTCGCGCGCCGTTTCGATCTCGTGCTCGCCGGGCAGCGCGTCTACGCGGCGGATCGCCGCGTGTGGGCGGCCAAGGCGTCGCTGCTTCCGCGTGTCGCGATCACCGGAAGCGCCGGCAGCGTCAGCGAGGACTTTGCCCATCTTCTCGACGGCGACTTCGGGGTCTGGCAGCTCGCGGCCAACCTGATGCAGCCGATCTTCGAGGGCGGCAGGCTGCGCGGCGCCGTACGCAAGGCCAAGTCGGCCGCCGGTGCCGTCGCGGCCGACTACGTGTCCACGGCGCTCGTCGCGTTCACTGAAGTCGAGGTCGCGCTTTCGGGCGAGAGCTATCTGGCGCAGACCGAAGCCGCGCTCGAGCGCGCATCGGTCGAGGCGGCGGCAGCCGAACGCCTCGCGTCGGAGCGCTACCGCAGCGGCATCGAAGGCTACGTGACGCTGCTCGAGTCGTCGCGCAGCGCCCTCGTGGCCGACTCCGCGCTCATCGAAGCCCGGCGCCAGAGGCTCGAGAATCGCGTCGATCTCGTGCTCGCGCTCGGCGGCGGAATCTACCTGCCCACGGCGGCGACTCCGCCGCTGGCGGTTCCGCGGCCGGAATCCGGACGCGCGGCGGCGGACGGTGAGCGGGCGACGAACGGGAACGACGACAAGACGGCCGAGGCCGAGGAAGCGGGGGCATCATGAAGATCCACAGGAAGGCGCTCTATCCGGCACTGCTCCTCGGAACCGGCATCGTCATGGCTTTCGTACTGGTGCTCGCCAAGCCGCGCGCTTCCACGGAGATCCACGAGCCGCCGGCGCCGCTCGTGCGCGTGATTCCTGTCGCGGCCGGAGATGTCCCGATGATCGTGCGCACGCAGGGACGCGTCGAGCCGCGCGCCGAGATCGACCTCGTCGCCGAAGTCGCGGGCAAAGTCGTCGAAGTGGCACCGACGCTCGCTGCCGGTGGATTCTTTTCGCAGGGCGACCTGCTCGTTCGCCTCGAGCCCGACGACTACGCGCTTGCGGTGGACCGCACCAAGGCCGAGGTCGCGCGCGCCGAGGTGCGCGTCGCGATGGAGAAAGCCGAAGCGAACGTCGCCGTGCGCGAATGGAAAGACATAGGCCAGGGCGGCGCGGCGCCGGCCCTCGTCGCGCGGGCGCCTCAACTCGCCGAGGCCGGTGCTTCGCTGTCGGCCGCGCGCGCCGTGCTCGCGCAGGCCACGCGCGACCTCGAGCGCACGTCGATCCGGGCGCCCTTCGCGGGGCGCGTCCGCAACGAGGACGTCGACGTCGGCCAGTTCGTGGCGCGCGGCCAGACGATCGCGCGCATCTACTCGACCGACGTTGCCGAGATCCGCCTTCCGCTCGCCGACGACGACCTCGCGTTTCTGGACCTCAACATGGCGTGGCGCGACTCCGAGAAGGACGCGCCGGGACCCGAGGTGACCGTGCACGCCGAGTTCGCGGGGCATCGCTGGCAGTGGAAGGGGCGCATCGTGCGCACCGAAGGCCAGATCGACCCCGCGACGCACGTCATCCACGCCGTTGCGAGCGTGGACGATCCGTACGGCCGCGGCAGCGATCCCGCGCGGCCGCCGCTCGCGGCCGGACTCTTCGTCGAAGCCGAGATCGCGGGCCGGCTCGCGGCCAACGTCGTGACGCTGCCGCGCGCCGCCATGCGCGGCGAGTCGCGCGTGCTCGTCGTGGACGGCGAAGACCGGCTGCGCTCGCGCAAGGTGAAAGTGCTGCGGCGCGAAGCCGACCGCGTCATCGTGTCCGAGGGCCTCGCTCCCGGCGAGCGCGTCTGCGTTTCGACGCTCGAGGTCGCGACCGACGGCATGAAGGTGCGCGTGGCAGAAGAGCCGAGGAAGGCTTCGTGAAGCGCGTCGTCGCCTGGTTCGCCGCCAACAGCGTCGCGGCCAACCTCGTCGTCGCGATGATCTTCGTCGGCGGGCTGCTCACACTTCCCAACGTCAAGCAGGAGATCTTCCCCGAGTTCGACACCGACCTGGTCACCGTCGAGGTGGTCTACCCGGGCGCGTCTCCCGAAGAGATCGAGGAGACGATCAACATCCGCGTGGAGGAGAAGATCGCCGGCCTCGAAGGCGTCAAGAAGATTTCCTCGACGGCCGT
>CAYYVZ010000153.1:0-11042 GCA_964475235.1 uncultured Myxococcales bacterium | reverse complement strand
GTCGTCCAGGGCGAGGCCGGTGTCGGCAAGACCACGCTCGTGCGCCAGGCCGTCGAGCGGGCCGGCTGGCTCGGCTTCGACGTCGTCCGCGTCGCGTGCGAGGCGGTGCAGTCGTCGAGCACCTACGCTTCGTGGGGGAAAGTCGTCGCCACGCTGCTTCGCCTCGACGAGGCACACGGGCCGGCCGCGCGCGCGAAACGAGTGCTCGACGCACTTGCGGAAGCGTCCGTGAGCGAAGACCTCGCTCCGCTCGTCGCCCCCGTCCTCGAGCTGCAGATTCCGGAGAACGAGACCACGCGCGCGATGAGCGGCTCTGCACGGAGCGACAACCTCCTCGCCCTGCTCGCGCGGCTGGTCACCCACCTCGCCCATGCGAGCCGCAGCGAACGCGGCGGGCTCCTGCTCGTGCTCGAAGACGTTCACTGGCTCGACCCGGCTTCCTGGGAGCTCCTCGGCGTGCTCGTCCGGAGCCTCGATTCGAGCGCGCTCGGCGTGCTCGTGACGCTGCGCTCGGAGACGGCGCCGACCTCCAGCCACTGGCACGCGATCGTGACGGCGCCGGAAGCCGAGCGCGTCGTACTGACGCCGCTGACCCGCGATGCGACCCGCGAGCTCGCCCTGCAGCTTCTCGGCGCGCCCGACATCAGCCCCCAGCTCCTCCAGCTCACGTACGACCGCACGCGCGGCAATCCGTTCTTCTGCGCCCAGCTCCTTGCCGCGCTCGTCGAATCGGGCACGGCGGTCGTCGAGGGCGGCGTGGCGGCTTTTCGCGTGCGCGATGCGGAGCAGGCCGAGAACCTCGTGCCGCGGTCGGTCGCCGAGGTCGTCACGAACCGCCTCGACCGGCTGCCCGCTTCGGTGCAGCTCACGCTCAAGACGGCGAGCGTCCTCGGCGCGAGGTTTCAACTGGACGTGCTGCGCGCCATCCACCCCATGCAGCTCGACCAGGCGACGCTCGACTCCCATCTCGCCGGCGCCGTCGAGCTCGGGCTCATCGAGAAAGATGCGCGCGATCCCGCAGCGGCGTGCTTCCAGCACGCGATCACGTGCGACGTCGCTTATGGGCTGCTTCTCGTCTCCCAGCGCCGCCAGCTTCACCGCCAGGCCGCCGAGTATCTCGGCCGTGCCCGCGAATCCCGCGCGACGCAGGCCGTCCTCTTCTACCACTGGCGTCGATCCGGCGACGAGGAACGCGCGCTCGCGCTCGTCGATCACGCCGGCGCCGAGGCCATGCGCAACGGCAACTATCACGCCGTTGCCGAGCTCTACGGTTACGCGCTGCAGACGATCGCCGCAGCGCCGGCGCAGACCGGCGCGGTGCAGGCTCCCGGACGGGCTCCGCGCGAGGCGCTCTGGTCGGGACATCTCGGCGAAGCGCAGGTGGCCATCGGGCTTCACGACGCGGCCAGGTCGAATCTCGAAATGGCCCTCGAGATGCTGGGGGAACGCACCGGAGGCGGACGACTTGCCCTCGCCGCGAGCATCGTGCGCGAGACGCTTCGCCAGCTCGCGCACCGCCTCCTGCCTTCCCGCTTCCAGGGCTCCCGCGCGCGCGACTCGGACGTTCTCGCGCTGGCCGCCGAGACTTACGAGCAGCTCGGGTTCGTCCACTACTCGGCCGGCGAGATGCTCGCCGGTACCTACGTGAACCTGCGCGTTCTCAACCTCGCCGAGCTGGCCGGCCTGCCGGCGGTCATGGCGCGCTCATACGCGACGATGAGCCTGACGGCGAGCGCCATGGGCCTTTCGAAGCTCTCCGAGCTGTACGACCGCCGTGCCATCGACCTCGCGCGACAGAACGGCGACGCGCGGGTCTCGGCCTACGTCGGCTGGGTGACCGGCCTGCGCGCCGTCGGCGAAGGAAAGTGGGACCTGGCGCTCCTGCGTGTGGAGGCGGCCCAGCGCACGGCCGAGCAGGTCGGCGACCGCAGGCTCAGCCTGATGTGCCTCAACGTGCTCGCGTGGCCGCCGTACGCCCGAGGCGAGTTCGAACGCGCGATCGAGCTGGGCGAGCGCCAGCTCGCGATTGCCCGTGAGAGCAACAACCGGCTCTGGGAAGCCTGGGGACTCAACGGCGTCTCCGAGCCGTCCGTCATGATGGGAGACTTCGAAACGGCGATCCGCTGCTGCCAGCGCGCGCTTGCCGTGCTGGCAGAGGAATCCGACCGGGCCGAAGAGATCCGCGCGCTCGGTCTGCTGGCGTGGAGCATGCTCTGCCGGTCCAGCGCCGACGAAGCTTACGCGGTCGCGCGACGCGGCCTCGATCGAATCGATGCATCGCAGGTGACGAGCCACGTCATGTGCGAGGGCATCGCGGGCGTCTGCGAGGTGATGCTCGCGGCTGCCGAAGACGCGCATTCGCGCACGGGATCCGTTCCGACGACGCTTCGAAGGGACTGCCGCCGCGCGCAGCGGGCCATGGCGCGATTCACGAAGCTGTTCCCGATCGGAGGGCCTCGCCTGCATACGTTCCGTGCCCGGCTCGCCGTGATCGACGGATCCCCGGCCGCCGCGCGCACGGCTCTCGACCACGCGATCCGGTCCGCCGACGAGCTGGGCATGCAGCACGCCAAAGGGCTCGCGCTCGTGTGCGCCGCCCGTTGTGCGGCCCTCGACCCCGCGGTCCGACGGCAGCGGGCGAAGGAAGCCGTCGCCGTTCTGCGTGCGGGCGCCGCGCTTGCCGAGGCACGCCGGCTCGTCCAGGAGCTGTCCGCGTGATTCACGCCGCGCACGGCGATTCGATCTTCGGCCGCCTCGAGTCTGCGCTCGACGGTGTGGTCTCGGACGAGACCTATCGCCTGGTCTTCTCGAAGGCGCTCGGCCGGGTGCGCCGCGATGCCGAGAAGGCCGCGATCTTCCCGCCTTGCGACCTGCCCATGGCCGTGTCGGACCTGATCGGGCTCGACGCCGGGAAGGCCGAAGCGGCGGCGGCGGCGGCGACGAGCCTGTGGGCGGGCGCCGATCTCATCGACGACGTCGCCGACGGCCAGCTGGCCGACGAATGGGCCGAGGTGCCGGGACGCCTTCTCGCCCTCGTCTCGACGAGTCTACTCTCCATTCTTCCACACGTCGTCGTGGCCGAGGCTTGCGCGGACGATGCGCGGGCGGCTGCCGCGTTCAGCCAGGCCATGTCCGAGGCGCTCTTCGCGATGAGCGAAGGCCAGGCCCGCGACTTCGAGAGCGCCCGGGTCGTCGGCTCGGTGACCCAGTACCTGGACCTGGTCCGTCACAAGAGCGGTAGCGAATTCGCGCTGTTCGCTTGTACGCCCGCGATTCTCGCGGGCGCCGCCCCCGACGAGGTGGATCGATGGCTGACCTTCGGCCTGGCCTGGGGAACGATGGTTCAGGTCTACAACGACACGGTCAGCACGATCGCCGAAGGTCCTCGTAACGACCTTCTCGACGGCAAGCGGACGCTTCCGGTCCTCCACGTCCTCGCTACGACGAGTGGCAAGAATCACAGGAGTTTCGAGATGGATCTGGACTTAGCCTCACATGGGGATCACCCTGCGGTCACACGGGCAATCGAGGCAATGATCAAGGCCGGAGCGGTCGTCGAGAGCTTCCGGCAGGTCGAGCTGCTGCGCTACCGGGCAGCGCAGGTCCTCCCCGTGAAGCTGGCAGAAGTGGCGCGTACACACCCGATGCACCGGCTCCTGTCGGCCTGCAGCATCGTCTGAACATCTGGATATCGGAGGGGAAGATCATGGCGGGCAAGAAAAAGAAGAGCACGAAGGCGGCCAAGGCCGGATCGAAGAAGACGAAAGCCAAGACGGCCAAGGGCACTTCGAAGAAGAAGGCGAAGGGCGCCAAGGCGACCGCGAAATCGGCGAAGAATCAGCCGGACTCCGAGGTCCGCGATCTCGCGATCTGGTCGTTGACCGACCCGGCCTCCAAGAAAGCGTTCCGCGTCCGCGCAGCGAAGGCCCACAACTTCCGCGCGGCGCTCGCGAAGGAGCCCAAGGCCCCCAAGCTGACGAGCGAAGAGGCGATCCAGTTCTGCGAGGGCTGGCTCTATCTCGCACGCCTCGAGTTCGGCACCACCGACGCGGACAACCTCGATCAGCAGATCGTCATCCGCGCGGCGGCACATATTCAACAGGGCATCGAAATCATGAATGGCTGAGTCCGTGCGCGGCGGCCGCGACAACGTCCCGGCCGCCGCGCCGGCAAGCCCTTCCCAGGCGCAACGAGTCGCCGAGTACTACGACGCGCACACGCGCGACTACTACCTCGATCGCTGGCATCCCGAGGACTTCCACTTCGGGCTGTTCGAGCCCGGGGACGATCCGAAAGATTACTTTCGCGCCATCAAGGCGATGACGGCGTGCATCCTCGCGCCGGCCGGCATCGCTCGCGGCGAGACGGTGCTCGATGCGGGATGCGGCGTCGGCGGCGCGGCCGTCGACATCGCGCGTGACACAGGCGCCCGCGTCCTCGGTCTCACCATCAGCGCCGTACAGGTCGAGCTCGCCACTCGTCGTGCCGCTGCGGCCGGAGTTTCCGATCTCGTCCGCTTCGAAAAGGCGGACTGCTCGACAAGGCTCCCGTGTGAAGACGCATCGATCGACGTCGTGACGACGATCGACGCCGCATGCCACTTCGAAGACAAGCCCAACTTCCTCGCCGAATGCCGCCGGGTGCTCCGGTCCGGCGGGCGCCTCGCGGGCAGCGACTGGATGGCGACCGATTCGACCAGCGAGGCGGACTATCGCGAGTTCCTCGGCCCTGTCTGCGAATCGTGGCGACTGGCGGACATGCGATCGCCCTCCGGCTGGAGAGAGATGCTCGAGGCAGCCGGTTTCGAGGTGCGCGAGTCTGTCGATCTCGCCGAGTCGGTGCTTCCGAACGTGCGCATTCTCGGCCGCGGCCGGCTCGACCTCATGCTCGACGTCGCCAACGGCAGCGTGCCGGAAGAGCCGGCCACACTGTGGCGGTGGCAGTTCGATACCCTCATGCGGGCGTGGGTGGAACGCCGATTCACGATCGGGCGGTTCTTCGCGGTGGCCCGCTAGCGCCGCCAGGACGAACGTCGCGCCCCCGGGCGACTCGCTCGAACTGCACTTCCCACGAGCCGCGGATCGGGCGATGATCCCCCCTTGGGCCGTGACCAACGGCGGGGGAGAATCGAAATGACTGCTCTTCGTACGATCGCTGCGTACTCGCTCGTCGTGCTGGCCGCTACGCCGGCAACCGCTTCGTTCCACGAGATGGAGATCAAACGCATCCTGACGGGCATCGATGGATCGACGGACGTCCAGTTCGTCCAGCTCGAGATGCTCGATGGCGGCCAGGGACTGGTCTCCGGTGCCAAGCTCATCGTGTTCGCTGCCGACGGCGCCTTCGACCACGTCGCCGTCACTTTCAACAAGAGTGTGTCGAACGACGAGCAGGGCAACGCGATCCTGATCGCCAGCGAGTCTTTCCAAGCGGCAACCGGCCTCGCGCCGGCCTTCGTGTTTCCGGACGGACGCCTGCCGGCGGAGACCGGCATGCTCTGCTGGGGCAAGCCGACCGACCAGACCAATCCTGCCTCGACGAACATGATCGACTGTGTTTCGTACGGCGATTTCACCGGGGCAGACAACAAGCACACGTCGTCGCCGTCGGCCATCACTCCTTTCAATCACGGTATCGTCCGCATCCAGGACACGAACGATAGTCGCGCCGACTTCGAGTGCGAAGATCCTTCCGTGGCGATCTCGAACTTTCCGGACAAGGAAGGCATTCCCGCAACGACCGCCTGCCCCGGCGCCCAGGAGTGCGGCAACGGCACGGTCGAAGAGCCGGAAACCTGCGACGACGGCGACACCGACTTCACGCCGGGCGACTTCTGCTCGGCCGACTGCGACGACTTCGGTTGCGGCATCCCGACGAGCGCAACCGCGACGGGACCGAAGACGAGCGACGCGCTGTACGTGCTGAAGGCTGCGGTCGCGACGGTAGAATGCGACCTCCTTGTCTGCGACGTGAACGACAGCGGCGGAGTGAACACGAGCGACGCGCTGGCGGTGCTGCGCAAGGCCGTCGGGCAGGAGATCACGCTGAACTGCCCGGAGCTCGTGTGACGGAACGACGATTCGTCTCCGCGCCGGACTGTCGCGCGTTTCCGACGTGACGGGTCTGGCTGGCGGGCGAATTCCCGTTACGATCGTTTCATGAAGCGGCTTCCTGCGATGCTCGCGGTCGTCGTTGCGCTGTACTGCGCGACGTCGGCCGTGGCCGCCACGACCATGACCGTCGAGCCGAGCGGACGTCTTCTCAAAGACGGCGTGCCGTGGTTTCCACTCGGCATCTACCACGTCTCCTGGATCGGCGACCGCCAGGGCGCCGAGGCAGTGCCCGATCTCGAAATGGCCGCCGACCAGGGCTTCGACGTATTCAACGCGACCGTCGATGCGCGGCCCGACATGATCGAGCTGCTCGACGCGGCCACCAGTCGCGGCGTCGAGATCTTCGCCGAGATTCCGTGGCCCGAGCACGGACCCGCCGGCTTCGTGGATCTCTGGAAGAGCCACCCGTCGATCGCGGCCTGGTACATCCAGGACGACTTCAACTCGCCGACCTTCGGCCCGCCGAACCATCCTGCGACCGAGGTCGCCGCGCGTCGCGACGTCATCGACATGCTCGATCCGGGCCGGCTGTCCTACGCGAGCGGCACTCCGTTCCCCGGCGCGCGCGTCGCCGAATACGCCGGCACGATGGAGCTCATGGGTTTCCAGAGCTACCCGATCTCCGAAGAGAGCTACCCCGTCGAGTACGAGCTCGAAGAAGCGATGGACGAGTTCGACTACGTGCGCGAAGAGCTCGCCGGCACGGGCCAGTCGTGGGTCGCCAACGTGCAGGCTTATCGCTGGAAGTCGGCGCTCGGCCGCTACCCGACGCTGCGCGAGTCGCGCAACCTGCTCTACGCACCCGTGATTCGCGGCGCCAACGGCGTGCTCTGGTACACGATGTGGGAAGGTCCCGGCACGCTTCTCCCGAGCGTCGTTCCCGCGCTGTGGGACGACCTCGCCGTCCAGGTTGCCGAGATGAAATCGCTGCGGCCTTTTCTCCTCGAGGGCACGCTCACGATTCCGGCCACGGGCCTCGAGCGCGTGCACGCAGGTTTCTGGGAACTCGGCGGACAGGTCGTCGTTGCCGTGCTCAACACGCACCGCACGAGCTCCTATCCCGTTTCGATTCCCCTGCCCGTCGCCGCGTACCAGTCTCTGCAGCCGATGTTCCCGGGACGCAGCGAAAGCGGCATGGCACTCGACAGCGGGAATCTCGTCGGCACCATCGATCCGGAAGAAACCCACGTCTACCTGCTCGACACTGCGGTACCGGCCAACGATTCGCCGGTGGCCGTGATCGACGCGACTCCCGACGAGGTCGCGTTCGGGGAGACGCGCAGCTTCGACGCCACGGATTCGACGGACGACGGTACGATCGCGAGCTACGAATGGGATTTCGGCGACGGCGCGACCGCGACCGGAGCCGGCGCCTCGCACGCCTACTCGAAGCCCGGCACGTTCTGGACACGGCTGACCGTTCGCGACGACGACGGCGCGACGGCGACCGCCTTCGAGGCGACCACCGTCGCGCTGACGTCGCTCTGCGACGCCGCGCCGCGCGTGGACTGCACGGCGGGCACCGGCGGCATCCGCCTGTCGATGCCGCCCTCGGCGTCGAAACGCTCTCTCAAGTGGAAGTGGCGCGACGCGGGCGCAGGAACGTTCGGCACGCCGGAAACGACGACCGAGATCGCCGTCTGCATCTACGACAGCGCGGGCCGCGTGCTCGCGACCAGCGCACGGCCCGACCCGAGCCTGTGGCAGGACCGCGGCGAGGCCGGGCTCCGCTTCAAGGACGGCGACGCGCGGCCCGGCGGGCTCTCGACCATGAAGCTCGTTCCCGACGCGACCGACGCGCGCGTCCAGGTAAAGGCAAAAGGCCCCGCGCTGCCTGCGATCCCCGTTCCCCTCGCCGCTCCGGTCCTCGTCCAGCTCGTCGGTTCCGACACGACCGATTGCCAGGAGTCGCGTTTCGAGAACGACGACATCCGCGACAACGCCGCCGGCAAGTTCTCCGCCTCGAACTGAACGGCGAAATCGGGGACGGATCCCGATTGGCGAAATCGGGGACGGGAGCCGCGAGCCGACGAGCGGCTGGTCCGACCGTGTCTGAGAGCATCAATCGGGATCCGTCCCCGATTTCGTGACCGAAGCGCAGCTCTGGACCGCTGCGTCGATGCTGCTACAAGTCGCGCCCTGATGATCAAGCTCGTCTACGTCGTCCGCCGCCGCGCCGACCTCACGCCGGAGCAGTTTCGCGCACGCTGGCTCGTCCACGGGCCACTGGTCCGCGAGGTCGCGGCCGCCATCCGCGCGCGTCGCTACATCCAGAGCCACACGCTCGAGACGCCGCTCAACGCCGCGTTCGCCGCCTCGCGCGGCATGGGCGAAGCATTCGACGGCATCACCGAGGTCTGGTGGGACGACCTCGACGCGCTGGGTGCGGGCATGGCCTCACCCGACGGGGCCGCCGCCGCCCAGCGCCTCCTCGACGACGAACGCGAGTTCATCGACCTGGCCGCGTCTTTCCTCTTCCTCACGGAGGAACACCCGATCTTCGACTTCACGACCTGAGGATTTCCCGGCCCCGCACGGCGCGAGCCGGGCAGGAAACCACGGGCTCCGCCGGGCACCCGCGTTGACAGCCCGGCGCTCGGCCATTTATTGTGCGGGGACCTCGATTTACGGGGCCGAAAAGGAGCGATCGCCGGCGCTGAGGAGTCTGGTTGCAACCAGCCGGAGCCGAGCGACAAAGGGAGGGTTCATGCGTTCAAGGATAGTCCGGGTGTTTGCCGTTTCCGTAGCGTTGTCGCTGACGTCCGGCTGTATGTTCACGCAGTGGACGGACAACGCCTTTTTCGGAGTCATCGACGATCCGCCCACCCATCACAACCGCGAATGGCTCGGCGTCGTGGTCCTCCCGCTCGCCGTCGTGGGCGACATCATCACCGCTCCCGGCCAGGTGATCGCCCTCATGATCACCGGCGACTACGGGATCTACCAGGGCACGGACGGCCGCATCTCGCTGAGCGAGGATCCGGCCACGGAGATGCGAGTGGCAGGGCTCGATGCCGACGGCAAGGTAGTCGGCGAGATCGCCCTTACACCGGGCCAGAAGCTCGAGTTGGCTGCCCGGATCCAGGTTTCCGGGTCGGCCACGAACTGAAGCGGCACCAGCCGCGTTCGAACGAACGAAGGGCGGAGCAGCCGTGCTGCTCCGCCCTTCGTGTTTCCGGCGCCCGCCCCACCGTCGCGTGAGTCGCAGGCGCTCGCTGTCTGCGCTAGCGGAAAGCATGCCCGTCGTCCTAGTCCACGGTGTTCCGGAAACCGCGCACATCTGGGATCCGCTTCGCGCCGAGCTCGGTCGCAGAGACGTCCGCGCCCTGCGACTTCCGGGCTTCGGCTGCCCTCGCCCGCCCGGCTTCGCGGCGACGAAGGAAGCATACGTGAGCTGGCTCGTCTCGGAACTGGAAGCGCTGCAGGAGGACGGCCCGATCGACCTCGTCGGTCACGACTGGGGCGGAGGATTCGTCGCCCGTCTCGTCAGCCTGCGCCCCGACCTCGTCCGGTCCTGGGCGAGCGACGCGGTTGCCCTGGCCGACCCTGCCTACGAGTGGCACGACATGGCGAAGCTCTGGCAGACGCCCGAGGTCGGCGAGAACATGGTCGCCGAAATGCTCTCGATGCCGGCGTTCGAGCGCGCCGGCATGTTCGCAGGCTTCGGTGTGCCAGAGGGCGCGCCGGGTTTCGGCGGCATCGATCTCACGATGACCACGTGCATCCTCGCGCTGTATCGCTCGGCCGTCGGCGTCGGCACCGAATGGGGCGCCGACTTTCGCGCGATCCCCAAGCCCGGACTCGCGCTCGCGCCGACGAACGATCCGTTTCTTCCGCTCGGCAATTCAAGAAGCGCCGCCGAACGCTCGGGCGCGGAAGTTGCCGAGCTCCAGGGCCTCGGCCACTGGTGGATGCTCGAGGATCCGGCCGTCAGCGCGCGAGTGCTCGCGGACTTCTGGGAACGAGCCGCGCGCTAGACCGGTCGAAGGCACGATCGCACCGTGCCCCACTCAGCTCCTGCCGTTCGAGAGAGACTTCCGGCTGCAGCGGCGCGACTGCACCAGCACCGGCGCCGACTGCAGTCCGGGCACTGCACCTTGCTTGGCGCCTTTTCCGTAACTCCTTGTTTCTCCACGATTCGCGGCCGGTCCTGTGGTCGGCACGACGCTTGCGAATAGCTCCGCGTGTTTCGATGGGAGTCTCCAACTACTCTGCCGGCCGGGCACCAACCATGTCGATTCTCGGACTAATCGCGGCCTTCATGATCTGCACGCGCATGAAACATCACTGGCAGGATGCCCGCGAGGAAATGCGCGTCCACGGCGGCAACCCCGACGCCCGCGAGGATCGCTCCGACAAGCGCGGCCATCGCCGACGGAATCGACACGGCTGGGGCGGCGCTGGCTGCGGTGCCGGCACGTGGGGACCGGGTACCTGGGACTGGAGCCGCGGCTGGGACGCCAGGCGCCGCGGCAACGACAGGCCCGACGAAACTTCCGAGGAAGCGATCCAGCGCCGCGCACGCCGCCGTGCGGCGGCCGTCGCGGGCTTCTACGGCCATGCGTGGACCTACGGAATGGTCATCGGCTTCCTCGCCTTCCTCAACATCTTCACGGGCTTCTACCCGTGGTTCCTGTGGCCGGCGTTCGGCTGGGGGATCGGGCTGTTCTCGCACTACATGGGCGTGTTCGGCGGGAGCTACATTCGCGAGAACTACTTCGAGCCGGCCGTCGAGCGCGAAGTACGCCGCGAGAAGCGCGCCGTCGTCGCCGAAAAGCAGGCCGACATCGGCGAGCTCTCGTCCACGATCGCGCACGAGATCCGCAACCCCATCGCCGCCGCCAAGAGTCTCGTCCAGCAGATGGGCGAAGACCCGCAGTCGGTCGAGAACCAGGAGTATGCGCGCGTCGCCATCGAGGAGCTCGATCG
>CAYYVZ010000152.1:10343-11067 GCA_964475235.1 uncultured Myxococcales bacterium | reverse complement strand
GACCATGTCGGCCGCCTCCTCGGGCGGAAGGTCGGTGCAGAGCACCGCGTCGGCGCCGGCAGCCGCCGCGTCGCGAGCGAACGTTGCCTCGCCATAGCGGAAGAACGGGTTGTAGTAGCCGAACAGCACGAGCGGCACGTCCGTGCGCGCGCGAAGCCAGGAGACGATCTCGAGCACGCGCGGCAACGACGACCCGGCCTGGAGCGCACGCTGGCTCGACTCCTGGATGACGGTTCCGTCGGCGATCGGATCCGAGAACGGCACACCCAGCTCGATCACGTCGGCGCCGGCTTCGCAGGCGGCGAGAATCGCGTCCCGGCTCGTCTGCAGGTCGGGATCTCCGACGGAGAAGAACGGGACGAGGCCGGCGCGGCCTTCCGCCTTCAGCGCGGCGAGCTTGTCGGTGAGTCGCTTCGACACGGGCGCGGCTTGTAGCGGGAACGCGCTGCGGGCGCACGCGATCCCGGCGGGCGGCCCGTGGTCGCAAGCGATCCGGCGCTGGAAAGCCAGGCCTGCGCGATTGTCGCCGAAGCAGCCGGATCCGCGAGCTAGAGCTTCTGCCCGAGATACTCGGCCACGGCCGGCATGTCCTTGTCGCCGCGTCCCGACAGGTTCACGAGGATGACCTGGTCCTTCTTCATCTTCGGCGCCTGCGCGGCTGCCCACGCGACGGCGTGCGCGCTCTCGAGGGCGCACAGGATGCCCTCGGTCTTCGCGAGCAGCT
>CAYYVZ010000152.1:0-10333 GCA_964475235.1 uncultured Myxococcales bacterium | reverse complement strand
CGACCGCTGTCGTGCAGCCACGCATGCTCCGGGCCGACACCGGGGTAGTCGAGCCCGGGAGCGATCGAGTGCGCCTCGGAGATCTGGCCGAGCTCGTCCTGCAGCAGGTAAGTCTTCTTGCCGTGCAGCACGCCGATCTGGCCTCTGGTGATCGATGCGGAGTGGGCACCCGCGTCGAGACCGCGGCCGGCCGCTTCGACGCCGACCATGCGCACTTCCTCGTCGCCGACGAAGGCGTGAAAGAGACCCATCGCGTTGCTGCCGCCGCCGACACACGCAACGACCACGTCGGGAAGCTGTCCCCGCTGCGAGAGCATCTGCTGGCGCGCCTCGCGGCCGATCACGCTCTGGAAGTCGCGCACCATGAGCGGATACGGGTGCGGGCCCATCGTCGAGCCCACCAGGTAGTAGGTGTCGCCGACGTTGGTAACCCAGTCGCGCATCGCCTCGTTGATCGAATCCTTGAGCGTGCGGCTGCCGCTCGAGACCGGACGGACGGTCGCGCCGAGCAGCTTCATGCGGAAGACGTTGAGGGCCTGGCGGCGTACGTCCTCCTCGCCCATGTAGATCTCGCACTTCATGCCGTAGAGCGCGCAGACGGTGGCGGTGGCGACGCCGTGCTGGCCCGCGCCCGTCTCGGCGATGATGCGCGTTTTTCCCATGCGCTTCGCCAGCAGTCCCTGGGCCAGGCCGTTGTTGATCTTGTGCGCGCCGGTGTGGCAGAGGTCCTCGCGCTTGAGCCAGATCTCGGCGCCGCCGACGTGCTTCGAAAGCCGCTTCGCGTGGTAGAGCAGCGTCGGACGGCCCGTGTAGTGGGCGTTCAGGTCGGCAACCTCGCGAACGAACTCCGGATCGACGCTCCAGCGCGCGTAGGCCTTCTCGAGCTCCTGCAGGGCCGGCACGAGCGTCTCGGGGACGTAGCGGCCGCCGAACTGGCCGAACTTCCCGCGTGCGTCGGGAAGCGTCGCGGACTGGGTTGCTGCTGCGTGTTTCTTCATCGGGTTCCTGTTTTCGTCCTCACGAACGCGCCGCGCGAACGAAGCTCTCGACGAGCTTCGCGTCCTTGATCCCCGGTGCAGATTCGACGCCGCCGGCCGTATCCACACCGAAAGGGTGCAGGCGCGCGACCGTAGCAGCGACGTTCGCCGGAGTCAGGCCTCCCGCCACGATTGCCGCGCCGAGATCGAGACCGTCGAGCAGCGCCGCATCCACGACCTTCCCGCTTCCGCCCCCCGCCGCGTTGTCGACGAGAATTCGCGCGCTCCCCCCGTTTCCGAGCGCCGCCCTCACGACCTCCCGCGACTTCGCCGCCACCGCGCGAATGACGGGAACACTCCAGCCTTCTGCCGCACTCGCCGGCTCGCTGCCGTGAAGCTGCACGCCGCCGAGCCCGACGTCCCGCACGACCTCTTCGATGCGCCCGCGCGGCTCGTCCACGAACACGCCGTACACGAGCTCGCCCGGCCGCAGCCTCGCAACGATCTCTCGCGCAACTGCCGGTTCGCAGTACCGCCTGCTGCCGGGCCAGAAGTTGATGCCGATCGCGTCCGCGCCCGCGTCGAAGGCCGCCCGCGCGTCCTCGAGCCGCGTCACGCCGCAGATCTTGACCCACGTCGCCATGGCATTCCTCAGCCCGCGTGCCCTCGGAGCATTGCGTGAAGCGCCGCGCCGGGATCGTCCGCGCGCATGAAGCTCTCGCCGATGAGGAAGGCGTGCACGCCGATCGCTTCGAGGCCGTGGAGGTCGGCCGGCGTCGAAAGGCCGCTCTCGGAAACGAGCGTCACGCCGTCGGGCACGAGCGCCGCGAGCCGTCGCGTGACGTCGAGCGAGGTCTCGAACGTATGGAGGTTGCGGTTGTTGACGCCGATGAACTTCGAGCCGCTCGCGAGCGCGCGCTCCAGCTCCGCCTCGTCGTGCACCTCGACCAGCACGTCGAGACCTTCGTCGCCCGCCGCGGCCGCGAGCTCGCGGAGGCGGACGTCGTCGAGGGCCGCCACGATCAGCAGAATGCAGTCGGCTCCCGACGCGCGCGCTTCGACCACCTGGTAAGGGTCGATCATGAAGTCCTTGCGCAACAGCGGGAGCGTGCACGCGCCGCGCACGGCCTCGAGGTCGGCAAGGCTTCCCTGAAAGAACGGGCCGTCGGTGAGCACGGAAATGCAGCGCGCGCCCGCGTTCGCGTACTGGTGCGCGTGCACGACCGGGTGGAAGGCGGCGCGAATCAGGCCCTTCGACGGCGAGCCCTTCTTGATCTCGGCAATGATGGCGCGGCCACCCAGGATCACGCGGTCGATGAAGCCGCGACGGCCTTCGGCGTAAAGCGGCCTCGCGCGCAGCTCGGCGACGCTCGTGCGCGACTTCGCGTCGGCGACTTCCACGGTCTTGCTGCGCAGGATCTTCTCGAGAATCACGTCTGCCGTCCTTTAATCTGCCACGGCCTTCGTCTCGGCGACGAACGACTCGAGAACGCCGAGTGCCTCGCCGCCGCGAAGGATCTCGCGTGCGCGGGCCACTCCACCGGCCAGAGTCGCAGAGATGCCGGCAACGTAAATGGCCGCACCTGCGTTGAGCGCCGTCACGTCGGAGCAGGCGCCCGTCTCGCCGCCGAGCACTGCCCTCAGGGTCGCGGCATTCGCCGCGGCGTCGCCGCCCTTCAGCGCCTCGGGCGAACAGCGCGCGATGCCGAACGCCTCCGGCTCGATCTCGTAGCGGCGAGTCTCGCCGCCGATGAGCTCGACGACGAACGTCGAGTCGGCAGCCGTGATCTCGTCGCTACCGTCGGCCCCGTGCACGACGAGCACGTGCTCGCTGCCGAGGCGCCTGGCTGCTTCGGCCACGCGATCCATCCACTCGCGCGAGAACAGTCCGATGACCTGCCGCCTCGCGCCGGCCGGGTTGCTGAGCGGGCCGGTGAGGTTGAAGAGCGTGCGGAAGCCGAGCTCGCGCCGCACCGCCGCAACGTTCTTCACGGCCGGGTGGTATGCGGGCGCAAACCGGAAAGCGATGCCGCTGCGTTCGAGGCAGCGCGCGGCCGCCTCGGGGCCAAGATCGATGCGGGCGCCGAGGGCCTCGAGGACGTCGGCCGCGCCGACCTTGCCCGACGCGGCGCGGTTGCCGTGCTTGGCGACCCGCGCGCCGGCCGCGGCCGCAACGAACGAAGCCGCCGTCGACACGTTGAAGGTCCCGAGGCCGTCGCCGCCGGTACCGCAGGTGTCGATCACGGGCTGGGGCACGACGAGGGGGACGGCCTTCTCGCGCAGCACGCGAACGGCCGCGACGAGCTCGTCGGCCGTCTCGCCCTTGGTGCGCAGGGCCGCGAGGAAGGCACCGATCTGGGCCGGCGTGGCGGCACCGTCCATGATCGATCGGACCGCCTCGGTCATCTCGGATTCGGACAGGTCCCGGCCCTCGACCAGCCTGGCGAGGGCGGCTTTCATGACCGTTCGATCTCGGCGGCGTACGCGAGGGCGGCCATCATCGCGGCCGACTTTTCGCCGCATTCGGCCTGCTCGCGCTCCGGGACGGAGTCCGCGACGATACCGGCACCAACCTGAACGTAGGTCCTGTCATTCTTCACGAGAACGGTGCGAATCGCGATGCAAGTATCGAGGTTACCGAAGAAATCGACGTAGCCGACTGCGCCGCCGTAGAGCCCTCGCCGGGTCTTCTCGACCTCCTCGATCACCTCCATCGCGCGCACCTTGGGAGCGCCGCTCAGGGTTCCCGCGGGGAAGGTCGCGCGGAATGCGTCCAGGCAGTCCATCCCCTGACGCAGCTTCCCGGCCACGAGCGAGACGATGTGGTTCACGTGCGAGTAGCGCTCGACGACCATGCGCTCGGTCACGCGCACCGAGCCGATCGCCGCGACCCGGCCGAGATCGACGAGCATGATGTGCTCGGCCTGCTCCTTGGGGTCGGCCAGCATGCGCGCGACCAGCGCCTCGTCCTCCTCGGGCGTGGCGCCGCGCCGGATCGTGCCGGCGATCGGGCGGACGGTGACGCGGCCGTCCTCCACCTTCACCATCACCTCGGGAGAAGAACCGGTGGCAATCTCGTCGCCGAGGTCGAGGTAAAACATGTAGGGGGATGGGTTGATGGTCCGAAGCGCCCGGTAGATCGAGAACGGGTGCGTCGCGAGCGGTGCCTCCAGACGCTGCGAGACGACGACCTGGAAGATGTCGCCGGCCGCGATGTACTCGAGGCACTTCTCGATGGCGTCGGCGTACTCGGCCGGCGTGCAGTTGGAGACCGGCTTTTGCGGCCCCTCCGCGCGCGGCGTCGGCATCGGGGCGCGCGTGGTACGAAGGCGCTCGACGCCTCGTTCGACGGCGTAAGCCGCGCTGGCATACGCATCGTCGATGTTCGCGTGATCCGCCAGCACCGCCAGCGACACGACCTTCATCGTGTGCGTGACGTTGTCGAAGAGCACGAAGTTGTCGGCGATGATGCCCGCCAGATCTGCACATTCGAGATCGTCGGTGGTCGTGGCGGGGAGCTTCTCGACCGTGCGCACGAGGTCGTACGAGAGATAGCCGACGAAGCCGCCCGCGAAACGCGAGAGCCCCGGCACGCGCGCCGGCTTGAACGGCGCGAGCACCTTGCGCAAGCCCTCGACCGGATCGCCGTCGATCTTCTCGGTAACGCCGTCGCGGCGCGTGACGGTGAGCAACCCGCCGCGCGCCCTCAGCGTCATGAGCGGATTGGTGCCGAGCAGGCTGTAGCGCCCCCAGCGGTCCCCGCCCTCGACGCTCTCGAGCAGGAAGCCCTGCGGCTTCTGGACGGGCAGCGACCCCTGCGGCTTCTCGACGGGCAGGGCCCCCTGCGGCTTCTGGACGGGCAGGGCCCCCTGCCCGTTGCTCGGATGAAGCTTGAGGAAAGCCGACACCGGCGTATCGAGGTCCGCCGCGATCTCCCGGTACACGGGGATCGTGTTCGCGCCGGCCGCCAGACGGCGGAACTCATCGAGGGACGGGACGAGGGACATCCCCGCTCTCTACCTCAGGAGGGGTCGAGGGAAAAGGATCCGGACGGGCGGGTCAGTAGGGAACCGCCCTGACCGCGACGCCCGAGACGGGGCTTCCCTCCGGACCATCGGCCTGAAGGATCGTCACCGGGAAGTCGTGGGGCCGAAGCGATCCGGAGGGCAACAGCGTGCAGCTCGCGATCGACTTCCGGTCCCCGAAACCATCGGGATGGCTCGCCGCGACGTGCAGGATGCCTTCCGCCGAGTCGTCGAACGTGAACGTGGCTCCTTCGACGAGAGGCTCGCAGGCGACGGCGGTCCCTTCACCGACGAGCGTGGCTGCGGCGCCGGAATGATCGACGTCGAATGCGAGCGTGGCGACGTTCCCCGCGGCGACCAGGCGCAGCCGAAGCCGGGACGGCGGCTGACAGTTGAGGACCACCGGCTGCTCGACCGCCCGCCTGAGCAGGCGCAGCGAGTCCGTCACGTTCACTTCACCAGTGGAATCGACGTCGCAGACCCACTGCGCGCACTCGACGTCGTTGCCGACGGCGAGTTGAAGGACCCGTAGCGCATCGCTTGAGAGGATCCAGCCGTCGACCACCGCATCGCCGCAAGACGGCAGGACGGCGCAGTCGGACGGGCACGTCTCGTCGTCGACGACGTTGCCGTCATCGCAAGCCTCGATGTCGGCGAGGACGTGGCCGTCGCCGCAGATGGCGCGCAAGCAGCCGGTGGTGCAGCGGTCCTCGTCGGACGTGTTGGCGTCGTCGCAGGCTTCGAGCGCAGGGCGATGCACACCGTCGCCGCAGAACGATTCGAGGCACGAAGCGAGGCACGCGTCGTGGTTGTCCAGGTTCCCGTCGTCGCACTGCTCCAACTGGTCGAGGAACCCGTCGCCGCAGGAGCGGGGCTTGCACGTCGACGAACAGCCGTCCCCTTCCGTCGAGTTGCCGTCGTCGCACTGCTCGTAGCCGTTCCAGACCCAGCCATCGCCGCAGTGAGCCGGAATGCACGTCCTCGGGCATGCGTCTCCGCCGTAGTTGTTTCCGTCGTCGCACTGTTCGCTGCCCTGGAGGAAACCGTCCCCGCAGGCGGGAAAGCGGCAGTAGACGGTGCACGAATCGTCGTTCACCGTGTTCGCGTCGTCGCACTGCTCCCTCGGCACCTCGGTGATTCCGTCGCCACAGACGCCCCGCGTGCAGTCGCCGGGGCAGAAGTCGCCGTCCAGCGTATTGCCGTCGTCGCAGTGCTCCTGGCCCAGCCACACGACGGTGTCTCCGCATTTCGCGAGCTTGCACGAGCGCCGGCATCCGTCGTTGTCGATCCAGTTGCCGTCGTCGCACTCCTCGCCCTCGTCGACCACGCCGTCGCCGCACGGCGGAGGCCGGCAGTCGGCCGGGCAGAAATCGGCGTCGGAGTTGTTGCCGTCGTCGCAGCCTTCGTACTGATTGTCGAGGATGCCGTCCCCGCAGCGGTCACCGCATTCCTTGAGGATTCCGGCTTCGAGGAAGACCAGGCGCGCATCGACGTCCACGGGCTCGAAACCCGCGTCGCTCGCGTCCTCGATCGTCAGCTGGATCGTGTCGTTGGTGGGCTGTGCGTCCGAATACATCCGGATCCGGCAGGTTCCGAGGATGCCGGGGACCAGGTCCGCCGGAAGATCGATGGCGGCGACGCGAATCGTGCGGGCGGCATCCGAGTCCTCGAAGGCAACGAATTCGGACACCTCGCTCGCGCACATGACATTGGCCCCGTTGCCGATGACTTCGGCGTCGGAGCCCGTGTAGTCGACGAGGACCTGGACGGCGGCAGGCGGCGCGCTCGCTTCGGTCAGGCGCACGCGCATGTACCAGTCCTTGCAGGGCCTCGCGTCGGCTGCACCGGGAAGCAGGCACGACGCGATCGATGCGAGCACGAGGAATCGCCGGAAAACGCGCGCCGGCAATTTCGTGCGAGGCATGCGGAGAGCCATTGCGGCAGAGAGTACGATGCTGGCAGCGCCGTCGCCATGCAGATTCTGCACGACGACGGATCTCGAGTCGGGGCGCTGCGAGGGCCGGCTTCGCTCAGTCCATGGTCCGGACCGCTCGCACGCGGTAGGAGTTCGTCTTGACCCTGTTGTTGACGATGGACTCGGGTTCGCTGGAGAAAAGGTGCACGACCCATGCGTACTCGGGCGAGCCGGTGTACGAGGTGCCCGACCACTGGAATCCCACTCCGGACGGCACGAAAACCGGATCGACCACGCAGGGAGGCGAATCGCACGAGACGGTGATGGTCCGAAGCTCCTCGAGCGTCGGCAGTCGCCAGTCGCAGTGACCGGCGTAACAGCCGGTCGGTGGAATGTCGGCGCCGTCGGTCACCCCGGCGTTCAGCCGCGCGAGAAAATCGGTGAACACGCCGCCGTCGGGCACACCGGACGCGGCACTCCATTGATAGTAATTGTCCACGTGGTTCGGCGTGTCGCAGTAGTCCCCGCCGGGACACTCGCTGTGCAGATTCTCCGCGATGTCGCCGGTCTTCTTCTCCCACTCGAGGCGAGTCTCGAAGTCGAGAATGGTCGCCCCCGAAGCGTCGAAGCGCGACTCGTAGCAATCGCTCGTGTCGAACAGGCAGCCCGTCGCGCACGCGAGCTCTCCGCCGGCAAACCCCTGAGTGACGCATGACTGGCCGTCGAGATTGCCGGCTTCGCACTCCTCGCCGTCGGCGAGCAGTCCGTCCCCACACGACGCGCACTGGAGATCGACGTCCTGACCGACCGATTCACGCAGGACGGCAAGCGCATCCACGACGCTCACTTCCCCGCTGTCGTTGACGTCGCCGCAAATGGGAGCAGCCACGGCCGCTGCAGGAAGCGAAACCGACAGCAGCAGCGATCGGACGAATCCGGGAATGTTCACCTGGGGACCTCCTGGCATCGGTCGAGTCTCGCGACTCGCCGGTCTGGCCTGCCAGGACGCCGACAGCGCGAATGCATCTGCCGGGCGTACCTCGCGGATGCGATAGAACGGGCCCGGCGAGCTTGAAGCAAGCCGCGCGGGTACTCTTGCGCCCGTTCGGTGTGGGCGGCAGCGACCGTAGCGCTGTACACATCGCGCAGGGGTCGCGGGACGGTGCAGGCTACTCCGTCGAGACGAACGCCTGCGGGAGCCCGAGGTCGCGGCGGCACTTGTCGGCCATCGAGCGCGCCTCGGAGAACGCGCCGTAGCTGCCGACGCGCACGCGATACCACGCACCTTCGCCGTCGCTCATCTTCTTGATGTAGGCGGCGTAGCCGCGCGACTTCAGCTTCTTCACGAGGGCATCGGCCTCGGCGGTCTTTCGCGTGGCGAGGATCTGGACCGTGTAACCGTGGCCCGTCTCGGCATCGGCCTTCTCTTCCTTGGCCTTGGCCGCGGCCGCTTCCTTGGCCGCTGCTTCCTTCGCCGCAGCCTCCTTGGCCTTGGCCGCAGCGGCGTCGGCAGTGACGGTGCCGGTTGCCGCGGCAGCCGGAGCTGGCGGAGTCGCTTTCGCGGCGGCTTCGGCAACCGGAGCTGCTGCTGCGGTCGCTGCCGGAACCGCCGCCGCCTTCGGGTCGGCAGCCGCTGCCGCAGGCGAAGGCGGCACCTTCGCATCGGCGACCGCCTCGCCTTCCGCCGCGGCCGGCTTCGGTTCCTTCGGTGCGCGCGCGATCGGCTCGGGCCGCTTGTAGCGCGTGAAGTCGTCGACCGGGATGCGCGCGACGCGGTCCTCGCTCGGCGCGTGGTAGGAAGCGTTCTTCTTGCCGACGAAAAGGCCGAGGAAGAAGACCGTGGTCACCGTGACCAGGAAACTGACCCCGATCAGGGCCATCTCGAATCCGCTGAATTGAAGCTGCCGCTTCGCCTGCCGAACTGCCATCGCCATCCCCGCAACCTCCACCACGCGGACGCCTCGGCGTCCTCGCCCATCCTCCAGCCGCGGGCGTGAGGACGGCCCGCGGTTTCCCATCTGGCGAGCCGACACGGGGTCGGCTCCTTGTCTGGCGAGCCGACACGGGGTCGGCTCCTGCTCTGTCCTACATCCGCTCCGGCGCCGCGATGCCGACCAGCTTGAGGGCCCTTCCGAGCACCTGGCCGACGGCCCTGGCCAGCAGCAGCCTGGCGGTGGTGGCGGCGGCGTCCTCGCTCACGAAGCGGTGCTTCGAGTAGAAGCGGTGGAACTCGCCGGCCACCTTCTGCGCATAGAATACCACACGATGCGGCTCGAGTGCTTCTGCCGCACCGGCCACGACCTCGGGGAAATCCGCCAGCAGCTTGATCATCGCCATCTCGTCCGGGTGGGCGAGCGAAGCCACGGCCGCCGGGGCCGCCTCCGGCAGCACGATCTCCTTCTCTTCGGCCTGCCGGAAGATGCCGGCGATGCGCGTATGGGCGTACTGGACGTAGAAGACCGGGTTCTCGGCCGTCTGCCGGCGCGCCAGCTCGAGGTCGAAGTCGAGGTGGGCGTCCGACTTCCGCGACAGGAAGAAGAAGCGCGCCAGGTCCGGACCCACCTCGTTCAGGACGTCCCTTAGCGTGATGAACTCGCCGGTGCGCTTGCCCATGCGGACCGGCGCGCCGTCGCGCGACAGGCTCACCATCTGCACGAGCACCACGCGCAGCGCGCCCGGATCGAACCCGAGCGCCTGCAGCGCGGCACGCACACGCGCGATGTAGCCGTGGTGATCGGCGCCCCACACGTTGATCAGGCGGTCGAACTTCTTCGCCATCTTCTCGCGGTGGTAGCAGACGTCACCGGCGAAGTACGTGAGCGAACCGTCGCTCTTGATGAGGGGCCGGTCCTTGTCGTCGGCGAACGCGGTCGTGCGCATCCACGTCGCGCCTTCTTCCTCGAAAACGCAGCCGCGCGAGCGCAGGTCGTCGATGGCCTCGAGGACCTTGTTGCCCTGGCCGAGCGCACGCTCGCTCGTGAAATTGTCGAAACGCTCGCCGAAATCGGCGAGGTCCGGACGGATGCGCTCGAGCATCGCGTCGCCGGCGCGAAGGCCGAGCGCGAGAACGGCTTCGTCGCGCGGCGCGCTCACCCACTTCTCGCCGTCGTCCTCGACGACGGACTGCGCGTACTCGGTGACGTAGTCGCCCGGGTAGCCGTCTTCGGGGAAGGGCTCGGGTTTGCCGAGAAGCTCGAGATAGCGCGCGACGACGGAGCGGCCGAGCGTGTCGATCTGGACGCCGGCGTCGTTCACGTAGTACTCGCGTTCGCCCACGTAGCCGGCCGCCTCGAGCACGCGCGCGATGGCGTCGCCGGTGGCGGCGCCGCGGCCGTGACCGATGTGGAGCGGGCCGGTCGGGTTGGCCGAGACGAACTCGACCTGGACGCGCTTGCCGCCGCCCGTCGCGGTCTGCC
>CAYYVZ010000151.1:0-11092 GCA_964475235.1 uncultured Myxococcales bacterium | reverse complement strand
CGTTCCGGGTCACGAGCGCTTCCTGCGCCAGATGCTCGCCGGCGCTCACGGCTTCGACCTCGTGCTCGTCGTCGTCGCGGCCGACGACGGCGTGATGCCGCAGACCGAGGAGCACTTCGACATCGTGCACCTGCTCGGCGTGCGCCGCGCCGTCTTCGTCGTCACCAAGTGCGATCTGGCCGGTCCCGCGCGAATCGACGAGGTCCGCGGCGAGATCGAGATTCTGGCGGCGGGCACGCCGTTCGAAAGCGCGCCTGTCGTGGCGGTATCGGCGAGGACGGGCGACGGCCTGCCGCTCCTTCGCAGCGCCATCGCCCGGTGCCTGGCGGATCTCGAGCCGCGACCGGACGACGGCCCGCTGCGCATCCCCGTCGATCGCGTATTCGTGTTGAAGGGGCACGGCGTCGTCGTCACCGGCACGGCGCTCGCCGGCCGCGTTTCGGCCGGCGACGAAGTTGTGGTGCTGCCCGAGAAGGCTCTCACGCCGAGGGGCGCAGGAAGCGCTCCGCCGGGCGGCGCACGATCGCGGCCCCGCAGCGGGCGCGTGCGCGAGATCCAGGTGCACGGCGAACCGGTCCGCACGGCGACGGCGGGTCAGCGCGTTGCGCTCAACCTCGCCGGTGTCGACAAAGGCGACCTTGCGCGCGGGGACACCGTCACCTCGGTCCGGTCCGGCGTGCAGGCCACGCGGAGACTCGATGCGCGCGTGGAGCTGAGGCCGGCCGCCGGCCGCAAGGTGGCCTCCCATGTGCGCGTCCGCGTGCACCACGGCACGCGCGAGACGCTCGCACGGCTGGTGTGGCTGGACGGCGTCGCAGAAGTGGCGCCGCGCGAGAGCGCTTACGCGCAGCTTGCACTCGAGGACGCGCTGATCGCGATGCCGGGCGACCGTTTCGTCCTGCGCGACGAGACGGCTGCCCGCACGATCGGGGGCGGAGTCGTGCTGTCCGCGCACGCGGCGCGCCACCGGCGCTCGCACGGCGACGTCTCGCCGGCATTGCGAAGGCTCGAGGACGACGACGCAGCGACGCGCCTGGCCGCGGCCCTCGGTCTGTCGCCGGCGTTCGGCCTCGACGCGTCGGAGGCCGGCGCCGCGACCGGCCTCGATCCGGATCGCGCCGTCGCGCTCGCGTCGGAGGATTCCGGCGCGGTCGCGCTCGGCGATGCCGACAGCGGTGTGGTGCTTGTCGCAGCAGGTCGGCTCGCCGCGTTCGAAGCCGCGCTCGTCGCGGAGACGGCCCGCTACCAGGCTGCGCATTCGAGCCTGCCGGGAGTCGATCTCGAGCACCTTCGCGGCGCGTGCCGGCCCGTTCTCGACGGGAGGGTCTTCCGCCTGGTGCTCGACCGGCTCGAACGGGCGGGCTCGCTCGTGCGCCGCGGGAACATCGTCCACACGCGCGATCACGCCGCTTCGCTGGGCGGCGCCGACGAGACGCTCGCTGCACGCATGCTCTCGCGCATCGTTGCCGGAGACGTCGTTCCGCCGGTCGCGAAAGACCTCGCCGACGAGCTCGGTGCAGACCTGCCGCGCGCGCTCCGGGTCGCGGCAGTGCTCGTGCTGCGCGGTGAAGTCGTGAGAATCTCGCCCGAGCTCTTCTACTCGCGCGCAGCGGTCGAGGGGATTCGCGAGCGCCTCACCGCGTACCTGCGGCAGCACGGCGGGATCACGCCGGCGGCGTTCCGGGACCTCATTGCCGCCTCGCGAAAGTACTGTATACCCCTACTCGACTGGTTCGATCGCGAAGGACTGACGATGCGCGTCGGCGATCTTCGAAAGCTCCGGCAGTCCTGAAGACGAGCGGCGCGGCCCTCAAAGGACGACACGATGGCGACCAGGAAGACGAAGACGGCGGCGGCGCCGAAGCGTGCGAGCCGTACGAAAACGCAGCCGAAACGCGCCGCAGCCGCGCGCATCCGCCTCACCGCCGAGGTGACCTCCGGCGGCTGCGCCTGCAAGCTCGGAGCGGCCGACCTGAGGTCCGTGCTCTCGAAATTGCCGCCCCTCCGGCATCCGAACGTGCTCGTCGGAAGCGAGACCTGCGACGATGCCGGCGTGTACCGTCTGTCGGCGAGCCTCGCGATGGTGACGACGGTCGATTTCTTTCCTCCGATGGTCGACGACCCTTACGTGTTCGGACAGATCGCGGCGGCGAACGCGCTGAGCGACGTCTACGCGATGGGCGGAACGCCGCTCGTCGCGCTTGCCATCGTCGGCTTCCCGGCGGGCAAGCTGCCGCTCGAGGTGCTCGTCCGCATCGGCGAGGGAGCGAGCGAGCGTGCGAAGGCCGCGGGAGCCGTGATCATCGGCGGCCACTCGCTCGTCGACGGCGAGATCAAGTACGGGCTTGCCGTCACGGGTACGGTTCACCCGAAGCGCATCGTCCGCAACTCCGGTGCCCGTGCGGGCGACCTTCTCGTGCTGACGAAGCCGCTCGGCACCGGCATCATCTGTACCGGCATCAAGAAGCGTGTCGCCAAGCCGGAGGAAGAGGGATTCGCGATCGCCTCGATGATCGCGCTCAACGACACCGCCGGCAGCCTGCTGGTGAAGTACGGCGCGCACGCGTGCACGGACGTCACGGGCTTCTCGCTCGCCGGCCACGCCGCCGAGATGGCGGAGGCGTCGGGCAACGTGCGCATCGAGATCGATTCGGCCCAGCTGCCGCTGCTGCCCGGCACCGCGCGGCTGGCGGACGACGGCTACCGGACGGGCGGCTCGGCGCGCAACCGGCAGTGGCTGGGCTCGCGTCTCCAGATCGGTCGGGACGTTCCGACGGCGGTCGCCGAGGCGGTCGTCGACCCGCAGACGTCGGGCGGCCTGCTCGTCAGCCTTCCACCGAAGAAGGCCGAGGCCTACGAGGAAGCCCTGCACCGCAGGGGACTGAGGCCGGCCATCGTCGGCAGGGTCGTGGCCCGGCCGAAGAAATCGCCGGTCGTCGTCTCGGTGTCCTGACTTCCCGGCGTGCGCCCGGGACCCTTCGGCGGCGGCGCCCAGGTCGAAGGCGCCGGCGTTCCGCGCCACTTGCTTCCGTGACGTGGAAACCGCGTACGGATCGCTGCATGATTCCGCCTCCAGAAGCCTCGGCGAGCCCGGGGCGCCCACACTCGCAAGGGAGCGCAAGAATGTCTTCACAAGCCACTCGAGGGGCGCGCGTGCATCGCGCCGCATGGACCATCCCCGCCTACGGCATGCTGGCCGTCGTACCGTTCCTTCCCGCTCTCGGCGGCTGCCAGAACGCCCAGCAAGAGGCCAAGCCGGCCCCGGTTGCCGAGGCCAAGGCGGCTCCCGCTGCGGAGTCCAAGCCGCCTGTCGCGGCCGCCAAGACCGATCCGGCCGCTGCAGGGGCTGTTCTCGCGACCTACTCCGGCAAGTCGTTCACCGAGGGCGACTTCCGTGAAGCCGTCGGCAGCCTCAACGCGCGCGCGCGAAAAAGCCTCGACGAGAGCCCGGATCGCCGCAAGCAGTTCGTCGAGAACCACATCGTCTCCAAGCTCATCTACCAGGAGGGCGTCAGCCAGGGGCTCGCCGACGATCCCGAGATCGCGCGCCGCCTCGACGAGCTGCGCGAGCACCTCGTCGTGCAGCAGGTGATGGAGTCGAAGCAGAACGCGACGATCAGCGACGACGAGATCAAGGCCTACTACGACTCCCACACGCAGGAATTCTCGACCGAAAAGGTGAAGGCGAGCCACATCCTCGTCGACGACGAGCAGCTCGCGAAGGACCTCGTCGCCAAGCTGCGCGCAGACAAGTCGCAGTTCGCGGCCCTCGCGGCCGAGCATTCGAAGGACCTGTCCAACGCCAAGCGCGGCGGCGACCTCGGCTTCTTCGGCCGCGGCCGCATGGTCAAGGAGTTCGAGGACGCGGCGTTTGCGCTCCAGAACGACACCGACATCTCGGATCCGGTCAAGACGCGTTTCGGATGGCACATCATCATGCGCACGGGGCGCGAGCAGGGCACCGTTCAGTCGTTCGACCAGGTGAAGAACCAGATCAAGGTGAAGCTCGTGAGCGAAGGCCGCCGCGAGAAGACGACGAGCTTCATCGACGAGCTCAAGAAGAAGGCCAATCTCTCGATCGACGAGAAAGCGCTTGCTGCGGCGACGCTCGGGCCGGCGGCCGAAGGCAAGGACGGCGACAAGCCGGCCGTGCCGTCCGGGCACTGACCTCTTCATCGGCGCACCGCGGGTGGGTAGGTGCGTGCCGGCTGAGCACTCGCTTTGCTCGGCTCTGAGCCGCCGTCACGCACCTACCCACCCACGGTGCGCCTTCAAGACGAGCGTGCGGCGGACGGCTTGGCGGGTTCTAGAGGAAATTAGTCAGAGGGAGCCGGCGTAGAGCTCTTTCATGCCGTCGGTGTCGACGGCTTCGATGCGCAGCTTGCGGACGTCGTCGGCGGGTTTCCACGGGACGCGCAGCTCCGCGCTCTTCTGGCCCTGCCCCGAGGGCTCCACGTAGGCCACAGTGTCGTCGTCGATACGCACGCGTACCTGCGCGAGGCCGTGGTCGTCGGTCGCCGAGATGCGCACCTCGAGCTGGTCGTCGTCCAACTCGTCGAACCCTTCGATGACGATGCGCGGGGGCTCGTTCCAGCCGCTGCGACTTGCCTCCTCGGGTTCGGCGGGCGGGCTCACCGCTCCGGACGCGTCTGCCGTGGCGGCGCCGGCCGGCGTCACCGAGAGCGGGGTCTTCCGCTCGAGATACAGGCCGTGCTTCTGCTCGGTCACATACACGAGCGCTTCCGGAATCTTCTCGAACGAGCCCTGCAGGCGCGCTTTCAGCACGAACGACGCCTTGGCCCCGGGCGCAATCGAATCGGCGTCGCCCGCACCTTCGAGGATCTCGAATTGCTCTTCGACCGGGTGCTTGAGGCGGACCACGACCTTTTCAGCCGTTCCGACGCCGCGGTTCTCGATGTCGAGCGCGATGTCGAGCTTCGAAGGGTCGTCGGGAGCGGCCGTGATCCTGGCCTGCACCGCGAGATGCGGTCGCGGCGCCTCCATCATCGTGAGCCGCACCGGTGCGAGCTTCACCAGCGCACCGTCGTCGTCGAACAGCGAGGCTTCGATCTTGACGCGGCCGGTTCGCGACGTGCCCGGCGGCTTCACTTTCATGCGCCAGCCCCGGGTCGCGCCCGGCTCGATGCGGCCGAACGCCACCGACTTGTTGTCGAAGGCCATGCTCGTCGACTCGATGATCCCGCGCAGGCGGTAGAACGGTGCCTGCGAGTTGTTGGTCAGGCGCACGTCCACTTCGGTCTCCTCGCCGGCGCGCAGCGGCGTCACCGGGATCACCTGCAGCGTGAGGTTCGGCGCGGTCTGCGGTCGAGGCCCGTCGGTCCAGTCGAGGCCGTGGTCGTACATGAACTCGATCAGGTCGGCCTCCGACGTCTCGACGGTGCGTGCGAGAAACTCGCGCGCGAACCCGAGCATTTCCGTCGCCGACGTGCTGCCGTGGTTTCGCAGGATGGCCGCCGCGATTTCGACCATCCGGTCGGGCTTGTCGAGGTCGAACTTCTCTTCCTCGAGGCGCGCCTCCATCTCCTCCTCGGGATCCTCGATGAGGGACGGGTCTTCCTCGGTGAACTCCTCGGCGAACGAGATGCGATAGACCGACGGCACCGCCTGGACCTTCGACCACTCCGGAGTGCGCAGCCAGAACGGCGTGTCCGAAAGATCGATGGGCACCGGCACCGCGAGACGGCCCTTGCCGACCTTCCACGTGACCACCTCGATGTCGGGGACGAGGCCGCCGCCCGGAATCGGCTGGCCGTTCGGCAGGAAATGTCCGACCGTCATCTTCATCGTGCTCGATTCGTGGAGCGGAAACGTCTTCTGGATGCAGCCCTTGCCGAACGTGTGCTCCCCGATGAGCAGGGCGCGGTCGTTGTTGCGCAGGCTGGCGGCGAGCAGCTCCGAGCCCGACGCCGTGACGGGCGACGTCAGGAAGACGACCGGCAGGTCGGGAGTCAGCGCGGCGCCGCTCGCGCGAACTTCGGGCGTGAGGCCGCGCGCCGGCTGGCCCTCGCGGCCGGCCGTGGTGATCAGCAGGCCGTCCTTGAGGAATAGGTCGCCGATGGCCGACGAGCCCATCATGCTGCCGCCCGAGTTCTTGCGCAGGTCGATGATGACTCCGCGCAGGTGCTTGTCCTCGACGGCCTTCTTGAGGTGCTGGCGGAAGTCGTCCGGGGTCGTCTGGCTGAACTGAGAGATCTCCGTGTAGAGGATGTCGGCGTTGAGAATTCGCGACTTCACCGACGGGATCATCACGATGCCGCGAGTGACGATGACGGCGCGCGGCTCCGGCTCGCCCGCGCGCTGGATGAGCAGCGTGACCGTGGTTCCCTCCTCGCCGCGGATGCGCTCGACGGCGTCGGTCGCGAGGATGTTCTTGGTCGAGAGGTTGTCGATGCGCAGGACCGCGTCGTCGTTGCGCAGGTCCGCGCGCGCGGCCGGAGAGTCCGGATAAACCTCGATCAGCGTGAGCTGGTTCTTCTTGGAGCCGATGCGCGCTCCGATGCCCGCAAGCTTGCCCTGGTACTGGATGTTGTGCTCGGCCTGGTGCTTCGCGTCGAACACGACCGAGTAGGGGTCGAGCCCGGCGAGCACGGCGCCGAGAAGGTAGGAGTCCATCGACGGCATCTTCGGTGGCAGGTGCGTCGAGCAGGCCTCGAGGAAGCGGCCGACGGTGGCGAGCGGCGTCTCGAGCCCCCGCACGGTGGCGTCGGCCGGAACCTCGATACGAAGCTCGCAATCGGGAGTGACGAACAGCCACGCGCGGTCGGACAGCTTGCGGATCGAAAGGTCGGTGATGTCGCGCGAGAAGACCTTGCCGGCTTCGTCGAAAAGCCGGGCCGGCGCGAGCTCGGAGTCGAAGAGGTAGTGACGCTCGAGCAGCGAGAGGCCGGGCGAAAGAGCGGGAAACAGCGCGGGTGTTGCCGCGGCGGCGGCAGGCAGCGTCGCCAGCGCGCCCGACTGGAGTAGAACGGAGGACGCCGCCGCGATCGCGGCGCGCCGGAACGAGCGGGAGTCGAAGCGGGCCCCTGAAATCACACGCTACCGTCCACGAAGAAACGCCGGCTGTACCGAGGATCGGTACAGCCGGCGTTCAAAGTAGCTCGGCCGCGAGTGCGACCCAAGCTCAGGTCTTCAGCTCAGACCCAGCCCTGCTTGACCAGAAGAACGGCCGCCTGAGTGCGGTTGGCAACGCCGATCTTGCGGAAAATGCGCTTCAGCTCGGACTTGATCGTTTCACGAGAGACGGTGAGCTTCGTGGCGATCTCCGCGTTGGTGAGACCATCGCACACCAGGCGAAGAACTTCTTTTTCGCGCAGCGTCAGATTCGGGCGAGGACGGTCGGGATCGAACTTGTAGGTTCCTTCGGACGTCATCGGCCTCATCGGCTGACGGAACGTCGCTCCTACCGAGGGAGGAGCAACTGCACCACTGCGCATACCATTGTCATAGAGAGAAGTAGTTTCAGGTTTCACGAGACCTCCAGTTGCGGTCGGATTTTCCGTGCCGAAATCCGCCGCGGCGGTATTGTGTAGGCAAGTGGCGTGCCAGCGTGTAACTCGCTGATTAGTCTGACAGGTCACTGCAACTCCCCGGAATCGCTAATTGATCCCAAGAAGGTGGGATTGCGTAATCGCAAGCCGCAATTGCAGCGGTGCACGACCTTGTGGAGATGCGAGCGAACGGGCCGATTCGCGTGTCGCACTCGGCCGTCGCCTGGTCGAGTGGGCGCGGCGCAGATGGACGAACTGCGGAAAGTTCGGGCAGAAATCAGTGCGAAACCGACGCTTCGACGAGTACGGCCATCTCGTATTTGCCGACTTCGTCGAGCGAGCCGGTCACACGACGCCCGCCGACGAAGACCGTCGGCGTGGACTTGATGTCGAGTCGTGCACCGGCGCGAGCATCTGCGAGCACGAGCGGGAGCGTCGTGTGCTCGTCGAGACAGCGCCGGAAGGCGTCCTGGTCGAGACCGATCTTGCCGGCGAGCCGCGGCAGGTTCTCGGCGAAGAGCTGGCCCTGGTAGCGGAACATCACGTCGAGCATCTCGTCGTGCTTGCCCTGGAGACCGGCGCATTCGACTGCTTCCGCCGCGCGGCACGCATTCGGGTGGATCGACTGCGGCACGACGTCGTTGCAGGTCGCGTCGAGGGGAAAGTGCCGGTGGATGATCTCGACCTGGCCGGCGCGCTCCTGCTGGAGCTGCTTGACGAGGTAGTAGTTCTTCCTGCAGTGCGCGCACTCGAGATCGAAGAAGTCGACGATGGCGACCTTGCCGTTCGAGGCCAGCGCCTTCTGGTCGTCGCGCACGAGCGAAGCGGGGTCCACCCTCGGCAGCGCCGTGAACCACGCGAAGAACTCGGGATCGGCGCGCTTCACGTCCTCGGCCGTACGGATATCGTCCGAAAGCGGAGCGGTGGGCGTCGGCCAGGTGAAGAGGGCGAGCACGGTGAGGGCCACGACGGCCGTGGCGAACGTGGCTGCCGCGTGCGTGGCCGGAAACACCGGCTGTCCGCCGGGCTGCTCCCGGGCGGCGCGAAGGGCGGGCACGAGGAGCGCCGCGTTCGCGAGCGAGACGGCGTAGAGGCCCGTGCAGAGCAGGCAGACCGTCTCGAGCCGGAACAGCGAGATGACGGCCATGTAGCCGGAGAAGGCGAGCGCACCGACAATGCCCACTGCGCCGAGCCGCAGCAGCCGCGACTGGGACGGCCCTTCGCTTCTGGAGACCATCCCGAACAGCGCGGCCAGGCCGAGGTAGGCCGCCAGGGCCATCCATGCGACGGGAATGTTCGCGAGCTTCGCGTACGGGCTCGAGAGCACCCGGTCGCAGTTGATCGAGTCGTTGACGGTACAGAAGCTCGTGTAGCCGTCGCCGAGCTGGTCGATCTGACCGTGAACGTAGAGGATGGTCGCCGAGAACCCGACACCGACCAGACACACGACGACGAGCGCGAGCGCGAGACGCGAGAGCTTGCGACGATCGGATGATGGGGAGATGGCGGCCAGAGGGGACCCCAGAAATGCGGGAAACCCGGCGACCCTAGCGACGGGTTTCCCGGTTTGCAACTTTGCCGGACTGCTCGACGGCGGCGGCTTCCTCGCTGCGACCGAGCTCTCGGAGGCAGCCGGCCGCGGCAGCGAACGTCTCTCGCGGCGCGGCCGGCGCGCGGGTGGCGAGACGGTAATCTTCGACCGCCGCGCCGCAGCCGCCGAGACGATGACGGGCAACGCCCCGGTTGTAGTACGACACGGCGGACCGCTCGCCCGCCTCGATCAAAGCGTCGTAGGCCGTCTCCGCTTCCGCGTAGCGGTGGCCCTGGAGCAGGGCCTCGGCGTGCTCGGCGCGGATCGGGAGCGAGCCCGGGGAGCTTTCGACGGCAGCGCCGAGCGCGTCGATCCACGCATCGCTGCGCCCGCGGAGCTTCTCGGTGAGCGCCAGGTTCCGCCACGCGCGCGTGAAGCGCGGATCGGCCTCGAGTGCACGCCGGTAGGCGGCAACGGCCTCGTCGTATCGCGCCGCACGCGCGAGCGCATTTCCCTGGTTGTAGGCGGCCGCCGCGTAGTCGGGAAGGATGGCCAGCGCCTGCTCGAACTGCGCCACCGCTTCGTCGACGCGCCCCGCATTTCCGTAGGCGGTGCCGAGCTCCATGCGCGCCCGTGCGCTTCGCGGCACGGACCGGGCGGCCGACTCGAACAGGGAAACCGGGGTCGTCCACTCGGTCGCACGGTCGCGGTTTACGGCGACCATCAGGGCGGCGCAGGCGGCCAGCGCAGCTGCCGTCGCGATCGACTGTGGCGAGCGGCGACGGAGGCCGGCCAGAGCGGGTTCGACGACGGCGGCGACCGCGATCGAGAGGCCGGCCGTCGGAAGGTAGAACAGGCGCTCGCCGAGGATCGTTCCGATCACGAACACGGTATTCGAGACGATGGAGAACGCGGCGGCCGCGAGCAGCAGCGTGGCAACGACGATACGGCGGCGTTCGCCGGCGAATGCCACCGCGGCGCCGGCCGCCGCGACGAAGACCAGCGCCACGGCCGAGTCCGCGTTCGCGCGAAATCCCGTTCCGATTCCGAGTGCGTCGTACGAGTAGTCCACGCTGAGCGACGAAGGCCAGAAGGTCAGCGCCACGTAGCGGCCGAATGCCGCGAAGGCTCCGAGCAGCCGCGTCGGCAGATCGACGACCGAGAGCGGATTGTCGAGCAACGAGCCCGAGTCGGGCACGGCCGGGGCGCCGCCAGCATTCCAGCGCAGCAGCGAGTAAACCACGACGCCGAGAGCGAGCGCGCCGGTCGCCGCGGCGTCGCGCCGCCATGCCGGCTCGGCGACACCTCGCGAAGGCGGCGCGACGCGTTGCGAGAGCTGCGCGGCGCCGCCTTGCGGAGCCGCCTCTCCTCCCGCCGGGAGCGTTTCCCGCGGCCTCGTGAGGAACAGGATCGCGGGAGCGGCGAGCGCGGTTACCGCGTTCTCCTTGAACGCCATGCCGACCGCGATCGCGACGGCCGCGGCGGCGAGTGTCCACGGCTCGCCGCTTCGCCGGTACCGGAGGCACGAGAGAACCACGCCTAGGAAGCATGCCGCCGCGCCGAGCTCGGCGCGGCCGACGATCCAGATCACCGCCTCGCTGTGAATCGGCAGCAGCGCGAACAGGCCTGCCGCGAGCGCCGCGCCGGCGAGCGCGAGCCCGAGGCTTCGCGCGAGCGCGAACACGAGCCCGGCGCAGACCGCGTGCAGCACGAAATTGACGGCGCGAAACCCCGCCGGCTCGACGCCGAACAGCATGCGATCGACGGCGAAACCGAGCGTCGTCGCCGGCCGCCACGCGACGGAATCCGGCCGGTCGCTTCCCCACCACGAGAACGACGTCACGATGCCGAGCGGATCGAACGGGCCGGTGACCCATTCGTTCTCGACGATCGCGTTGATGTCGTCGGATACGAAACGAGCTTCGAGTGCGGGGCCGAACGAACGTTGTTCGTTCGTGTAGATTCGTGGCACGGGCAATTCCACCACGCGCAGCCCCAGCCGCGCGAACTGCACCCACAGATCCAAGGGCATCGCATAACCGGCTTCCGTCAC
>CAYYVZ010000150.1:0-11203 GCA_964475235.1 uncultured Myxococcales bacterium | reverse complement strand
GCGGCCGTCTCGGCTTCACGCTCGCCAACGTTCTCACGCAGGGCTTCGGCTACGGCGCGTACGTCTTTCCGTTCGCGCTCATGGCGGCGGGCGCTGCTCTCTTTCTCAGTCGCACCGTTCGCCTCACGCCCGTGCGCTGGGTGGGTGCGATCCAGTTGCTACTGCTCGTGTCGGTGACGCTCGGCGTGTACCGGCCCCACGTCGCGCCCGAGTCGGCCGGCGGGTGGGTCGGCGGTTTCCTCGCGACGCTGATGGTGCAGGGGCTCGGACAGGGCGGGTCGCTCGTGCTGCTCGTCTCGTTCTTCCTGCTCGACTTCATGATGATCACCGGCCACGCGCTTTCGGAGCTGCTGCGAAGGCTGGCTCAGAAGGTCGACGAAGCGTTCGAGCACGCGCGCCAGGCGGTCTCGGATTCTGTGCGCGGCGTGCTCGGCAAGCTGCGCATGCCGTCGCTGCGTGCCCCGCAGCTGCCGTCCTTCCTGCAACGCAAGGCAGCCGAGACCGAACGTGCGAACGAGCCGCGCATCGTGCGCCGCCCCGTCGCTGCCAACGACGACGAGGAAGGCGACGAGGCGCCTGCCGCGCCGGTGCGCCGTTCGTCCCCGATCATCGAGGTGCTGCGCCCCAAGGCGCGCGACAAGAAGGCGAAGAGCGAGGCCAACCAGGCCGAATTCCGCTTCGGCGAGGGCCCGGACAACTTCCGGCTTCCGCCGCCGGCCCTGCTCGGCAAACACGACGACCGCGCCACTTACGTCGACGAGAAGGCGCTCGTCGACAGCTCCGCCATTCTCGAACAGAAGCTCGCGACTTTCGGAGTCGGCGGCCGGGTGACCGCCGTACGTCCCGGCCCCGTGATCACGACCTACGAGTTCGAGCCCGAGGCGGGCGTCAAGGTGAGCCGCGTCGTCAACCTCTGCGACGACCTCACGATGGCGCTGCGCGCCCACGGCGTGCGCATCGTCGCTCCGATCCCCGGCAAGAACTGCGTCGGTATCGAAGTGTCCAACCGCAACCGCGCGATCGTCGGGCTGCGCGACCTCATCGACTCGGGCGAGTTCCGCGAGCACCGCTCGGCGCTCGTCCTCGCGCTCGGCCGCGACACGACGGGCCTTCCCGCCTTCGCCGACCTCGCGAAGATGCCGCACCTGCTCATGGCCGGCGCCACCGGCACCGGCAAGTCCGTCGCGCTCAACACCTACATCGTGTCGATTCTCTGCAAAGCCACGCCGCGCGACGTGCGCTTCATCATGATCGACCCGAAGATGCTCGAGCTGTCGCTCTACGAGAGCATCCCTCACCTTCTCGTCCCGGTCGTCACCGACGTGAAGAAGGCCGCCGCCGCGCTTGCCAACGTGATGCGCGAGATGGACCGCCGTTTCGAGCTGATGAAGGACAAGAAGGTCCGCAGCCTCGACGACTACAACCGCCGCATCGCGGAAGAGACGGCCGCCGCGGAGGCGGAGGCCGCCAAGACCAGGGGCAAGGCCAAGGCAGCGCCCGTCGAGGAGGAAGGCGAGGAGGGCGAAGAGGAAGAAGTCGTCGCGGCTCCCGAGCCCGGGCTTCGACACGAGCACCTGCCGCGCATCGTCGTGATCATCGACGAGCTCGCCGACCTCATGATGACGGTCGGTCGCGAGGTCGAGTCGGCGATCACCCGCCTCGCGCAGAAGGCGAGAGCCGCGGGCATTCACCTCATCGTCGCCACGCAGCGTCCGTCGGTCGACGTCATCACGGGCCTCATCAAGGCGAACTTCCCGTCACGCATCTCGTTCCAGGTGACGTCGCGTCCCGATTCGCGAACGATTCTCGATACGGTCGGCGCCGACCGCCTTCTCGGCAACGGCGACGCGCTCTACATGGCGCCCGGCACGTCTCACCTGCAGCGCCTGCACGGCGGCCTCGTGAGCGACGGCGAGATCAAGGACATCGTCGACTTCCTGCGTGGGCAGGGCGAGCCCGACTACCGCATGGACATCCTCGAGGGCGCGTCCGGCGACGAGGACGGCGAGGAAGACGGCGAGGACGTCTACGACGAGCTTTACGACCGCGCGGTGGAACTGGTCACGCAACACGGGCAGGGTTCGACCTCGTGGCTGCAGCGCAAGCTCGGGATCGGCTACAACCGCTCCGCCCGAATCATGGAGATGATGGAGCGCGAAGGGGTGGTAGGCCCCGCCGATGGCGCCAAGCCGCGCAAAGTGCTCGTATCGGCCCTCTGACCGTGACCCCACGTATTCTCCCAGGACCCCGGCGCTTCGCCGAAGCGCTGCTCGCGCTCGTCGCTACCGTCGTGTTCGCTGGCCGCGTCGCTGCGGAAGAAGCGCCGCCCGCGACGACGACGAATGCCGACGCGGCCAGGCCGAAGATCGAGAAGCCCGCGGCGACGAAGCCCGCGGACGCGTCTGCGAAGAACCCCGAGCCGGCGAAAGCGGCCGCCGAAGTGGACGCCGCGAAGTCAGCCGAACCCCCGAAGCCTGCCGAGCCTGCGAAACCTGCGGGGGCAGCAAAACCTGCCGAGCCTGCGAAACCTGCGGAAGCAGCGAAACCTGCGGAAGCAGCAAAACCCGCGGAGGCCGCAAAGCCCGCCGCAGCCGCAAAGCCCGGCGAACCCGCCAAACCCGCCGAAGCGACGCGCCCCGCTCCCGCACCGTCGAGCCCCGAAGCCGAAGTCGTCTGGAAAGCGTACGAGAAGCGCTGGTCGGAAACCGAAGACTACTCCGCGGGCTTTCGCCAGATCATCGAAGTCCCGGACGTCGGCTCGCGTGTCGAAAGCGCGGGCCGCTTCTATTTTGCGAAGCCGGGGCTCGTGCGCTGGGAATACACCGAAGGGCCTCCGCAGACGGTCGTCGGCGACGGCACGTGGATCTGGCTCTACCAGCCCGATCTCGAGCAGGTCTACAAGATCCCCTACGCGAAGGCGTTCGGCCGCGGGGGGCTCGTCGAACTGCTCGCGGGACGCGAGGGTGTCAGCGAGCGCTACACCGCGACGCTGAACAAACCCGACGCGACGAGCGTGCGCATCCTGCTGAAACCGCTCCAGGAAGGCACCGGCGATCTCGAGGTGCTGCTCGAAGCGGACACTTTCGATATTCGCGAGGTCGTGGTGCACGATGCCGCGGGTTCGACCACGAAAATGACCTTCGCCGAGCCGCGCCGGAACCACGGAAGGGACAAGGCGCGCTTTACCTTTACCCCGCCGGAAGGCGTCGATATCATCTCCGACAGCGAAGCCGGTTTCTGACCGCATCCCTTCGCGTCTCTCCAAACCTATGCCGACGTTCGACGTGGTCTCGAAAGTGAACTGGCACGAGGTCGACAACGCGCTCGGCCAGGCTGTCAAGGAAGTGACGCAGCGCTACGACTTCAAGGGCAGCGACACGAAGATGGAGCTGGTGGAGAAGGCCTTCCAGATCGAATCGGCGGACGAGTTCAAGGTGAACGCCGCGGTTGAGGTTCTCGAGGGCAAGCTCGCCAAGCGCGGCGTGTCGCTGAAGACGCTCGACAAAGGCAAGGTGGAGCCGGCGAGCGGCGGCCGCGCGCGCCAGAAGATCGGCATCAAGGCGGGCATCGAGACCGACAAGGCCAAGGCCATCGTCAAGGAAGTGAAAGCCACGAAGCTCAAGGTGCAGGTGGCGATCCAGGCCGACAGCCTGCGCGTGTCGGGAAAATCGAAAGACGATCTCCAGGAAGCGATCGCGTTCCTCAAGAAGGGAGACTACGGGCTGCCGCTGCAGTTCGAGAACTTCCGCGACTGAAGGCGCGCGAGAGCGCGCCGGTGAGATGGGTGCGAGCGCGTCAGAACGAAGGCGCGCGAGCGCCGCCGAAAATGGAACAAAAGAAAATCTATCTCGCGCGGCTCGGTTGTCCCAAGAACCAGGTGGACGGCGAGCTCATGCTCGGCCGCGCCCTGGCCGACGGACACGCCGTCGTCGAAAACCCCGACGATGCCGACGTGCTGGTCGTCAACACGTGCGCGTTCATCGCCGCAGCGCGCGAGGAATCGGTCGATACGATCCTGGAGCTGGCGCGAGTGAAGGCCGCGCGCGAAGGCCGCCGCCTCGTCGTCACCGGCTGCATGGCCGAGCGCTACGGCGCCGAGCTCGCGAAAGAGATTCCCGAGATCGACGCGATGGTCGGCACCGGCGCGCTCGACCGTTTTCCCGCCGCACTCGAGGCGAAAGGGGGCGAGCTCTTCCGCGCGGGCTCGCACCACTACCTCCCGTCGGCGCTCATGGAGCGTGCCGTCACCGAGACCGACGGCTCGGCCTACCTCAAGGTCTCCGAGGGCTGCGACCACGAGTGCTCGTTCTGCGTGATCCCGAGCTTTCGCGGCAGGCACGAGAGCCGCACCATCGACGACATCGCGGCGGAGGCCGAGCGCCTTGCCGCACGCGGCATCGTCGAGCTCAACCTCATCGCGCAGGACCTGTCCGCGTTCGGCCGCGACAAGGGCCTGAAGGACGGCCTCGCCCAGCTCCTGTGGCGGCTCGGCCGTGTGCGTGGCCTCGAGCGGGTGCGCTGCTTCTACCTGTATCCGAGCACGCTCACCGACACTGCCCTCGAGGCCATCCGCGACGTGGGCAACGTCGTGCCTTACGTGGACATTCCGCTGCAGCACGCCGACAGCGAAGTCCTGCGCCTCATGCGGCGAGCGAAGGACACCGGGCAGATCCGGCGCATCGTCGAGCGCATACGGGATCGCATCCCCGGCGCAGCCATCCGCAGCTCGTTCATCGTCGGCTTCCCCGGCGAAACGGACGAGGCCTTCCAGCGCCTGTGCGACTTCGTCGAGGAGACGCGCTTCCACAACATCGGCGTGTTCGCGTACTCGCCGGAGGAAGGGAGCGGGGCCGAAGGGCTCGCCGGCGAGGTCGATCCCGACGTCGCCGCCGACCGTCGCGACGCCCTCATGGCGATTCAGGAGCCGATCACCGCGGCGCACCTCGACGCCGAGGTCGGACGCACCCGGCGTGTCCTCGTGTGCGGAAAAGACGAGGACGGCACCTGGTTCGGTCGCACCGACATCCAGGCGCCGGAGATCGACGGTGTCACACTTCTCGACGGTAACCTTGCGCAACTGCGCGGAACGATTGTCGATGTCCGCATCACCGGCGCCGAGGGAATCGACCTGTTCGGGGAAGTGGCCTGATCTTTCGTGCTTTTTTGGGCGAAAGTCCGTTGACGAACGGCAACCCCGTCACTAAGGTGTCGCGCCTTTCGCCGGGCAAGGGGTGAGCCGATGAGAAAACGCGACAGAGACAAGTTCCAGACCAAGCTGCTCGAGATGCGCAAGGAGATCCTGCGTGTCATCCAGCAGGACATGAAGGAAGGTCGCGAGGGCGAGGCCGGCGAAGGCCGCGATACCTACGACATCGCGAGCGACGAGCGCGACCGGGAGATCAACCTCCTGCTCGGCGATCGCGAGCGCAAGAAGCTCCAGCTCATCGAGGATGCGCTCCAGCGCATCGAAACCGGCGAGTACGGCGAGTGCGAAGAGTGCGGCGGCGAGATCGTCTCCGGCCGTCTCGACGCGATGCCGTTCACGCGACTTTGCGTGACGTGCCAGGACGAGCACGAGCAGGCGCAGCGCACGATGCACGTCGACACCGGCGGAATGGCGTCGCCGCGCTACCCGGCCAACGAGACCGAGGACGACGGTTTCTGAAGTAGACCTGCGCTCGAGCCTGCGCGCCGACGCCCTCTCCGCGTGGGAATCGGGCGTTGCCGCGGTGGATCCTGCTGCCTGCGTCGCGGCTGCGCTCGCAGCGCGGCCCGGTCTCCCGCCGTTCTCTCTCGTCGTCGCCGTCGGCAAGGCCGCTGCCGGCATGATGCGCGGCGCTCACGGGGCGTTCTCCACGGCCACGCGCTCCATCGTGCTGATTCCTCGCGGTACCAGCGCAGAGGGACTTCCCGCATCGACCGTCGTGCTGCACGGCGGACACCCGCATCCGACGGCCGAGGGATTCGGGTCTGCCAGGCGCATTCTCGACGAGGTCGACCGTCTCGGCGCCGCCCACAGTCTTCTCTTCCTCGTCTCGGGAGGCGCCTCCGCGCTGTTCGAAGTGCCGGGCGCCGGAATCGACGAGGATGACCTTCTCCGCGCCTACGAGCTGCTCGTGACGAGCGGACTCTCCATTGCGGGGATCAACCTGGTGCGCGGCTGCCTGTCGGAAGTAAAAGCCGGCCGTCTCGCGCATCGAGCGCGCCCGGCGCACGTCACCACTCTCGCGATATCGGACGTCGAGGGCGACGATCCCGGTGCGATCGGCTCCGGTCCTACGGTGCCGCCGCCGGTCTCGAGATCGGAAGCCGCGGCCCGCGCGATCGCGATCGTTCGCGGCTGCGGCCTTGCGCTCCCGACGCGCATCGCCGCGCGCCTCGAACGCGATGCGACGACAACGGGCGACGAGCGCGGTCGCATCGAGGTGCCAGATTTCACCGTCGTCGCCTCGATCCACCACGCGCTGGCGGGAGCGCGCCGGCAGCTCGAGCGCCGCGGTTACTGCGTCGCGACGTCGCCGGAATACCTGAGAGGTGCGACTGTCTCGTGCGTCGCGCAGGTGACGACGGCGCTCCAGAAAGGCGAGACCGCGCGCGCCGCCCTGCTGGGAGGAGAAACGACGGTGGCGGTCCCGGCGGGCGCGGCGGGCCGCGGGGGTCGCAATCTCGACCTTGCCGCACGCCTCGCGCTCGCCATCGCCGGCCGGGAGGATCTCGCTGTCGTGGTCGCCGGCACCGACGGTTGCGACGGCTCGAGCCGCGCGGCCGGGGCCATCGTGGACGGAGGGACGGCTAGGCGCGCCGAGCAAGCGGGGTTTCCCCTCGAGGCCGCTCTTGCCGCGTTCGACACCGAGCCTGCGATCGAAGCAGCCGGCGACCTCGTGGTGACCGGGCCGACGGGAACGAACGTCGGCGACCTCGTGGTGGCCGTCGCGGCGCCCGAGCCGACTGCCGGGCCTGCCTGACGAGCAGCGCGGCTTTCCCGGCGGTTTCGTGTTATGCGGACCGGATGGCTGCCGGCGAGCCCACGGCATACCTGAGCGAAGTATTCGCGTCCTTCCAGGGGGAAGGCTCGCGCGCGGGGCAGCGCCATCTCTTCGTGCGCTTCGCGGGCTGCAACATCCGCTGCGCATGGTGCGACACACCCGATTCTCTCGTGAAGGTTCCCGAATGCAGCGTGGACTACCCGTCGGGTGCCCGCGAGGTCCTCGTCAATCCGCTCCCGCTTTCGCGGCTCGCGGAGATCGTCGCCCGCTGCATCGACGAGGACCCTTCGATCGCGATGATCGCGGTCACCGGCGGCGAGCCGATGGTTCAGGGGGCTTTTCTCGCCGAGTGGCTCGCGAAGACGCAGCCGGCGCGGCCGTGCCTGCTGGAAACCAATGCGCTGCTGACGGGCTCGCTCGCGGCGGTCCTGCGCGGCATCGCCGTGGTCTCGGCGGACGTGAAGCTGCCGTCGAACACCGGCGAGGCCGCGTTCTGGGACAGGCACCGCGCGTTTCTCGAGGCATGCCGCGGCACGGAGCTCTACGTGAAGATGCCCGTCGACGCCGCGACCGATCCCGCCGAGGTCGAGCGCGCTGCCGCGCTGGTCGCCGAGACTGCGCCCGGCGCGACGCTCTACGTGCAGCCCGTTTCCGATCCGGGCAGCGCCGAGTGGCGAATCGGCACCGCCCGACTCGGCGAGCTGGCCGCGCTCGCTTCCCGCAGCGTGCCCGACACGCGGGTGCTGCCGCAGATCCACAAGCTGGTGGGCGTGCGATGAAATCGCCTGTGAAGACGACGAGATCGCCGGTGGCAGAGGCGATGCCATCGCCGAGCGAAGGGAAAAGGCCATGACCGGGATGCACGCCGGGGCCCTGCGCCAGCGCGAGGTAACGTGGGAACGGCTGGCCGCCGAGACCTTCGACGTCTGCGTGGTGGGCGGAGGCATCAACGGCGCCGCCGTCGCGCGCGACGCGGTGCTTCGCGGGATGACGGTGGCGCTGCTCGAGAAGCGCGACTTCGCGTGGGGCACGAGCAGCCGCTCGAGCAAGCTCGTGCACGGCGGCGTTCGCTACCTCCAGCAGGGCGACGTTGCCCTCGTGCTCGAGTCGTGCCGCGAGCGCGACGTGCTGCGCACGAAGATCGCGCCTCACCTCGTGCGCGCGCAGCGCTTCGTCTTTCCGATCTACGACGACGATTCTACGCCGGTGTGGCAGTTGCGCATCGGGCTCACGCTGTACGACCTTCTCGCGGGCTTCCAGAACGTTGCGCGTCACAAGCACCTGACGGTGGCGGCGCTGCGCGAGCACGAGCCGGCGCTGGCCTCGGAGGGGCTGAGCGGCGGGGCCCTCTACTACGACTGCTGGACGGACGATGCGCGGCTCACGCTCGAGACCGCGCTGGCGGCACGCGCGTCGGGGGCGGCCATCCTCAACCATGCCGAAGTGACGGCGTTCGAGAAGGACTCGACGGGGCGCGTCGTGTCCGCACGCGTGGCGGACCGTCTCGGCGACCGGGAGGCTTCGGTCCACGCGCGGGCCTTCGTGAACGTCGCCGGTCCATGGCTCGACGACGTGCGTCGCCTCGACGACGGGGGAGCGCCGCCTCGCCTCAAGCTCACCAAAGGGGTGCACGCGGTATTCGACCGCTCGCGCATCGGGAACCGGGACGCCATTGTGATCCGTGGCACAGACGGTCGCGTGATGTTCGCGATCCCGTGGCAGAGCCAGACCGTGGTGGGAACCACCGACACGTTCTTCGACGGCGACCCGGGTGAGGTGCGCGCCGAGCCCGAAGACATCGACTACATCCTCGCGGCCGCGAATCGCGCGTTCCCGGCCGCGAACGTCACGGCGGGCGACATCATCGCGACCTGGGCGGGCCTGAGGCCCCTCGTCGCCCCGGAAGACGAGAGGACGGCCTCGGAGGTGAGCCGCGAAGACCAGGTCTTCGAAAGCCCCGCCGGCCTGCTGTCGCTCGGCGGCGGGAAGCTCACCACGCACCGCAAAGTGGCGGAAGTGCTCGTCGATCGGGCCGCCGGCAAGGTCGGCCGCAAGGTGGGGCCCTGCCGCACGGCGGAAGTTCCGCTGCCCGGCGGAGCGGATTTCCCGCCCGGCGAAGCCGCCGAGAACGAGCCGGAATCGCGCGAAGAGCACATTCGGCGCCGCTACGGGTCGGTGGCCGGCGAAGTCGCCGCGCTGGTTCGCGGGGACGAAAGTCTCGGCAACCGGGCGGTGTCGGATCGGCCCGACCTCGTGGCCGAGATCGTGCACGCAGTCGAGTACGAGATGGCCTGCTCGATCGACGACGTGCTCGGACGACGCGTCCCCCTCGCCCTGCGAAGCCGCGAGCGAGAGGGGGGTGTCATCGAGACCGTCGCGAGCATCCTCGCCGGTCGCCTCGGATGGGACGATGCGCGGCGCGAACGCGAGGTCGCGTCGTATCGCGAGCATCTCGCGCGCGAGTCGGCCGCGCATCGGGAGCGCGCCCGGTCGCTCTGAACCCGCTGCGAAGCGCTGCTCGCCGCCGCCGCGACCTTCGCTCTTTTTGCGCCCGAATATTGACTTCGCTGTGCCGCGGCTGGATAAGCCGCTCGGCTTTACGTCTTCCGCCCTCCATCAGGCACGACGAAACACCCGATGCCGCTTCAACCACTCGCCCTCGACAAGAAGGCACTCGCCGACATCGCCGCGGAATACGGACTCGGAAAACTCGGTCCTGCGACCGGGCCGATTCCGCAGTGGGGCAACAAGCGGCATCTCATCGACATCGCCAAGACCGTCTACGAATTGCAGGTTCGCTCGCTCGACGACGAGTTCGACCTGCGTCGTGAGCTCGAGCTGCTTTCGTTTCTCGAGAAACACAATTTCCCGAGTCCGAGACCGGTAGCCGACCGGCGCGGTCGTCACTTCCTCGAGCGCGAGGGGCACTACCTGGTGCTCTACAAGCTGGCGAACGGGCGCATGCCCACGCCGGGGTCGCTCAACCTCAAGGCCGTCAACAGCCTCGGGCGCGCTCTCGGCCAGCTCCATATCGTCGGGCGCGGCTACAAGAAGGCGATCGACAACCGTTTCGGGTTCGAGCGCATCTTCGAGGCGTACGCGCAGGTGAGGCGGCGCATCCCGCCCTACTTCAAGAAGATCATCCGCACGATGGACGAGGAGACCGAGTACCTCGGCAACTACCTCGAGACCAAGCTCCCGAAGGGCATCATTCACGGCACCGTGCACTGCTACGGGCTGCTCGCGCGCGGAGACGACGTCGTCTCGATCGGCGACTTCGACGCGGCCTGTCGCGGCAAGTACGTCTTCGACCTCGCGACGGCTGTGAACGCAGCGTGTTTCGTCGAAGGCAGCTACGTGCTCGAGCGCTTCGAGTCGATGATGGCCGGCTACGAGTCGCTGCGCACGCTCTCGCTGGCCGAGTGGGATTCGTTCCCGAACGAGCTTCGCTTTGCGGCACTCCGCTTCGCGGTGACGCGCCTGTGCGAGTTCTTCGACGGCGAGCCAGACGAGACCGGCCGCATCAACGAGGACTTCCGCGAGTACCTCGACCGCCTGCGCGTGCTGCGGCGCGAGAAGGAAGGCGGCATGGAAGGCCTGCTGATGGCGATGGCCACCGGCTACGACTACCGCAAGTACCAGCGCGTCAAGGGCGGCGAGTTCGAGGGCGACGAAGAGGGCGAGGCGGTGGACGAAGAGCTCGACGAGGCCGTCGCCGAGGACGCGGACTTCGACGACAGCGGGGACGAAGACGAAGAGGAACTGGAGGACTGAGGCCGTGTCGTCCGCGGATTCGAACGAGCCGGGCAACGGCGAATCCCACGTTCGCGCGATCCTGTCCGCGCTCGGGGAAGACCCGCAGCGCGAGGGACTGGTCAAGACGCCCGAGCGCGTCATGCGCGCGTTCCGCTTCTTCACGAAGGGATACAGCGAGGATCCCCGCGCCGTGATCGGCGACGCGATGTTCACCGAGAACTACTCGGAGATGATCATCGTGAAGGACATCGATTTCTTTTCCCTGTGCGAACATCACCTGCTGCCGTTCTTCGGCCGCGTGCACGTCGGTTACCTGCCGAAGGGACGCATCGTCGGGATCAGCAAGATCGCGAGGATGGTCGAGACCTACGCGCGGCGGCTCCAGGTTCAGGAGCGCATGACGGACCAGATCGCGCAGACGCTGAGCGACGTGCTCGACGCCGGCGGTGTCGGCGTCGTCG
>CAYYVZ010000149.1:0-11285 GCA_964475235.1 uncultured Myxococcales bacterium | reverse complement strand
GTCGCCGGAGTCGATGACGCCGGTGCCGCACGGGAGGGCGTCGAAGCCGATCAGGTCGAGCGCGCGAACGTCCGTGAGCTGAACGGTACGGATCTGCGTGGCGGCGATGTTCGGATCCATGAGGCCGATCAAGGTGCCCGTCAGCGCGTCGTCCTTCCAGTGGCTGGCCTGCCTTCCGTCGCCGCCGAAGGCGCCGGTCGACATCCTGCGCTCGACGGTGATCTCGTCGGTCACGCTTTCGCGGCCGTACTCCATGTTTCGTGTGGTCGTCGTGAACGCGGGGACCGTCCCGGGGTTACTGGCGTCCAGTCGGAAGCGGAGCATATCGAGCAGGTACACGCCGACCGACCCGGACATGGCCCCGCCGTTAACGGCTGCGTCGACCAGGTCGACCGACGACTGGAAGCCGAGCAGATGGCCGATCTCGTGCGCGGCCACGCTCTCGAAGTCCATGAGGCCGGCGCCGACTCCGTTGGAGTTGTCGTAGTCGAAGGAGAACGTGGAGTTGAAGTTGATCGTGCCGTCGCTCGTTCCAAGCATGGTGTCGAGGCCGGTGAACCCGAGGGCCTTGAGGCTCGCCTTGTTGGCGTTGAGGCCCCCGTTGTGTGTCCAACCGGCGTTCAAGGCGACGGCGAACTGCGCCGCCGTAGGCATGGAAGCGACGATCGCGTCATCGGTTTCGTCGGCCGCGTCGACGAGCATCTGGTCGCGTACCTGGGTGTACAGCACGCCGACCGCCACCGCCGAGGTCGAACCGATGACGCTCGGAGAGCCGAGGTTGACCAGGTCCGCGGTGATCGTGACGGTGATCGGATCGCTGAAATAGGCTTCCCACTGTGCCGCCGCGCGGTTGAACGCAGCCAGCGCGGGGGCGTTTCCGGAAAGTCCGCTGCCGGCATTGATGACGATGTTGAAACTGCCGATGCGCTCCGGCTCCCAGGCGTCGGCGAGCTCGGCGGCACTGATATCGATCGGCGCCGGCTGCTCGCTGTCCGAGGTCGCGCATGGAACGTCCTGAGCGGAGGCGGTGGCTGCGCCGGTGACCGCCGTAAAGAAAAACGCCGCGGCGGCGATGCGCCGAAAACCGGTAAGAGTCATGTCCTTCCCCCTGCGAGCCGGGTTTCATTCAGGGCCCGCGGCTGCGGCCCTATCGCAGGCGGCTCGACAGAGGTGCCTTAGAGGCAGACGCAGGCTTAGGCAAGGATGCCGGGAGAATTTGCTCACTCCGGCGTGCGCAAGACCGGGCCGGAACCGCGGAGCGCCCGAAATAGATCCGAAAGTGCCGCCTCGACGACAGTCGGGGCCCCGACGATCCTCGGCGCAAGACTTGCGAATGATGCTTCCCCTCGCGCGGAGCGAGTCAGGGAAGCCGGAGGCCCGAAGCGGTGAAGGGACCCGGCGGCGTCAGAGATGACACTCCGGTCGGGAACGCGCCCTCTCGACGTCGCGATCGAAGCGTGACGCCGACGAGTCGTCGGTTGCGAAATAACCGCGCAGCGTCTCCGGATCGGCTCCGATCCTGACGAGGGCCGTGAGCAGCAGCTCGTCGCTCGAACGGGTCGTCGGGAGTTCTCCCGCGCGAAGTCTTTCGAGCAGCGGCGCGAGCGCCGAGGAGCCCTGGTCGCCGAGTTGGCACAGCCCGACGAGGCCGCTTCGATACGGACCCTGCCAGTCCTCGCGGTCGCGGCTGTTCGTCCCGTCGTTCGCGTTCTTCAGCGCGACGCCCGCATCCACGAGGAACAGCATCGTCGGCACAGCGTCGGCGCCGAACGCCGACAGTTGTTCGAGGGCACGGTAGGCGCGCCATCGTCGCGCAGGATCCCGGGCGATCTCTTCGAGCTCGCGGCGGTGCGTCCGCACGGCATTGGCCGGCAGCATGTGGATGGAGTTGGCGAGGTAACCAGCGAGATAGCCGAGGTAACTCGGATGATCCTCTTTCTGCCGCGGATCGGTCGCCATGAGCTTGCGGAACAGGATGTCTCCGAGCTCCGAGTTGACGGCGTCGCCGGCTTTCTCGCAGGCACGCACGAGGGCCCATGTCTCTCGCGGTGCGGGAACGCGAGGGTCGTCGAGGGCCCGGAACGCGAGCAGGCGCGTCGCCTCGTCGATCTGCTTCGCGTCGCGAAGGGACGCGAAGAAATCCTCGATCACCTGACGGATGGCCGGCGCAAGCGGCCCCGGCGAGTCGAGTCCTCGCGTGATGAGCCCGGGGAGTGACAGTGCTGCCGTCGGCGCGGGAATGCCGACGTCGAGACCGAGCTCGTCGCGTACGAAGCGAACGGGGTGGACCGAGTCGCGAGCGAACTCCCGTATGTTCCTTTTCTCCTCGTTGCGCAGGAAGCCCGGCTCCATATTGAGCTCGACTCCGCCGACGAGCGTCGGAATCGGGATGGGCGGATGAGGGAGTACCGTCACTCCGGACCACCGATAGCGCTCCTCGAAGCCGGCCTGACCGCGCAGGTACACGCTCGCGCGGTCCACGGTGACCGTGTCGGCAGTCAGGCTGAGGCCCGCGTCGAGCTGCCTCGCTCCTCGGCGGATGCGTCCGGTTGCGACAACCACCTCGGAGTCCGCGAACGTCGCTTGCTCCTCGACGAGGCAGCGGCCCGAAGCGATGACGAGGCGCATCGTTTCGTCCGGCTTCGCGTCGTCGACGCGGGGATCCCGAACGTGGCCGGGGATCTGGACCGGCGGGCAGGCTTCGCGCTGCTCGAAGCGATAGGCGAGGGCGGGCGTCGCGGCGGTCCAGGCGCCATCGACCGACCACACGGCGGGTACGATGACGCGGTCGGCTGCACCGGACAGCAGCAGGCGCTGGCAGAGCTCGAGGCAGCGGGTCTCGCCCTTCGAGAAGAAGTGGGAGTCGACGTCCACGAGCCCGATCGCCTTCGCGCGAAGCGGCCGCTCGAGCGTATCCATGTCTCCGGCCAGAAACTCCGCGGCGCGGCGGTCGAGACGCGCGTTGCAGAGACTCGCCACGGCCCCGAGCAGCGCCAGCGCCAGGGCGAAACTGGCGGCGATCGCCGGGCGCGTGTCGCGGCCGATGAGGCGCTGCATCACGTACGCGAGCGCGACGAGCTCGAACAGCGTCGGTACCGCCATCATCGCTAGGCCCAGCGGGATGCCGATGAAGGAGATCAGGCAGAGTACGGTGAGGACGGGCAACGCGAGGACGACCCACGCAGCTACGCCGAGCCGAATGGTCCAGCGGCGAAGCCACTGCGCGTCGATCGGACCGGGCCAGCGCATGCCGCTCCCGAAATCGTCATCGTTCAGGCTAAGATGCAATCCCCGAGAAGAGACAGGCGATGGCTTCCGCGTTCACACTGGTCTTGTTCGTCGCGGCGCTCTACGGAGTGCTGAGACTTCAGAACTACACCTGGCGGCTGCTGGCGACCGGCTATGCGTCGAGCGAAGAGCGACCGGCCAAAGCGGTGAAGCGGCTGACCAGCCTCGTCGCGATCGGCGGGGCGCCTATCTTCACGAAGTACGTCGGGGTCTCGGTCGCCGTCTGCGAGGACGGGCTTGCGCTGCGCATCGTGCCTCCGTTCTCCGTCGGCGCTCCGCCGCTGTTCCTGCCGTTCGCCGAAATGCAGGTGCGCCGCACGAACTGGTACCTGAACTCCGGATCGTTCCTGATCCGGATGGAACGCGGAGCCGGCGTCGAGCTCATCGTCGACGACGAACTGCTCGGGTGGATCCAGGCCAATACAGACAAGTGCGAGCTCGGCGCCTAGATTCAACGTCGCGCTCTCCGATTCGCTCCCACGTTTTCGTACGCACCTGCGCAGAAAATTCTTGACGGCCGTGCGCCTCGCGCGCTATTCACGTCTTCGCTGAATCGCTCTAAAACTGCACACAAACGTGTACATTTCACGCAGTTGTCTGCAACGCACGTTGGACTGCACACGATCGTGTACACGCGCCGCTGACCACGGCACGCAGCGTCACTTCAGCAACAACGATTCGAGGCAAGGAGGACGTGATCATGGGGAGGAGGCGCAAGTGACAACCACAAGCTCCATCAGCCGGCGGGCCTTTCTCTTGCGAAGCGGACAGGCTGCCGCGGCGCTTCTGACGGTGACCGACGGACTCTCGCTTCTCACACGCAACGCGAACGCTGCCGCGTGGATGCTGCCGAGCACGACACCCGAGACGCCGAACGCCCACCAGCAGGCGACCATGATCGCGATCGGCGATACGTTCATCCCGAACTGGGACGGTGCGCCGGGTGCGTCCGACACGGGAGTGTTCACGACGCTCAACGACCCCTTCTACGGCCTCAATCCGTACATCTCGGAGATCGTTTCCGACCTCGACGACTGGTGCTGGTTCCGCTTCGTCGGTCAGTTCTCCGACTTCCTCGGACTGTCCACGACGAACCGGAACACGGCCCTCGAAGAGCGCATGGGCTTCCACGGCTCGACGATCCAGTCGTTCTATATCGACGCATACGCGGGCGCGCTTTCTCTCACCAAGCTCAACTACTTCGGCGGCCTCGTGAACTCGGCGGGCACCAACTACATCGGCTTCCCGGGAGCGAGCGCGGGCTACGCGGCCTCGAGCGCCGCCGGCGCCTACGCGTCCGCCGACACGCCGAAGAGCATTCCCGACAACAATTCGATCGGCGTCACCTCGACCATCGCGGTCACTGGCCCGGGCACGATTACCTCGGTGCTGGTCACCGCGTACGTGAAGCACCCGTATTCCGGCGACCTGGTCGTCAAGGTCCTCTCTCCGGCCGGTACTTCCTTCACGCTGTGGAACCGGGCGGGCGGCTCCGTGGACGACGTCGTGCTCAACGACGTCCCCGTCACGACGTTCAACGGGCAGGCGGCGGCGGGTTCGTGGCGGCTCCAGGTGCAGGACCTCGCGGGCTCCGACGTCGGCAGCCTCCGGTACTGGTCGTTCAAACTTCGCACTTCGCTCGACGGCTAGGAGAAGGAACCATGGCACACGTCATCATCATCGGTTCCGGATTCGGCGGCTCGATTGCAGCGAAGCGCTTCGCCTCGGCCGGCCACACCGTCGATCTTCTCGAGCTCGGCAACGACTACCGCAATCCCGCGACGATGCAGCAGTCGCAGGACACCAAGTTCATCCTCAAGGTCTTCCGCGACTACCCGGCCGACTACCTGCTGCAGGCGGCGAACAATCAGACCGACGCCGTGATCACGCAGGGAATGGGGCTCGGCGGCGGCTCGCTCGTGTACTCGGGCATTCACCTGCGTGCACCGTCGAGCGCCTTCACCGGCTGGCCGTCGGGCTGGACGCGCGCGCACCTCGATCCCTACTACGCGCGCGTCGAGGCTCGCCTCGGCGTGGCGCCGCTTCCCGGCGCGACCAGCTACAAGCGCTTCCAGGTGCTGCAGCAGGGTGCGGCGGCAGCCGGCCTGCCGGCGCCGACGGTCAATCCCGTTGCGATGACAGGCTGCACGAAGTGCGGCTGGTGTGTCCCCATCTGCAAGTGGGGCAAGAAGAACACGATGCAGCACACCTACCTCGCCGACGCGATCGCGACCGGCCGAGTGATGGTGCGCACCAACACGAAGGCGAACTACATCGCGCGCTACGGCAACCGCTACCGCGTGGTGTCGTGGAACACGAGCGGAGTGACGTACAACTACCACACGGTGAACAGCGGTGCGCTCACCTACCTCGAAGGCGACATCGTCGTCGTCGCCGGCGGCGCGATCGAATCCCCCGTGCTGCTCAAGCGCTCGCTCACGGTCGCTCTGCCCGCCGGTTACTCGCGCATCACCAGCTTCGACACGTCGCGCCTCGGCAACGGCATCGACGGCACCGGGGACTTCATCCAGGGAGGTTTCGTGCCGCAGCAGGTGGACGGGTACAAGGGCTCGATCATGATGGGCAACATCGACATGGGCGACTACGTGCTCGAAGACGTGCACGCGATCCCCGTCGGACCCGCCGTCAAGCTCGAGTCGGCGTTCACCGGAATGACGGTCAACGGCAAGGACAAGACGTGGGGCCTCGCCTACAAGCAGAAGTTCAAGAGCTACGGGAAAAACCTCTTCGCCATCGGCATCATCGGCAAGCAGGCGAACGGCACCGGCGGAAACATGTCGGTGAGCGACAACAACGGGAACGCGCGCCTGAGCACCAACAACTATCAGCCGCCCGCCGGTTCGATCGCCGCGGCGCGGTCGATCATCACCGCGCTCGGCGGCGAAGTCGCGCGCACTCCCTGGGAGCGCTGGAACGTCGCGGCCACGGTGCATCCGACCGGCGGCTGCGCGATGGGCGACACGTCCAACTACTCGGTGCAGGCCACCAACCTGCAGGTGCGCAACAACCCGGGTCTCTACGTCATCGACGGCAGCGTCCTGCCGCTGAGCCCGCTGCGAAATCCGGCGAACACGATCGGTGCGGTGGCCGAGCGCGCGATGGACGTGATCCTCGGCGTGACGGCGCCGGAGACTTGGCCGTAGGCGCGCGGCGCGCCGTCCGGCAGCCTCGGTAGCGCATCCTATGCTCTGGGAACGTCTCTCTCGCGAGGAAGCGGATCCGGCGCTCGCGGCTGCGGCCGCGGCGCTGGCCGGCGATCCTCGGCGCCTGGTGGCCGTCGTCGCGGACGCAACGCCGACCGCGAACGCGTGCAGCCTGGCAGCGACGTTCCCCGTGGCGTTCGCGCGCGATTGGCTGGCGGGATCCGGCGACAACCTCGACGAGCTTGGCGCTGTTCTGGCGTCGGCCGGGGATGGACCGGCGGCGGTCGTCCTCGACGGAGCCGACGACATCGATGCGCTCGCGCTTCTGCCGGTGCTGCTCGAACGCAGTTTCGGGCGGGAGCTGCGCGTGATCGTCCCCTGCGACCGGGCTCGCGCGGGTCGCCTGGCGTTCGTGGCCGGCGGGTATCCGCGCGCGAGCATCGCCGTCGTCGCGACGACCGAGACGGTGGTCGCGCTTCCCGAGATCGATGCCGAGTTGCTTCCTCTGGTCCTCGTGGGCCGTCTGCCGTGTGGCCGTCTCGACGGCGCGGCCGGCTTCGTCGAGCGCGGAGTCGCCGCACATCACGCGGCCAGCGGCGACCTCGTGTGTCTGCTTGGGCCAGATGCGCGAGCCGCGCTGGTGCAACGTGCGTTCGCCGCCGCTCCCGATGTCGCCGCCACGACGATTCGCCGCGTGCTTCCCCTGGCGACGGAGCAGCGCGCTCGACTTCTCTGCGGAGTGGCCGCATCCGGGTTCGTTCCGGACGAGGACCTTGCCGACGACATCTGCGCCTTCGAAGCCGGTGAGCTGCCGAAGCCGCTGGAATGGATTCGCCGCGGCACGCCGCTGCCCGGCTGGGCGCTTCGTGCGATCGATCGCCGCGCCGAGCGCCTCGCCTCCGGTTTCGCGACCCGCGCATGGATCGCCAAACTCGAGGAAAGACCGCCCGAGGAAGCTCTCGCGCTTCTCGAGCGCGGGCTTGCCGCGACGACGGAAGCGGCTCTCGCGGCCGAGCTGGCGCTGCTCCGATCCGAGTGGACCGGCTCGGCCGATGCTACTGACGAAGCGCTGCGCTGCGCACGCATCGCCGGTGGGTCGTTCGTCCGTGCAGCACTCGCGTGCAGGGCATCGCTGCGCGAAGCAGCCGGTGAGCCCGAGGCCGCGCTCGAGGACCAGATCGAGGTCGAGCAATCCGCGACGAGCGACGAAGCGCTGCAGGTTGCCGCCGCGGCCGCGCTCGCCCAGGCGCGAATCTGCGAAGCGCTGCGCCGCCCCGGCGACGCTGCCGCCGCAGCCGAACGCGCCGCCGGGCACCACGGCGCCATCGGCGACCCGGCGCGCGCCGCATTCGCCTGGATGCGGGCAGCAAGCCTACACGTCGCCGCCCGTGACGGCGCCGGAGGACATGCGGCAGCGAGCGCGGCTTGCGCGCTCGGCGAACGCACGGGCGACACGCGCCTCGTCGGATACGCGCGCTGGTTCCTCGGAGCGCTCGCAGAGCGCAATGCCGATCCCGCGACTGCCGCCGAAGAGTACGCGCGGTCGGTAGACGCGTACTCGACGCTCGGAGACATGCCGGATCGCCTCGTGCCTTCGCTGGAGCGCGCGCGGGCTGCCGCGGCGGGCCGGGTCGCACAGCTCTCCGTCGAGGAGAACGTGGAGGTGCAGATTCCCGTGGACGCTGCACTCGCCGAGCCGGTCGTATCGCAGGCCGGCGGGTGACCTGGCGCCGCGCGCTCGCAGCGATCGCCGCCGGGCTCGCGGCCTCTCTCTCCTTCCCTACGCCCGGCATCGTGCCGCTCGCGTTCGTCGCATGGGCGCCGCTGCTGCTGGCACTCGACGGTGCGACGCTGGCGCAAGGCGCTGCGCTCGGCTTCGCCGCGGGCACCGTGTTCTTTGCCGTCGTCCTTCGCTGGCTGGCTGCGCTCTCGTTTCCGCTCTGGATCGCCGGCTCGCTCTATCTTTCAGTCTATGTCGCGGTGTTCGGCGCGATCGCGACGCAGCTCTGGCGCGGTCCACGCGCGGCCCGGCTGGCGATCCCCGCGGCATGGGTCGCTCTGGAATGGATGCGCGGCTGGATGTTCGGCGGCTTCCCGTGGGCCGAGCTCGGTACGGCACTGGCACCCGAGCCACGCCTTCTTTCGCTGGCGAGCGTGGGCGGCGTCGCGCTGCTCTCGCTCGCGATCCTGTCCTGCAACCTTGCGGTGGCGGTGGCCGTGCGCGCCGTCCGGCGCGGCGCGTGTTCCGACGCGGGTTGCGCCGTCTTGCTTGCGATCGCAGTTCCGTCGGGTCTCGCTCTCCACGCGCTCTGGATCGCGCGCCCTTCCGGCGACCTCGCCGAAGCCCAACACGCGGCTGCAACAGGAGAGGGTTCGCTGGCCGTCGTGTCGATCGGCGGAGACACCGATCCGCGCATCGAGACGACCGACGAAGCCTTCAGCCGCGCGATCCAGGGCTACGTTGCGAAGACCGATCTCGCGTTCGAGGCGGGCCACGCCGATCTCGTCATCTGGCCCGAATCGGCCGTTCCCCATCCGATCGAAGAGGACGGTCTCGCGATCCACGCGAGAGCGCTCCGCCGGCGCATTGCCGAGCACTGGAAGGCCCCGCTGCTCTTCGGCGTCCCGGTTGCCGCCGAGCCGAACGGATTCTGGAACGAGGCCCAGCTGTGGTCAGCGGGCGAGGTCGCGCGCTATCAGAAGCGTCGCCTGGTGCCGTTCGGCGAGTATGCACCCGAGCTACCGCTGGTGGGCCTGCTGGCCAAGGTTCTCCCGGGGCCCGATGTTACGGCGGGGCAGGGGGGCGCACCGTTCGTGGTCGGCGGCGTAGGGCTCGGCGTGCTGATCTGCTTCGAGGATCTGTTCAGCGCAGACGTGCTCGGGCGTGCGGCAGAATCCGATGCGCTCGTCGTCCTGACCAACGACGTCTGGCTCGGCGAAACCGGCGCGGCACAGCATCTTGCGGTCGCTGCGCTGCGAGCCGTCGAGAGCGGGCGCTGGATCGCGCGCGTGGCCAACCGCGGCCAGTCCGGGCTCATCGATCCACTGGGACGGATCTTCCCGGCCGCGCTCGCGGCGCAGAGGCTTCCCGCAACGGACGCACGCACGATCTACGCGGCGGCGCCGTGGCTCGTGCCGTTGCTGGCACTGGCCGCGACGGTCGCCGCGCTCGCGGTGTCGCGAAGGTTCAAGCCTTCGTGTGCGTGAGGAAGTACTTGACGAGGCGAATCGCCTCGCGTCCGGCTACCGTGGTCTCGTCCTTGCGATAGCCGCTGGCCGCCACCAGCCACGGCTCGAAGACGAGCCATCCGAAAGCCATGGCCGTGATGATCGCGGCGACGGCGCGCGGGTCGAAGTCGGTCGGTCCTTTGCCCCGGGACTGAAGGTCGCGGATCACTTCGGTGGCGAACTCGATCGTCGGAAACGTGCCCTGGATGTAGTCGACGGGCTGGCCGTCGAGCATCGTTCGCGCGAGCAGCTTCCAGTAGGTCTCGCGTTCGCGCACCGCCTGGAAGAAACGCATCAGCATCGCGCTTTCGTCGCCGTCGGGGTCGACGGACGACATCTCGGCGGTCATGCTCTCGAGCACTTCCCGAAGAAGCGCTTCCTTGTTTCCGAAGTGGCGGTGGACGAGCCCGCTGTTGACACCGGCCCTCGCTGCGATCTCGCGGGTGGAGACGGCTTCGATTCCCTTCTCGGCGAAGAGCTCTTCGGCGGCTCTCAGCAACGCATCGCGGGCCCGGATCCGTTCGTCTCGCTCACCTGACTTCGAGACACTCACACGTTGCTCTCCTCGGCCGCCGATGCGCGGCGGCGCAGGAAGGATGCCACTCCGGGCGCGGGTTCGGCAAGCGAGGCGCGCCGGGGGGCGCAAGCCCGAACCGGCGCATCCGGGCGCACAGCGCTTCGCCTCTCGGCTTCAGCTCGTCTCCGCCGCGCTCAGGCCGTCGGCCCCTGGTACACCTCGAAGAAGCGCCCGAACATCTCCTGGGGAATGGTGAGGTTCGCGTCGCGGTCCGTGCGGATGCAGACCACGCTCGGTCCGTCGGTGCTGCGTGCATCGGCCAGCGCCGAAGCGAGATTCTCCAGTTTCTCGACGTAGAACCCTGCGCAGCCGAGTCCTTCGGCGACCTTGTCCCAGCGGACCGTCCCCATCGCCGTCCCGAACGTGCGGCCATAGAGCATGCGCTCGTTCGGCTCTTCCATCGTCCAGGAGCCCTCGGCGAAGACGATCGTCGTGACTTTGAGCTTCTCGCGCGCGGCCGACTGCATTTCCAGGAAGTGAAAGCCGGCGGCTCCGTCCCCGGTGACGCACACGACCTCGCAGTCGGGACAAGCGAGCTTCGCGCCGATGGCCGACGGAATGCCGGTGCCGAGCATGCCGAGCTCGAGAATGCTGAGGTACGAACGCGCGGCGGTGGGCGGCAGCAGCGAATGGGCCCACAGCGAGGTGTTGCCGCCGTCGGTCGCGTACACCGCATCCCGCCCGAACGCCGCGCCGATGGCGATCATCGCGTGAGCCGGATGGATGCCGGGGCCGTTCCACTCCGCGACCGCCGCGAACAGTCGCTGCTGCCAGCCGGCCTGCGCTGCGCGGTAGCGATCCATGTCGCTTGACGCACTCGGCTTGCTGCGACGGACGCGCAGCGCCTTCACGAGTCCCGGCACCGCACTTGCCAGATCGGCGACGACGGACAGCTCTACCGGACGGGACACTCCGACGTTGCGCGGATCGAAGTCGATGTGGATCAGTTTCTGCGCGGCGGCGTCGCCCCAGTACTTGTCGTAAGGCAGATCGAGATTGCCGACGCGCGATCCGAGCACCGCGATCAC
>CAYYVZ010000148.1:0-11291 GCA_964475235.1 uncultured Myxococcales bacterium | reverse complement strand
TCAGACATCGTGGGGCAGGCCGAGCAGGCGCTCGGCGATGACGTTCTTCTGGATGTTCGGCGTGCCGCCTCCGATCACGTAGGCCGGCCACGAGAGCATCTGGTGCTGCCAGCGGCCCTTGTCGATCACGCCCGGCGAACCTTTGGCGAGCCCGCCGAAGCGGCCCTCGATCTCGAGCGAGAGGCGACCGATCTCGACCTCGAGCTCGGCGCGCAGCAGCTTGTTCACCGACGTCTCGGCGCCGACCTCCTCGCCGCGCAGCTGGCGCGTGAGGAAGCGAAGGCCCGTCAGCCGCATCGCCTCGATCATCGTCTCCATGCGCGCGAGTCGCTGGCGCACGAAAGGATCCTCGATCGCCGCCTTGCCCTGACGGCGGCACTTCTTCGCGAGCTCCTTGAGGTCCTCGAGGTGGTGCACCATCGCCGTGACTTCGGCGATCGAGCTGCGCTCGTTGGCGAGCGCGTGCTTGGTGACGTCCCAGCCCTGCCCCTCGGCGCCGAGCCGGTTGGCGACGGGCACGCGCACGTCGTTGAAGAAGACTTCGGCGAACGGCGTCTCGCCGTTCATCGTCTTGATCGGACGCACTTCGATGCCGGGCGAGTTCATCGGCACGAGCACGCACGTGATCCCGTGGTGTTTCGTCGAGCTGCTGTCGGTGCGCACCAGCAGGATCATCCACTGCGCCCACATCGCGAGCGACGTCCAGATCTTCTGGCCCGTGATGACGTAGTGGTCGCCGTCGCGCACGGCCTTGCACTGCAGCGAAGCGAGGTCGCTGCCCGAGCCCGGCTCGGAGTAACCCGTGCACCAGTGCTCCTCGGCCTTGAGGATCGGCGGAATGAAGCGAGCCTTCTGCTCCTCGGTGCCGTACTTGACGATGCCCGGGCCGACCCACGCCAGTCCCATGAAAGAGAGGCCGAGCATCGGTGCGCGCGCGTGGCCGCACTCCTGCTTGAGGATCATCTGCTCGATGAGCCCGCCGCCGCCGCCGCCGACTTCCTTCGGCCACGAGAAGCCGACCCAGCCCTTTTCGTAGAGGGCCTGGTTCCACGCCATCAGCTTCGGCAGGCGGTCGAACGCAGACTCGATGTCCTCGCCTTCGACGTCCTTCTCGCCGGGTGCGTTCGGGTTCGCCTTCGCGAGGAACTCGCGGACCTCGCGGCGGAAGGCTTCTTCGCGTTCGGAAAAAGAGAAATCCATGCCGGTGCTCCTGACCTAGAGGCCCTGCGCCTGAAGAAGGCGCTCGTGGTGGTACTCGGGGCTGCCCTGAAGGCTGCGGCAGTAGCGGCCGCGCTTGTAGAAGAGGTGCGCGTCGCACTCCCATGTGAAGCCGACGGCGCCGTGGATCTGGATGCCGTCCTCGCCCGCGCGGTCGAGCGCGATCGACGCATAGGCCTTGGCCATCGACACGTGCGCGCGTGCGTCGGCGGTGTGATCGACGGCCCACGATGCGTAGTAGACCAGAGAGCGCGCCGACTCGACGTCCACGAGAATCTCGGCGAGCCGGTGCTTGACGCCCTGGAACTTGCCGATCAGCTGGCCGAACTGTTTGCGGACTTTCGCGTACTCCGAGGCGAGCCGGAGCGCAGAATCGGCCGCGCCGACCATCTCCGCCGCGAGCGCAACCGTGGCCGCGTCGTTCACTTTCTCGATCGCGGGCCAGGCCTTGCCGGCATCCCCGAGCCGCGCGGCCGCATCGACGGCGACGCTGTCGAGCACGACTTCCGCCGAGCGCGAAGTCTGGTCGATGAGACGAAGAGGCGTCACCTTCACGCCGGCGCTGTCGGCAGGTACGGCGAAGAGACTCACGCCCGAACCTTCGCGCGCGGCGACGAGCAGGAGGCCGGCGGCCTGGCCCCACGGCACGAACATCTTCTTTCCGGAAAGCGTGACCTGCGATCCCGACGACTTCGCCGCGAGCTCGACGCCGGCCTCGGACAGGTCGTCGCTCTCCTCGAGCACGGCGAGGGTCGCGATGAGATCGCCGGATGCGATGGCCGGCAACCACTTCTGCTGTTGCTCCGCGCTGCCGAGCGCCGCGATCGCACGCGCTGCCGCGGCAGTCGCGAGAATCGGCGAGGGAAAGAGCGAGCGTCCGGTCTCCTCGGCGAGCACCACGAGGTCTTCCCACGCGAGCCCCGAGCCGCCGTGCTCCTCGGGAACGACGAGGCCCGGCCAACCGAGCTCGGAGACCTTCTTCCAGAGACCCGTGTCGTGCGAATCCTTCGACGCCATCACCGCGCGCACCCTTTCCAGAGGGCACTCCGCGTCGAGAAAACGCCGTACGCCGGCCTTGAGCTGTTCCTGGTCTGCGCTGAAGCCGAATTCCATGGTCAGCGGTCTTTCCACTGACCTTTACTATTTGCAAGACCCTGCATATAAGCCCGACCGCCGGTCGCGCCGAGGCGCGCGGCCCAGTTTCCCCGGAGGATTTACGCAGATGGCAGATTACGGACTGAAGGGCCGCACCGCGGTCATCACGGGCGCCGGCGGCGGTCTCGGCCGCACCCACGCCCTCCTTTTCGCCAAGTACGGCGCGAACGTCGTGGTCAACGACCTCGGCGGCAAACAGGATGGCAGCGGCAAGGGCTCGGAGATGGCCGACAAGGTCGTCGCCGAGATCAAGGCAGCGGGTGGCAACGCGGTCGCGAACTACGACTCGGTCTCCACCGAGGCCGGCGCGAACGGCATCATCAAGACGGCGATCGACACGTTCGGCAAGATCGACATCCTCGTGAACAACGCCGGCATCCTGCGCGACACTTCGTTCGTGAAGATGACGGACGCCGAGTGGGACCTCGTCTTCGCGGTGCACATGAAGGGTGCGTACTACTGCACGAAGGCCGCATGGGGCCCCATGCGCGATCAGAAGTACGGTCGCATCGTGCTCACGTCGTCGGCGTCGGGCATCTACGGCAACTTCGGCCAGACCAACTACGCGGCAGCCAAGCTCGGACTCGTCGGCTTCGGCCAGACGCTCGCGCTCGAGGGCGAGAAGTACAACATCCGCACGAACATGATCGCGCCGGTCGCGGCCAGCCGCATGACCGAGTCGCTGATGCCGCCGTTCGTGCTCGACAAGCTCAAGCCCGAGTGCGTCTCGCCCCTCGTCGTCTACCTCTGCTCGGAGAACATCGACGTGAACGGCGAGCTCTACGAAGTGGGTGCCGGTGCGGTATCGCGCATCGAGTCGCTGCGCAGCAAAGGCCTCGCGATGAACCCCGACGAGATCAGCGTCGAGGCCGTCGAGGCCGCGTGGGGCAAGATCAACGACATGACGGACGCCCAGGTGCTTCGCTCCATCGGCGAGTCCACCCAGGCCACCCTCGCCCACTGCATGAGCTGATTTCGCGGGACTGGTGGGGACGGGTACAGGTTTTCGATCGACACCGGCGCAAGGGCCGGCGTCTGTTGAAAACCTGTACCCGTCCCCGGTTTCGCTATCGCCTCGGACCGGCGTCTGGATTTCGCCGCTCACCGGTTCGCGGCTCACCCCGATTTCCCCAGGAGCAAGACATGTCGATCGATGTTCAGAAGGTCCTCGGCCAGGAGCTCGCCGCGATGCCTTTCGACTGGAAGGAGCGCGACATCATCCTCTACGCGCTTGGTCTCGGCGTCGGCGTAGGCGAAGTCGCAACCAGCGAGTCGGTGCTGCGCTACACGTACGAGAACTCGCTCAAGGCGATCCCGACGTGGGGCGTGATTCCCGCGTTCCCCGCGCTCACCGGCGTGCTCTCGGTGCCCGGTTTCGAGATCAATCCGATGATGATCCTGCACGGCGAGCAGACCACCGAAATCCTCTGCGACGAGGTACCGACGCGCGCCGAGACGCTCACCAGTGCGAAAGTCACGGGCATCTTCGACAAGGGCAAGGGCGCGCTCGTCACGCTCGAGGCGATCACGCGCACGAAGGACGGGAAGGACCTCTTCCGCAACGAGTTCGGCATTTTCGTGCGCGGCGAAGGCGGCTTCGGCGGACCGTCCGGCCCGCCTCCCGGCAACGAAGCGCCGAGCCGCGAGCCCGACGAGGTGCGCGAGTACCCGACCCTGCCCCACCAGGCGATCATCTATCGCCTGAGCGGCGACTATAACCCGCTGCACATCGATCCCCAGTTCGCCGCGTTCGGCGGCTTCGACCGCCCCATCCTTCACGGCATGTGCACGTACGGAAACGTCGGCCGCGGCGTCATCGACGCGTACTGCGGCGGCGACGCCACGAAGTTCCGCTCCATCAAGGCCCGCTTCAGCGCACCCGTGATGCCCGGCGAAACCATCGTCGTGAAGATGTGGAAGGAGTCGGCCACCGACATCCTCTGCGAGGCCTCCGTCAAGGAGCGCGGCCTCGCCGTCGTCAAGAACGCCCGCGCAACGGTGCGCTGAGCAGAGCCTTGCCGAAGGCGTCCGCATCGCCCACCGGGACCAAGCCGGGGACAAAGCCGCGCAGGAAGCCCGCGGCGGTCAAGAAGACCGCCGCGGCTCCGCGCGCGAAGACCGCGCGAGCGAAGACGGAGCGGCCGAAGACCGAGCGGGCCAAGCCCGCGCGGCGCCGCAACCGCGAGCAGACGATCCACGACATCCTCGACGCGGCCGAGGCGCTGCTCGACCGCAAGGGCCCCGACGGCTTCGGCCTCGCGGAGCTCGGGCGCGACGCGGGCGTCTCGTTCGGCCTCATCCACCACTACTTCGGGGGCAAGGAAGGGCTGCTGCGCGCGGTGCTTCGCCGCACCCTCCGGGAGATGGGCCGCGAGATCCGGCGCATCGAGGAAACCGGACAGTTCTGGGAGCAGAGCGCGCCGGCCGTCGTCATCGTGTTCGACACGTACCTGCGCAAGCCGGGCTTCGCGCGGCTCATGGCCTGGGGCCTGCTGAAGGGCCTTCTCAACGTCGAGGAGGTCTCGCTCGAGGTTCAGCGCGACCGCGAAGCGCTCGACGCCATGGTCGACCGCCTGCGCGACGGCATGCCGGGGGCGAGCCGCATCGACGCCGCCGCCCTCACGACGCTGCTCACCAGCGCCGTCCTCGGCTTCAACCTGCTGCGCCCCCTCCTCGTCCAGACCCGAGGCTGGAACTCCCGCTCGGACGAAATCCTCCGCGAGCAGCTCGTCCGGGCCATGATCTCCATCGCAAGACCGCGCGCGGAACGCGCATAAGGGCCCAGAATCGCAGGGCAGGGATTCGGGCTCCGCGCGTGCCGGAATTGCCGCCCGGTGGACTGGATGGTAAGACGCAGGATAGACCGGGACCACGATGCATGGGGGATGCACGCGGCCCTTCCGGCTATCTCACGGAGGGATCGATGAAGAAGAAGTTGCTCGTACTGGGTTCGTCGGTGCTTGGGCTCGCCCTCAGCGCCGCCGTCGGCGCACAGGCCGCCGATGACGTCGTCGTCGAGGAAACCGCACCGGCGGCAGAGACGACCACCGTCACGGAGACGACGGCTCCGGCCGAAGTCGCGGCTGCCCCCGAGGAAGACAAGGCGAAGCCTCGCGGCTTCTACGCCGGAGGCGGCATAGGCGGCAGCTTCTTCACGGGGGCGTCGAAGGGGTCGCGCATCTTCTGGAGCGATCCGACCGACAACAACGGCGACGGCCAGCCCGACGCCTTCACGGTCGACGACCTCGACGACGAGGAGAACTTCATGTGGTCCGCGTTCGTCGGATACCGGATGTCCGACTGGCTCGGCGCCGAAGTCGGCTGGACGGACATCGGCGGCTTCAAGGCCACCGACTTCAACGACCCGACCGACGTCACCGATCCTCCGCACAACAACCACACCAAGGTCGACGTCGACGGCGTCGAGGCGAGACTGCGCGCCTGGGTGCCGCTCGGCACCGAGTGGGTGCAGGGCATCGGCGGCCTCGGCATCTTCATCTTCTCGAGCCACCCGCCGAAGTTCTGCAACGGACCGAATACCGGTGCGTGCAACCCGACGGGCCCGCTGCCGACCGACAAGCAGCCGCCGGCGCTCGATCCGCGCCACGACAGCGGTCAGGCCTTCACGATCAGCGCGGGCCTGCAGTTCAAGGTCACCGACAACGTGCTCATCCGCACCGAGTACCAGCACTTCTTCGAAGTGCTCGACCAGGGCGTCCACCTCGTCACGGCCAACGTCGTGGTCGGGTTCTACGACTTCTTCGGTCAGGGCAAGGGCGGCAGCAGCATGGGCGGCGTTACGATCGAATAACGATCCGGGCTTCGCCCCGAGGCGAATCGAAAAGCCCCCGGAACGCTCGCGTTCCGGGGGCTTTTTCGTTCGAAGGGGGGCGACGAACCCAACCGGCTCCGGACGGAGCCTCGCGGAGAAACGGCAATGAACGAGAGCATCCGGCGCCAGATGGCGTTCCACGGAATCGCAGTGATCGTACTCGGGCTGCTCGCAGGCATCCCGTACGCACTCGTGGTCACCGGTCAGATGGCCGGCGAAGAGCGCGCCTGGCGCATGGCGCACGGAGAGGGAATCCAGAACGGCCTGCTGGTGCTCGCGGTGGCAGGAGTCGCGGGGCTCCTCGCGCTCGACGAGAAGAAGGCCCGGCTCTGCGCGTGGTCTCTCGTCGCTGCCGCGTACGCCAACGTCGTCGCCTCCGTGATCGGCGCATCGACGGGAACCCGTGGGCTCGAGCTTGCGCTGCCGGTCGCGAACGTCGTCGTCTTTGCCTTGTTCATCGTCGCGATCGTCGGTGTGTTCACGGGATTGTATGTCGCGGCTCGAGGAGCGCGCACCGCGAGCTGACGCGCGCGCAGCACCGACCAACGAAAAAGGGCCCCGGTCACCCGGGGCCCTTTCGAATCCGCGCGGCAGGATCCGCGCGAGGACTTCACCGCTTACTTGCTCGGATCGTAGACGACGCGAACGACGTGCAGACGGCCCGTGTACTGGTTGCGGTTGAACGTGACGAGGCCGAGCCCCTTGTACCTGTACTCGGTGCGCGTCTGGTCAGGAGCGAAAGCGCCGTATCCGGGAATCCAGCGCTTGCCGGTTTCGTACGAGCCCTGCGACGTCGGCGAGCCGAGAATCGCGCGGACCTCCTCTTCCGTCATGTCGCGCTTGACCTTGGCGAGCGGAGAGTCGGCCGGCGGCTGCGGATACTTGGCAGCTTCGGCGGCTTCCTTGGCCGCGATCTTTTCCTGGCGAACCTGCTCCTTGCTCTTGGCCGGCTCGCCCGAGCCCGACTGCTGCGTGGAACAGGCCGATAGCCCCAGCACGACCATCATCGAAACGGCCAGGGCGGACTTGGTGATCTTCATCGGTTGGTGAACCTCCCTCGTAATCGGGCTTCTATAGCAGAGCGCGACCGGCGCGCCACTCGTTGCACTGTGAGCAACGGCGGCGCTGCGGCTGGTGCGGAGGGGAGTCGCTCGACGGTGTCTGCCAACCAGCCCGGACGTCCTTTTCAGGAACGATCGCGCGACGCGAAAAGCAAAAGGCCCGGACCGCTCACGCGGTCCGGGCCTTTTCCAATCGCGACAGAGACGTCGCGGGTTCCTTACATGCCGATGGTCGGCGCCTCGACGGCGATGCCGAGACCGATCTGCCAGTCCGGAGCCTCGGTCAGGCCGATGCCGAGGGTCGGTCGCAGAACCAGGTCCACGCTGCCGATCGGGAAGTACACGTCGACGCCCGGGTAGAAGTTCACCGGGTCCGCTTCGCTCTCCGTGAAGTGGTTGTGCGTGAGCTCGCCGCGAACCACCACGTTCTCGGCCACCGGGTAGAGGGCCGCGAGGTTCAGATCCGAGCGGTCGTACACGTCGCCGAGCACGCCGTGCTCCGTATACACGTCGTAGCCACCGCTCAGGCGGATATCGACAGGGCCGGCCATCGCACCGAGCGTGAGGAACGGCAGGAAGCCGTACTCCGACGTGCCGAGGCCGTCATCTCCGGTCGGGAAGGTCACGATCAGACCGCCGCCAACCTTGAAGATGTCGTCGCGGTACGCGATCACCTTGCCCCACAGCTTCATGTCGCCGAAGTCGTCGGCCTCGCCGACGCTCTCCTGGTGGACATAGAGGTACGGCGGCAGGAACACGCCGACTTCGAAGAGCTCGGTGCCGTACGACAGGTGCAGGTACGTGTTGGTCGCTTCGACGTCACCGACGCTCGAGGGGTGATACTCGGCCGCGTAGAACGTGCCGATCTCGCCGCGCAAGCCGCGGGTCGTCTCTGCGTCCGTGAGGAAGCCCGCGTGCTTGCGGTAGACTCTCGCCGGGGGCGGTTCCGGGGCGGGCGGAGCCGGAGCCGGCGCCGGGATCTCCTCAGGCTGCTCGGCCTCGCCGTAAGCGCCCGCGAACGCGATCGAAGACGCGCCCAGAACGGCGGACGCGATTACCAACGAGTAAAAACCTTTCTTCATGAACATGCCTCCTGAAAAGCTTCCTGTTTCAACCCCGAGAGCGCGCGGAATTTCGCACTCACGCCGCGACAGTCAAGCTGCCCCAACGGGCACTCCCATCGCCCCCGACCTTTTGGACTCTAGCAGCTTTCCGACAAAAGCACCGCATTTACGGCGCACATCGTCGGGAGATTGGTAATCCCTGGAGACCTGCTCCACAGCCGCCCCACTCCAGTCCCGGCCGGCTCCTCGGCCCGCGGGGACTCGTTTCCACCTGCATCCACCCTTTCCATCCGGCCGGGCCCACGGGCCTGCCGGTCCATCCACCGCCCTCGAGAAGTCTCAGAAGAAGCGGAAAAACACCCCGAAGCTGAGCGGGACCATGTCGTAGTTCGAGCTGTCGCCGGTCGGGAGGTAGTAGCTGGCCTCCACGAACCCGCCCCAGTTCCGCGTGAGGTAGACCTCGACGCCGCCGGCGAAGCGGGCGGCAAAACCCGAGTTATTGTCGTCGTTCGAGGGGCGTCGCGTGTCGTTCACCCCGGACCAGCCGGCACCCGCCGCGAGGTAGGGCTGGACGAAGTAGTGGAAGGGGTAAAGCTTGCCGTTGAGCGCGGCCATCCAGATTTCGACGTCGCCGGTCGAATCGTCGAAGCTCGGGAAGTGCTCTCCGGTGGCCTCGATGGCGAAGTACTCGTTGAAACGGTAGCCGGCCGCGAGGTGGTACCCCCACGCATCGTCGGGTGCAGGATCGGATGCATTGCCGCTGAAAGCTTCGAACGCGTAGGAAGCGCCGGCCGCAACGTAGGGACCCGAGCGACCGAACTCCTCGTCAACGGCCGAGGCCGTGCCCGACCATCCGAGTACCGCTGCCGCCGAAAGTGTCGCTACCAATCGCTTCCACGACATGCGTGATCCCTCCACCGAAACTTAATCTGTCTTCTATATCGCGACCGAAGGGTCGCGCAACGAGGCGGCGCGCCACCCGAGGCGCCGCGGCCCGCTACCACCAGACTTCGTCGTGAACGAAATCGGGGTTGGATTTTCCCGAACAGGTCATCGGACTGGCGCTCTGGGCCGTACGTCCGGCCCGGGCCGTGAGCTCGTAGAAATCCGCTTCGAGCTCCTCATGTGCGGCAGGCATTGCGATGACGTGGTAAGTCGCCTGGGCCTTGCCTTCCTTGAAGTAAACGATCGTGCCGTCGGCCGCGAGGGTGTCGAGGTAGCGCTGCAGGCGGCGCTCCCGCTCGTTCGGCATGTCGGCGCGCGGGATGTCGAATGCGAGGCCGAACACATGGGTAGGCGGCACGCCGGCGCGGATGGTGTTGGCGTTGGCGTTGCTGGCCATCAGCTTCTTCTGGTAGGTCCACGGCCGCACGAGGCTCGTCACCTGCAACGGCGTGAAGGCGGCACCTTCGACCTCGCGAAGGTGCGATGCGATGCGATAAAGCAGACCAGCACAGGGTTTGGCGAGCCGATAGAGCTTGGAGCGGCGAGCGAGGTCGCGCTCTTTCTCGCCGACCGGCGAGTTGCCGCTCTTGCGGATCGAGATGCCCAGCCCCTCGGGATCGTCGGGGACGTCCACGAGCCAGCCACGCTCGCAGGCACGGTCGAGGTCGTCGTAGTCCTCCATCCAGAGCCGGTCCACGAGGTCTTTGGTGAAGATGCGGGCGAGGTGCTCTTTCTTCGACTCGGCCTGGCGGGGCCGTGCCGACTCGATGGCAAAGTCGTTCGTGCTCGTTTGCCGGCTGGCGAGCTGCTGCTCACCCGCCGCGAAGGCGGGACAGGTAGTCGAAAATGCCACGGCCAGCACAGCGGCCGTTCTGCCGAACGAAAGATTCATCCACCACACCCCCGGGGCCCGGAACGAGGTACCGATTACAGCGAATGAGTGTACCGCCCGCGGCGCGTTTCGCAACGAATTCCTCGACTTTCCGGCTGGGCGTCGCGCGTTTCCCGAGGTAGGAAGAGCCGTGGCCTCCCGTGTCCTTCAGGCGATAGGCGACATCGCCCGGCACCTGCCCGAAGTCCGCCGGGACCCGCTTGCGGCGCTCGACTCGCTTTCCCCGTCGGCCAGCACCCAGGTGCTGCGCGACCTTCCCTACGGACCCCACGGAGGCCAGAGCCTCGACCTGTACCTCCCGGAGAAGTGGGCCCAGGCCCCCTCTTCTGGAGAAGCCGCCGCGCCGGAATCGGACCCCGGCCAGGCAAAGGAGCCCGGCCCCGGATTCTCGACTCGCTCGGCTGTGGTCTTCTTCCACGGCGGCCGGTGGAGCTACGGACGCAAGGAAGAGTACCGCTTCGTCGCGCAGGCCCTCGTCGCGCGCGGCCATGCGGTCGCAGTCTGCGACTATCGAAAATACCCGTCGGTGAGGTTTCCGTCCTTCGTCGAAGACGGCGCAGCGGCGATCGCCTGGGCGTTCGGGGTCCTTCCCGACCACGGCGTCGATCCGGATCGCATCTTCCTGATGGGACATTCGGCGGGAGCTCACATCGCGGCACTGGCGACCATGGACCGCCGTTACAGCGAAACGTACGGCACCGACCCCGACCGGCTCGCCGGTCTGGTGCTCATGTCGGGCCCCTTCGACTTCTACCCGATTCGCGGCGACGACCTGCGCGACATCTTCGGCCCGGAGGAATTCCACGCCGACACGCAGCCGATGAGGTTCGTGCGCAGCGGCCTTCCGCCCATGCTGTTCCTGCATGGACGCCGCGACCGCACGGTGCGGCCGTGGAGCAGTGCGCGCATGGCGAGCGCCGTTCGCGATCACGGCGGCGAGGCGCGCGCGGTCTTCTACGACTTCCTCACGCACACCAGCATCCTGGCATCGCTGTCGGACGGCATCGGCTTCCTCGTCGCGCCCGTGCTCGACGACATCACGGCCTTTCTGAAGAAGAGGATCGTCGAGATCGAAGCGACGCGCTGAAATCGGGGACGGATCTGAATTATTCGTAGCGCCGGCG
>CAYYVZ010000147.1:0-11365 GCA_964475235.1 uncultured Myxococcales bacterium | reverse complement strand
CGTCATTCGCCAGGCGGCAGCAGCAAGGAACGCGCTGCCGGCCACTCCCCCGGCAAGGAGAACGGCGCGAGCCGCCGGCGAAAGCACGTCGCTCTCGACCAGCGCCAGGAACTGGCCCTCCTTCGCAACGAATCCGAACAGCGGCGGAATTCCCGCCATCGAAAGCGCCGCCACGCAGAACACCGCGCAGGCCACGGGCATCGATCGCGCGAGACCGCCGAGGCGGTCGAGGTCGCGCGTGTGCGTGCGATGCTCGACGATGCCGACGATGAGAAAGAGCGCGCCCTTGTAGAGCGCGTGGCTGAGGATCTGCAGCGCGTCCTGACCTCCGGCTCCGAGCCCGTACATCAGCACGAAGCCGCCGAGCGACGCGCCGGTGCCGCGCGCGAGAATCGCCTTGAGGTCGGTCTCCCGCGACGTTTGCCAGGCGCCGAGCACGAAGCTCGTCATGCCGACCGTCACGAGCACGGGCGCCCACAGGGGAGAAGCACCGAAGACGGGCTCGATTCTGGCGAGCAGGAAGATTCCCGCCTTCACCATGGTGGCGGCGTGCAGGTAGGCGGAGATCGGCGTGGGGGCGACCATCGCCTTCGGCAGCCAGAAGTGGAACGGGAATTGCGCCGACTTCGTGAACGCACCCGCAAGGATGCAGAGCAGCGCAGCGGACGAGAGCGGGGAGGCGAGGATTGTCTCGACCGCACGCGGATCCGCCGAGATTGCGCTGAGCGAGAACGTCCCGGCCATGGAGCCGACGAGCAGGAACCCGACGGACATCACGAGTCCGCCGAGAGCCGTCACGAGCAACGCGCGCACGGCGCCGGTTCGCGCTTCCGCGTTCTCGAACCGGTAGCCGATCAGCAGGAAGGACGACAGGCTCGTGATCTCCCAGAACACGAAGAGCAGGATCAGGTCGTCGGCGAGCGCGATGCCGACCATCGCTCCCATGAACGCGGCGAGCGCGGCGTAGTATCGCCTCAGGTGAGAGGCGGGTTCGTCGCGAAGGTAGGCCAGCGAGTAGAGCGCGACGAGAGCGCCGATGGCCGTGACGAGCAAGGCGAAGAAGAGCCCGAAGGGATCCCCTCTCAGGTGAAACTCGACGCCGAGGCTCGGGATCCAGGCGGCCCGATACGACGCAGGCACCGCGGCGGGATCCGCAGCGAGCCCGCCGAGCAGCGCCGAGCTCGCGAGTGCGGCGGCAAGCACGAGCCAGCCGCTCGCACGCCCGAGCGTGCCGCCGGCGATCACGAGGAGGCCGGCCGCCAGGAACGGGAGCGCGGCACCGGTGAGGAGCTGAAGCGACGAGTCGATCACGCCGGAACCCGGCGGGCCCGCATTCCATCGATCGGGGCTCTGGTCGGGCGGGTCGATCTGGAGGTTCGCATCGCCGGCATCATAGCGGACGCGGTGCGTCCCGCAGCCCGATCGGACCGTGAACCATACGGGGAGGGGCTTCAAGCGGCTCGGGCTGCAATTGTCGCTCGCGTGCGGGCCGCTCGCCTTCCTCCGGTGTCCCGATCGGGCAACAATCGACGGCATGCGTACGAGTGAGTTTCTCCGACAGGTCGTGGTCGTTTCGATCGCAGCGGCAATCTTCGCGATGCCCGCCCACGCGGACAAAGGCGGCCAGGGCAAAGGTGGCGGCAAGCCCGACAAGAGCGCTTCGCACGGCAAGAGCCACGGCGGAGGCCAGGGCAACAAGGGTGGCGGCGACGGTAACCCGGGCTCGAAAGGCAAGGGCCCGAAGAAGTTCGAGTCGTCCGAGCGCTCGTCGATTCAGAGCTGGTACCGCGAGGAATACACGCGCACCGGCAACTGCCCGCCGGGGCTTGCCAGGAAGAACAACGGCTGCATGCCGCCGGGACAGGCCAAGCGCATGTGGAACGTCGGCAGTCCCCTGCCGCCGGATCTCTCCATCGAGCCGCTGCCGCCGATGCTGCGCGGGGCGCTGGTCGCCCCGCTACCCGGTTACGACTACGGCTACGTCGGCGGCGAGGTGATCATTTTCGGCGTCCAGAGCCGCGTCGTCATCGACTTCGTCCCGGCCTACTAGATCGGGGACGGGTACAGGTTTTCCGCAGGAAAACCTGTACCCGTCCCGGGTTTTGCACCCGGCGCCATTTTCATGGAATGGAACGGGCGATGAGCAAGCCCGAGTTCGTCTACCAGGAACCGTTTCCGCACACCGAGGACACGACCGAGTATCGCCTCCTCACGAAAGACTTCGTCACGACGACGAAGTTCGACGGCAAGGACGTCGTCAAGGTCGAGCCGGAAGCGCTCACCTACCTCACGCACCAGGCCTTCCGCGACGAATCGTTCCTCCTGCGCGAGAAACACCTGAAGCAGGTCGCGGCGATCCTCGACGACCCCGAAGCTTCCGACAACGACCGCTACGTGGCGCTGACGATGCTGCGCAACGCCGAGGTGTCGGCCGAAGGCATCCTGCCGTTCTGCCAGGACACCGGCACCGCCACCGTGATCGGCACGCAGGGCCAGCAGGTCTGGACCGGCGCCGACGACGCGGAATGCATCGCGAAGGGCGTCTTCGAGACCTACACGCAGGAGAACCTGCGCTACTCGCAGAACGCCGCGCTCGACATGTTCAAGGAGGTCAACACGGGCACGAACCTGCCCGCGCAGATCGACCTCTACGCGACCGGCGGCGACTCGTACGAATTTCTCTTCATCGCCAAGGGCGGCGGCTCGGCCAACAAGACCTTCCTCTTCCAGGAGACGCGCGCGCTGCTCACGCCCGACGGCCTGCGCAAGTTCTTCGAGGAAAAGATCCGTGCGCTCGGCACGGCCGCGTGCCCGCCGTACCACCTCGTCTTCGTGATCGGCGGAACGTCTTCGGAGATGTGCCTCAAGACGGTCAAGCTCGCGTCGGCCAAGTACCTCGACGACCTGCCGACGACCGGCAACGAGCAGGGCCGCGCGTTCCGCGACCTCGAGACCGAGAAGCTCGTGCTCGAAGTCGCGCAGGCTTCCGGCATCGGCGCCCAGTTCGGCGGCAAGTACTTCGCGCTCGACACGCGCGTGATCCGCTTGCCGCGCCACGGCGCATCGCTCCCGGTAGGAGTCGGCGTGTCGTGTTCGGCCGATCGCAACGTGAAAGGTCGCATCGACAAGGACGGCGTCTGGCTCGAGAAGCTCGAGACGAATCCCGGCCGCTTCATTCCCGACAGCGAGCGTGTGCTGAAGCAGACCGGCACTGTCGCCGTGAACCTCGACCAGCCGATGAAGGACATTCTCGCCGAGCTGACGAAGCACCCGGTGACGACGCGCCTGTCGCTCACGGGAACGCTCATCGTCGCGCGCGACATCGCGCACGCCAAGCTCAAGGAAAAGCTCGACCGCGGCGAGCCGCTTCCCGACTACTTCAGGAACCACCCGGTCTACTACGCGGGTCCGGCGAAGACGCCGAAGGGCATGCCGTCGGGCAGCTTCGGCCCGACGACGGCCGGCCGCATGGATTCGTACGTGGACCTGTTCCAGTCGCACGGCGCATCTCTGGTGATGCTGGCCAAGGGCAACCGCAGCCCCGTGGTGACCGAGGCGTGCAAGAAGCACGGGGGGTTCTACCTCGGCTCGATCGGCGGACCGGCGGCCATTCTCGCCAAGGAGAATATTCGCAAGGTCGAAGTCGTCGACTTCCCGGAGCTCGGCATGGAAGCGATCTGGCGGATCGAGGTGGAGGACTTCCCGGCCTTCATCCTGATCGACGACAAGGGCAACGACTTCTTCCGGGCGGGCCCCACGTCGCAGCCGCCCAAACCGAAGACGGCAGCGTAACTTTCCGGCCGGGGCTGCGTCAGGATCCTCGATGAACCTCTTTCGCACCCCCCTCGAACCCCAGGCGCTCCCGCGGTTGCTCCGCAGGGCCCTCACATGGTCGGTGCGGCTCGCCATCGCCGCGCTGGTGATGTTCAACCTTTCGACGGGCCGCTTCTCCCTCGCGGCGTCCGCGCTTGCGCGCGCAGCCGGGGCGGAAGATGCGGCTTCCACTTCCGAACCTGTCGCGCCGGTCGCGACGGCTTCCTCTGACGTCGCGGCTGCCGCGACAAAGGACGATCCCATGGCCAACTACACCAAGCCTTCCGAGTCCGAGCTGAAGTCGAAGCTGACGCCTCTCCAGTACTCGGTCACCCAGCGCGAGGGGACCGAGCCCCCGTTCAGCAACGAGTACTGGGACGAGCACCGCCCCGGGATCTACGTCGACGTCGTCTCGGGCGAGCCGCTCTTCAGCTCGAAGGACAAGTTCGACTCGGGCACGGGCTGGCCGAGCTTCACGCGGCCCCTCGAAGTCGCGAACGTGACCGAGCACGAAGACAACAGCCTCTTTTCGAGGCGCGTCGAGGTGCGCTCGAAGCACGGCGACTCTCACCTCGGGCACGTGTTCCCCGACGGACCTCGCGATCGCGGCGGGCTACGCTACTGCATGAACTCGGCGTCGATGCGGTTCATTCCCGTCTCGAAGCTCGAGGCGGAAGGATATGGGAAGTATCTGCCGCTGTTCGGCAAGGCGGCTGCGGAAGGTGCGGCTGCTCCCGCGCCGGCGGCGGGCGATGCGAAGAGCACGGCCTATGAAGGCGATCTCGAAGTCGCCGTCCTCGCCGGCGGCTGTTTCTGGGGAATGGAAGAGCTGATCCGGCAGCAGCCCGGCGTCGTGAAGACGGACGTTGGCTATACGGGCGGCTCGGTCGCCAACGCGACCTACGAGCGGCACACGGGGCACGCCGAGGCGGTGCGCATCTGGTTCGATCCGAAGAAGACGAGCTACGAGGACGTCCTGCGCTTCTTCTTCCGCATCCACGATCCGACCACGCTCAACCGCCAGGGCAACGACGTCGGCACGTCGTACCGCAGCGCGATCTTCTACCTCGACGACCGCCAGAAGGAGATCGCCGAGCGCGTGAAGAAGGAAGTGGACGCGTCAGGCAAGTGGAAGAAGCCCATCGTCACCGAGGTGACCGCCGCGAGCGACTACTGGCCCGCCGAGGACTACCACCAGGACTACCTGCAGAAGAACCCCGGCGGCTACACGTGCCACTGGGTGCGCGACTGAAAACCGGGGACGGGTACAGGTTTTCTGGGAAAACCTGTACCCGTCCCCGCGTGTTCCGTGCGGTGTTTCAGCACCGGCAGTCGAGCGGAACGTCCTGTCCGACCGCGCGCTTCAGGCAGCGAAGCGCGTCGCTCGACTTCGGAGTCAGGCCTCCGGTCGGACTGCAGATACAATCCGGGACGCAGGCGTGCTGGCCCACGGCCGCGCGCAGGATGTGAAGACAGTCGCTCGATTTCGGGGTGGCTCCTGCCTGAGCGTACGTGAGCGGGCGTGAGCAGATCTGCCCGCATGAATCGCCGACGCTGTTCTCGTCGAGATCGAGCTGCTCCGGATCGGCGACCTGGAGACAGGAATCGAGCGAATCGCAGGCGCCGTCGCCGTCCGTATCGTTCGCAGGATCGAGCGGGCACGGGTCCGCTCCTGCGCAGAGCGAATCGCCGTCCGTATCGTTCTCGCTATCGTCCGGACAGGGATCGCACGCATCGCCCAGGCCGTCCGAATCCTGGTCGTTCTGCTCGCTCTCCGTTTGCGGGCACAGGTCGCATGCGTCCGGAATCCCGTCGCCGTCCGAGTCGTTCGACGCCGCGGCCTGAACTTCCACGAGGACCGAAGCGACGAGGACTGCGCCTCCCGGGGCGTCGCCCTCCGCCGAGATCTCGAGAATCTCCGGAAAAGCGAGGTCCTCCGGCAGCGCAATGCTGTCGTCGAGTCCGCCTTCTGCGTCGGCCGTGACAGTGGATTCGGCAACGACTACGGCTCCGCCGCCGGAGCGCACGACGACGTGCACCTCGGCGTCCGGAGCGAACCCGCTCGCCGTGATTCCCACGAGATCTCCAGGCGCAAAGTGGGAAAACTCTCCGCACCCTGCGCGATCGACCGGTGTGAGCTCGAGCCCGGTCGAAACGATCGTTGCCGTGACGGCACGGGGCGCCGCGAGCAATGCACCCGAAGGTTGCGGATTTCGCGGGAGTCCCGCCTTCGTGAATCCGGGTTCCCAGCCGCCGCGCTTCTTGTCGCGAATGAACGCTTCGAGGGCTTCGGCGTACGCGCGCTGGCCGCGTCGCGTGGGATGAAAGCTGCGGCCTCCGCCGAGCTTGTGATTGACCTCGTGTATTCCGTAGATCCACGGCTCGGCGTCGCATACTTCGTGGTCGGCAAAGCGTTGCGCGACATCGACGAAGTGGACTCCCGCCGACTCCGCTGCTTCGCGAATCGTCGCGTTGAGCTGGACACCCCACGTACGCAAGGCCAGCTGCTCATCGGCGCTTATGCTGTTGCCGTGGCGAAAGACGCCCAGGTCTCCGCAGGGTTCGCCCCCGGCAACGAGCAGGGGGTATCCCGCCACGAAAAGCGGCGCGGAACCGGCAGCCGCACGCAGGCCCGAGAACAGTTCCGCAAGCACCGGCCCCATCGCCTCGATCGTCGCCGGCACCGACTCCCGGAGCGGTCGCGGATCATGGTCCGGTGCCAGTACCCCTTCGCGACAATCGAGCTGATCGATGCATTTCGTCAGCACGGTCGCGAACGACGCGTCGTTTCCGCCGATCGTGATCGTCAGCATGTCGAAGGCGTCCGGCTCGGTGAGCACGGAGTCCTGCGCGACCTCACCCTCGTATTCGTCGGTGATGGCCGTCGTGATCGCGCCGCTGCAGGCGACGAACGACAGCGCGTAGCCGGAGCCGGGCTCTTCCGCCAGCTCGCCGATGGAGCGTCCGTTGCGTCCCGGCAGCCGCAGCTCTCGCGCGTACGCGAACGTGGACCTGTGACAGTCGTTGCCGAACGCCCCCGACGTCCCGGAAAGGAAAGGAGACACTCCTTCTCCCGAGGAGTAGGAGTCGCCCAGCGCAGCGTAGCTTACGGGGGAGGCGCCGACCGGACACTCGCAGAGTTGCGTCGCCGCATTGCAGAATCCGACCTCGCAGGCATAGGCGTCCCGACACGTCGCGTCCGCTGCCGATGTACAGGTGTTGCGCACGCTCAGGACTCGCAGCGAATTGTTGTTCGCCGCGTAGACGATGGAGCCGTCCACGTCGAGCCAGTCCACCGATGCGTCGGTGTCGAAGTATCCGATCTCGACGGGGTCGCCGTGCGCCGACACGTCGAGAGCCAGGACTCCTCGACGCACGCTGTTGAGGATCTTCCCCTGGTCACTGACGTAGGCGAGGTTGCCGCGCACCTCGACGGACGTGAGGAGGCTTCCGTCCTGATCGATGTCGCCGAGGCTTACGGGGGCATCGCGGTCCGAGATGTCCAGCACCTGAAACGGCGTCGATAAGCCGCCGCCCGTGATGTAGAGCCGGTCGTCCCCCGCCTCCACTTCGCAATCTTCGGCGCAGACGCCGGGGAAAGGGCCGACGCCGGCCGGCGCCTCCGGATCGGTGAAATCGATCACGAACAGGTCGCCGCCGTACTGGATGTAGACGTGGTGATCGAACACCGCGAGCGACGGCCGGATCAGCGAGAAGCTGAACGTACCGAAGCCGATCACTTCCGGATTCTGTTCGTCGGAGATGTCGACGGCGTGCAGGCCGCAGCTTCCGACGATGTAAGCCCTGGTGCCATCGATCCGGATCTGGCTCCCGCTGCAGGACGAGAAGCCGGATTTGAGCGGGACGGTCCCGAGCAGGGCAGGGTGGGCCGGATCCGAGATGTCCAGTATCGAGAATCCGGCGACGCGGGTGATGTACGCGCGATTGCCTGCGACGGTGACGGCGCGGACGGCGAACGGGTTGTACGCGAGCACCGGCTTCGGTGCGGCCGGGTCGCGCACATCGGCGATGAGCAGGCCGGAGTTTCCGGCCGCGATGTACGCGAAGCCGTCCTCCACGTCGATCTCGTTCGCGCAGCACGGAAGGGGGAGATCCGAGACCTGCTCGATCTCGATCGCTGCGGCGACGGGGTTGGGCGCAACGAGAAACAGAATTCCCGACAGCACCGCGGAGAGTCTGCATTGCCCGTTACGCACGGCTCGCCACCATCGTTCCATCATCGCACTCCCGGCCGGGACGGCCTCTTCTCCAGCGAGCGACGTTACGGGACCAGCGAGTCGCCTTAAACGCGGTCCCGACCCGTCGCAACCGAACTTCGCCCGGAAGGAACGGGATGCCTCCCATCCGTGGGAAATGTACCTGTCTCCATTTTCGTGAGACGCTCCGGGGGTGAACGCGGATCTGTTTCGCTGCAGCACGGCGCTCGAGCGGCTTCCGATTCCGGACGCCGACGTCTCGCTGCTGCGCGCGATGGATCTCGGCCTTCCGTATGACTCGGTTCTCCGGCGGCTCGTCGAGGAGACGCCGTGGCGCAGCGAAACCATTCTGATGTGGGGAAAAGAGTACGTCTCGCCGCGCCTCGTCGCATGGTACGGCGACGAAGGCTCGACTTACGTTTACTCCGGCATCCGCCACGACCCGCTCGCGTGGACGCCGCTGCTCGCGGACCTGCGGCGGCGCGTGGAAGCGGCCTGCGGCACGAGCTTCAACAGCGTGCTCGCCAACTATTACCGCGGTGAAAGGGACAGCGTCGCGATGCACAGCGACGACGAGAAAGAGCTCGGCCCCGAGCCGGTGATCGCGTCACTCAGCGTCGGCGAGACGCGCACCTTCGTGATGCGCCACAAGACCGACCGCTCGCAGAAGACGCGCAGGCTCGTGCTCGAGTCGGGCAGCCTGCTTCTCATGCAGGGGCCCACGCAACGCTGCTGGCAGCACGGCGTCCCCAAGGAGAAAAAGCCGTGCGGTCCGCGCGTCAACCTTACGTTTCGTCAGATGCTCACGTGATCTCCACGAACGAGGGATCGAGCGCGATCTCTCACGGAATCTCGACGAACCACGGATACCGCGTGATCTCGCGGTAGCCCATTTTCAGGTAGATCGGCTCGCCCATCACGGACGCCTGCAGCACCGCCGCGTCTGCGCCCATGTCGAAGCCCGCGTTGGTCGCGATGCGCGTGCACGCTGCCGCCAGTCCACGGCCGCGCACTTCCGGTGTCGTCCCGACCCAATACACGCCGGCCGTGCGGTGCGTGACCATCACCATTGCCGCCGCGCAGGGCGCGCCGCCCACGCGAGCGAGAAACGCCGCGATGTGGGGCTGCTCGAAGTAGGCCGGGTTGGAGAACTGGCGCAGCGCGATCTTGGGCGGCAGCCCGTACGTCGCGTAGGCCGCTCCGCCGACGTCGGCGAACTCGCGCGCGGCGTCCGCACCTTTCACACGTTCGATCGTGACACCCGCGGGCAGCGGCGCATCCGGAAGTCGATGCTCGATGGCCATGCCCGGGCTGTTGCCCATCTGGCCGATGCCTTCGGCCGCGAGATACTCCGCCAGGTCGGCGTCGCGATGCATCCTCGCGCAGATCGTGTAGCCGTGGCCGCGCGGCGTGAAGAACTCGCGCGCGCGGCGTAGCACGTCGGCAGGCGCAACCGAGCGGTCGGCGCGCATCACGCCGGTAAAGCCGACGGGGAAGCGGTGGCCCGGAACGTAGAAAACCAGCCCGTCTTCCTCGTGAACCGTCCCGCCCGGCGTCGAGCGTGCGCCTTCGCGGTTGTACTCGAGCAGGTTGAGGTCGGACCGCTCGAGAAGCTCGGCGGTGTCCATCACGCGCTGCAGGCTCCCGCGACGCCTTCGTAGTGAAGCACCGTCGGGAACGGGTCGTAGAAATGGTGGAGCAGGGCCTTCCAGTCCTGGTACTGGGCCGACTGGCGGAAGCCGACCTGGTGGTCTTCGAGCGTGCGCCAGCGCACGAGCAGCACGTAGTGGTCCTCTCGTTCGAGGCAGCGCTGCAGCTCGTGCGACAGGTAGCCGGGCATCGAGGAGAGGATGGCCTGGGCCTTGCGGAAGGCCTCTTCGAATGCGGGCGACTGGCCCGCGCGGACCTGGAGTGGGGCGATCTCGAGTATCATTGACGCTCTTCCATGCTTCGTTTCGCGAAAAAGGGGAACGAGGTCTATGCCACCGGAAGCGCGTCGGGCCAAGTGCGACGAAGCGTTCCGCTAGCGCCCGGCATCGGCCGCGAGCGCCCGGCGTGCACGTTCGTATTCGGGAATGTTGTGCGAGCGTCGTCCGGCGGGTCTAATCGGCTCGTGCGCGGCGCTCAATGGATGCTCGGCCTCATCGCGGCGACGGCTCTCGCGTCGCTGACTGCGTGTGCGCCGAGCGGCGGAGCGAGCGATCCGCTCGTCTTCTGGGCGATGGGGAGCGAAGCGTCGGCGGCCGAGACCGTGCTCGCGGGGTTCCGACGCCGTCATCCCGACATCGCCGTGCGAGTGCAGCGCGTGCCGTGGAGCGCCGCTCACGAGAAGTTGCTCACGGCCTACGTCGGCGGCTCGATGCCGGACGTCTTCCAGCTCGGCAACACGTGGGTGGCCGAGCTGGAGGTGCTCGGCGCGCTCGAACCCCTCGACGCTCGCGTCGCGGCGTCCTCCGAGGTTGCGCGAGGCGATTTTTTCGAGGGTGTGCTCGCGGCCAACGTGATCGGCGAACGGCTGGTTGCGCTGCCGTGGTACGTGGACACGCGCCTGCTGTTCTACCGGCGCGACCTCCTCGAAAAGGCCGGCGTGATGTCGGCGCCGCGCACGTGGGAGGAATGGGCTGCTGCGATGCGCCGCGTTCGCGAGACCGCCGCCGCCGACGGGTCGCGGCCGTTCGGCATCTTTCTTCCGGTAGACGAGTGGCAGACGCCTGTCATCCTTGCACTGCAGCAGGGCGCGGTCCTGCTTCGCGACGGCGATACGCGAGGGAACTTCCGCAGCCCGGAGGTGAGGCGTGCCGTCGAGTTCTATGCGTCGCTGTTCGAGGGCGACCTCGCGCCGCGCAAAGCGGAGGCCCAGCTCGCGAATCTCTATCGCGAGTTCGCCGCCGGGTATTTCGCGTTCTTCGTGACCGGGCCGTGGAACCTCGTCGAGATGTCGAACCGGCTTCCCGCGGAGCTCGCCGATTCGTGGACGACGGCGCCGATGCCGGCACCGTCGCTGCCGGGCGCGGCCGCATCTGCGTCCCCCGCCTCGCCGGGCGTGTCGGTGGCCGGCGGCGCCAGCCTCGCGATCTCGTCGCAGTCCAGGCGCAAGGACGACGCTTGGAAGCTCGTCGAATACCTCTCGTCGGCTCACGTGCAGGGCGAGTTCCGGCGCGCGAGCGGCGACCTTCCGTCGCGACGCAGCGCCTGGGACCGCGGTCCCGTCGCCGTCGACACGCGCGCCGCGGCGTTCCGCACCCAGCTCGACCATCTCGCCGCGACGCCGCAGATCCCGGAGTGGGAGCGCATCGCCGCGAAGATCACCCTCCATCTCGAGCGCCTCGTGCGCG
>CAYYVZ010000146.1:1101-11378 GCA_964475235.1 uncultured Myxococcales bacterium | reverse complement strand
CCTAGCCGGGGTTCGCCCGCGCAGCGGGCGCGCGCTTCGGCACGGCCTCCTGCATCCCGAACGCTCCGGGGACGGACTCCGGACAGACGCGGCGAGGTCGCGGTTTCGCTCGACTTTTCGTCGCAGCGCCAGGTCCCGATAGCGCTCCTCCCGCCGCGCCACACCCGTCGGCCGCGACGCCGCGAGGCGACCCACGCCCGCGTTCTTTCGGCCGGTGTCATGGCTTGCACAGCGCCTGCTCGACGCAGGCGCCGAACTCGAAGAAACTCCGCGGCCTCCAAGCGGATCGGCAGGGCTCTCGGCGATGATTTCTCGTTACACGCGTCCCGCGATGGGTGCGGTCTGGACAGACCAGCATCGCTACGACCTCATGCTGGAGGTCGAGATCGCCGTGTGCGCCGCGCTCGAGCGCCGCGACGTGATCCCGAAAGGAACGACCGCCGAGATTCGCGCAAAGGCGAGCGTCGATGCGAAGCGGGTCGACGAAATCGAGGCCGTCGTGCACCACGACGTCATCGCGTTCGTAACGGCCGCCGCCGAAACCGTCGGCGACGCGGGCCGTTTCCTGCACTTCGGCATGACGTCGTCCGACGTCGTCGACACCACGTTCGCGCTTCAGCTCGTCGAAGCCTCGAAAATCCTCGCGGCGACGCTCGAGGAGCTGCGCGGCGCCGTACGCCGTCAGGTCGAAAAGCACGAGACCACCGTGATGGCCGGGCGCAGCCACGGCATCCACGCCCAGCCGATCACGTTCGGCGTGAAGCTTTCGGGCTGGTACGCCGAGCTCACGCGCGCCAAAGCCCGCCTCGAGACCGCGCAGAAGGAGATCGCCTTCGGCAAGCTGAGCGGCGCGGTCGGTACTTACGGCGTGAACGGCCCCGACATCGAGGCCGAAGTGCTGGCCGAGGTCGGCCTGACGCCCGAGCCCGTGGCCACCCAGGTCGTCCCTCGCGACCGGCACGCCGCGTTTTTCACGGCGCTCGCCGTGATCGCCGGCGGCATCGAGCGATTCGCCACCGAGATTCGCCACCTGCAGCGCACCGAGCTCCTCGAAGCCCTCGAGCCTTTCGGCAAGGGCCAGAAAGGCTCGTCGGCGATGCCGCACAAGCGCAACCCCATCCTCAGCGAGAACCTCTGCGGGCTGGCGCGCGTCGTGCGCGCCAATGCCATGGTCGCGCTCGAGAACATCGCACTGTGGCACGAGCGCGACATCAGCCACTCGTCGGCCGAGCGCGTGATCGCGCCGGATTCGTGCATCGCGCTCGACTTCATGCTCGCGCGCATGACGCGGGTGGTGGACGGTCTCGAGGTTCGTCCCGAGAACATGCAGAGGAACCTCGACCTGACGGGCGGGCGCATGGCGTCCGAGCGCCTGCTGCTGGCGCTCGTGGACAAGGGCGCCAAGCGGGAAGTGGCCTACGGGTGGGTGCAGCGCTGCGCGCTGGCCGACGGCGACTTCCGCGGGTTCGTGGCGGCCGACCCCGACATTTCCACGCACCTTTCGAAGGCCGAGATCGAAGACGCATTCGACGTACGACACGCGCTCACGCACGTGGGCGCCATCATCAACCGGGCAGTGAGGGAACAACCGTGAGCGCACCGACCAAGACGGAAATGATCGCCGAGGGCAAGGCCAAGAAGATCTACGCCACCACGGATCCGACCAAGCTGATCTTCTACTTCAAGGACGACGCGACCGCCTTCAACGCGCAGAAGAAGGGCACGATCGAGTCGAAGGGCATGCTGAACCAGCGCATCTCGGCACGCATGTTCACGATGCTGCGAGGCAAGGGCATCGACAACCACTACGTCGATACGCTGAACGACCGCGAGATGCTGGTGGAACGTCTCGAGATCATTCCTTGCGAGACGATCCTCCGGAACATCATCACCGGGAGTTGCCAGAAGCGCCTGGCGCGCACGGAAGGCGAGGAGCCGAAGCAGCCGATCATCGAGTTCTGCTACAAGTCGGACGAGCTCGGCGATCCGCTGATCAACGACGACCACGCGATCGCATTCGGGTGGGCCACGGCGAAGGAACTCGCCGAGATCCGCCGCCAGACGCTGGCGGTCAACGCGGTGCTCAAGCCCTTCATGGCCGAGCGCGGCGTCCTGCTCGTGGACTTCAAGCTCGAGTTCGGGCGCACCCTGGACGGCCGCGTGCTGCTCGGCGACGAGATCTGCCCCGACACGTGCCGCTTCTGGGACGCCGCAACGAAGAAGAAGCTCGACAAGGACCGATTCCGCCAGGATCTCGGCGAGGTCAGCGAGGCCTACCTCGAGATCGACCGCAGGACGTCGCTGTGAGTCTCGTTGCCCGCGTTTTCCTGATGCCGAAGACGTCCATCCTCGACCCCCAGGGCAAGGCGGTGGCGGCTTCGCTCCACTCGCTCGGGTACGACGAGGTCGGCGATGCACGCCTCGGCAAGCTCATCGAGCTGAAGCTCGAGGGGAAGGATCCGGCGGCGGCGCGCGCCCGCGTCGACGAAATGTGCCGCAAGCTGCTGGCCAACGAGATCATCGAGGACTACAGATTCGAAGTGGAGACAGCCGGCTCGTGAAATGGGGCGTCGTCGTATTCCCCGGCTCGTGCGACGAGCGTGACGCGGCGTATGCCGTCGGCACCGTCATCGGCGACGACGTGGCGATGCTGTGGCACGGCGACGCCGACCTGAAAGGCGTCGATGCCGTGCTGCTTCCGGGTGGCTTCTCCTACGGCGATTATCTGCGCTGCGGCGCCATGGCGCGATTCTCTCCGGTCATGAAGTCGGTGGGGGAGCACGCGCGCGCGGGCGGCCCGGTCTTCGGCATCTGCAACGGCTTCCAGATCCTCTGCGAGGCGGGGCTCCTTCCCGGAGCGCTCGTGCGCAACTCGGGGCTCCGGTTCCTGTGTCGCAACGTGAACGTGCGGGTGGAGAACACCGCCACGGCGTTCACCGCGTCCTGCACGCCCGGCCAGCTGATGTCGATTCCCATCAAGAACGGCGAAGGCTGCTTCGTGGCGAGCCCGGAAGAGCTCGCGCGCATCGAGCGCCAGGGCCAGGTGGTGTTTCGTTACGCCGACGGCGCTCCGAACGGTTCACTGAACGACATCGCCGGTGTCTCCAACGAGGCGGGCAACGTGGTCGGCCTCATGCCGCATCCGGAGCACGCGGTGGATCCTCTGCTCGGTTCGGCCGATGCCGCCGTCCTGTTCCGGTCCGTGAGCCAGTGGCTCGCCGACGGCCAGGCGAGGAAGAGAGCATGAGCGAAGCGGAGGCATGCAAGTGACCGCAGCACCCAAGCTTCGCCCCGTCGACGAGAGCCTCGCGATCGAGCACGGCCTCACGCCGGCCGAGTACCGCGAGATCATCGACCACCTCGGCGGCCGTACGCCGACGTTCGAAGAGCTCGGCGTGTTCTCGGTGATGTGGTCCGAGCACTGCAGCTACAAGAGCTCGCGCGTGCACCTGAAACGTCTTCCGCAGTCGGGCCGTGCGGTGCTGCAGGGGCCGGGCGAGAACGCCGGCGCCGTGGACATCGGCGGCGGCATGGCGGCGATCTTCAAGATCGAGAGCCACAATCACCCGTCCTACATTGAGCCCTACCAGGGCGCGGCGACGGGAGTCGGCGGCATCCTGCGCGACGTGTTCACGATGGGTGCGCGGCCGGTCGCCAACATGAACTCCCTGCGCTTCGGCTCGGCCGACCACGAGAAGACGCCGTCGCTGCTTCGCGGCGTGGTCGCCGGCATCGGCGGCTACGGCAACTCGGTCGGCGTCGCCACGGTCGGCGGCGAGGTGTCGTTCGACGCGGGCTACAACGGCAACATCCTCGTCAACGCATTCACGCTCGGCATCGTGAAAGCCGACCGCATCTTCCGCGCGGTCGCGAGCGGCAAGGGCAACCCCGTCCTCTACGTGGGCTCGAAGACCGGCCGCGACGGCATCCACGGCGCGAGCCTGCTCGCGTCGAGCGAGTTCAAGGAAGAGTCCGAGCAGATGAAGCCGACCGTTCAGGTCGGCGACCCCTTCACCGAGAGCGTCCTCATCGAAGCCTGCATCGAAGTCCTCGCGGACGACGACGTCGTCGCGATCCAGGACATGGGCGCCGCGGGCCTCACGAGCTCGTCTGTCGAGATGGCCTCGCGCGGCGAAGTCGGAATCCGGCTCGACCTCGACAGGATTCCGCTGCGCGAGGCGAACCTCACGCCCTACGAGATGCTCCTTTCCGAGTCGCAGGAACGCATGCTGCTGGTCGTCGAGCAGGGCGCGGAGGAGAGGGTCGGCAAGATCTTCGCGCGCTGGGGGCTCGACTGCGTCACGGCCGGCGTCATCACCGACACGGGTCGCTTCGAGGCGGTGCACCACGGCGAGACCGTCGTCTCGATCCCGGTTCCTGCGCTGACCGACGCGGCGCCGAAGTACGAGCGGCCGATCGCCGAGCCGAAGACGAAGCGGGCGCCGCTCGACCTCGGCTCCGTTCCCGAGCCCGCCGACCTCGGCAAGACGCTCGCCCGGTTGATGGCTTCTCCGAACCTCTGCAGCCGCCGCTGGGTCACCGAGCAGTACGACTCCTTCGTCGGCGCCAACACGCTCGTGCATCCGGGCGGCGATGCCGGCGTTATTCGCGTGCGCGAGACGGGCGGCGCGCTCGCGATGACGTGCGACTGCAACTCGCGCTACGTCGCGCTCGATCCCTATGTCGGGACGCAGCACGCGGTCGCCGAAGCGGCTCGCAACGTTTACGTGACCGGCGCCAGGCCGCTCGCGATCAGCGACTGTCTCAACTTCGGCAGCCCCGAGAAGCCGGAAGTCATGTGGCAGTTCTCTCGCGCGATCGACGGCATGGCCGATGCCTGTCGCGCTTACGATATCGCGGTGATCTCCGGGAACGTCAGTTTCTACAACGACACCCAGGGAGCCTCGATTCCGCCGACGCCGACCGTCGCGATGGTCGGCCTGGCCGCCGATGCGCGGCGGACGGCGTCGGCGGCCCTTCTTGCCGAAGGAGCCGAAATCCTGCTGCTCGGAGCGGGCGAGCCCGAGCTCAGCGGGAGCGAATATCTCGCGTACTGCCACGAGAAGACCGGCAACCGCCCACCCGCGATCGACCTCGCGGCCGAACGCCGGCTCGGCGAGCTCGTCAGCGATCTCATCGCTGCGGGTACGGTGCGTTCCGCGCACGACGTCGCCGACGGCGGGCTTGCGGTGGCGCTCACCGAGATGTGCCTGCTCGGAAAGACGGGCTGTCGCACGAGCATCCCGATCTCCGGCCGCGCCGACGTCGCGCTGTTCGGAGAGAGCGGGTGTCGCATCCTCGTCTCGGTTGCGGCGGACGCCGCGGCAGAGGTGGAGAAGAAAGCTGCGGCTGCCTCAGTTGCCTGTCGGCGGATCGGCCGGGCGGGCGGCGACAGTGTTGCGATCCAGGCCGACGGCGGATCCGTTCTCGTCGACGTGAAGCTTGCGCGCATCCGCGATGCGTGGGAGGCGACCCTTCCCGAAATCGCGCATGCCGACCTTCCGGAGACCGCCCGCACGGCGGCAGGAGCCTGAATTGAAGCCCATCGGCGACGCGAGCACTTCGACCGAGGCCACGGCCACAGCGGAGGCCGCGGAGCGGCACGCGGACCAGCCGTCGCTTCTCGACGATTCCGGAAGCCGGCTGGCCGACGAAGGGGGCGGATCCCTTTGGGGAGCCGTCTCGATGCGGGGGCATGACGCGAGCGACGATCGGTTCCACGAGGAATGCGCCGTCGTCGGGATCTACGGCCACAACGAGGCGGCCAACCTCGCGTACCTCGGCCTCTACTCCATGCAGCACCGCGGCCAGGAAGGCTCGGGCATCGTCTCCAGCAACGGCAAGGCGCTGATCAGCCACCGCGGCCTCGGCCTCGTGGCCGACGTCTTCCACGAGAACGTGATCCGCCGCCTCGAAGGCGACTCGGCCATCGGACACAACCGCTACTCGACCGCCGGCGAAACGCTGCTGCGCAACACGCAGCCGCTCGTCGCCGAATTCTCGCTCGGAAGCCTCGCCGTCTGCCACAACGGCAACTTCGTGAACGCCGCCGAGACGCGGCGCCGGCTCGAGGACAACGGATCGATCTTCCAGTCCACGTCCGACACCGAAGTGCTCGTGCACCTGGTTGCCGGCTCGAAGCGAGCCGCGCTCGTCGACCGCGTGATCGACGCGCTTGCGCAGGTGGTCGGCGCCTACTGCGTGCTCTTCCTGACAGAAGACGAGCTCATTGCGGCGCGCGACCCGCACGGCTTCCGGCCCCTCGTGCTCGGCAAGTTCCCGAGCGGCGGCTGGGTGGTGGCGAGCGAGACGTGCGCTCTCGACCTCGTCGAAGCCCACTACATCCGCGAGATCGAGCCCGGCGAGGTTCTCCACATCCGGGGAACGGAGCTCAAGTCGATCAAGCCGTTCGCGCACACGTCGACCAACCGCTGCATCTTCGAGTACGTCTACTTTGCGCGACCGGACTCGAGCGTCTTCGGCCGCAACGTCTACAGCGTGCGGAAGCAGATGGGCCGCCAGCTCGCGCGCGAGACCATGGTGGACGCCGACATCGTGATTCCCGTGCCGGACTCGGGCGTGCCGGCGGCACTCGGCTTCGCGGAGGAGTCCGGCCTGCCGTTCGAGATGGGCCTGATCCGAAACCACTACGTGGGTCGCACCTTCATCGAGCCGAAAGACTCGATCCGCAACTTCGGCGTCAAGGTGAAGCTGAACGCGCAGAGGCACGTGCTCGACGGCAAGCGCGTGATCGTGATCGACGACTCCATCGTGCGCGGCACCACCAGCCGCAAGATCGTACGCATGATCCGCAGCGCGGGCGCCACCGAGGTCCACATGCGCATCAGCGCGCCGCCGACGATCAGCCCGTGCTATTTCGGCGTGGACACCCCGACCCACGGCGAGCTGATCGCGAACAACCTCAACATCGAGGCGATCCGCGAATACATCACGGCGGACAGCCTGGCGTATCTGTCGCACGAGGGGCTGTATGCGTTTGTGCGGGAGGATGTGCCGGCGTCGGAGGGCTTCTGCGATGCGTGCTTTACGAAGCGGTATCCGGTGGAAGTTTCGCACGACCAGGAGGCGCGGCAGATGCGGCTCTTCCACGCGATGGAGCTGCCGGGCGGGCCTCGATCCTAAGGCACTCGGCTCGATTGGTGGGCCGGACGCGCATAAGGGCCCATCTGCTGCGTTGCAGCCGGGGTCCTCACTCCCGCGTACAGGAAGTACGCGTCCGTTCGGCCCGCCGGACTGCTGCCTTGCATCTGGACCCTTCTGCGCGCCCGGCTCGTTTTACGAACGCTCCCATCTCTCGAAGATTCAGAAAGGACGGCAAATATGACTTCTGGTCGCGGAACGCGGGCTACGATTCTCGAGGAGCTGTCGCAAGACGGCGTATTGCTCGTTACGTTCAATCGGCCGCATGCGAAGAATGCGTTCGATCGGCAGATGTGGACGGAGGGGCGGGATGCGCTTGCCGAAGCGCTCGAGGACGATGCGGTTCGGTGCGTCGTCGTGACTGGGGCGGCCGGCGCGTTTACGGCGGGGCAGGACATCAAGGAGATGTCCACGATGGATACCTCGGATGCGGCGTCGGAGAACGGGTTCTCCGCGTTCATGGACGTGCTTTGCCGGTTCGACAAGCCGCTCGTGGCGGCGGTGAATGGGGTCGGGGTGGGCATAGGGATCACGCTGCTGCTGCACTGCGACTACGTTTACATTGCGGAGGGCTCGCGGCTGCGGGCGCCGTTCATCACGCTCGGCGTGGTGCCGGAGGCGGCGTCGAGCTTCCTGTTTCCGCTCGTGGTCGGGTGGCGGAACGCGGTCGACCTGCTGTTCGAATCGGATTTCATTTCCGCTGCGAGGGCGGTGGAACTGGGGCTGGCGAACGAGCTCTGCACGGCCGAGAACGTGCGCAAACGAGCGATGGAACGCGCGCAGCGCCTCGCGGCCAAGCCGCTGGGTTCCCTGCGCGGGACCAAGCGTCTGCTCCTCGCTACGCGCAATGAGCAGGTCAAAGCCGCCAGGGCACGGGAAGATCAGGCCTTCATCGGCCGCATCGGCAGCCCCGAGAACATGGAAGCCGTCATGGCGTTTCTGTCGAAGCGGCCTCCGGATTTCCGGAACGTTTCGTCCGCGGACAAGTAGATCGAAAAGCAGCGAGAAGTAATCTGTACTCCCGTCCGACTGGATGGTAGGGATTGCCGACTGCCTACCTGGAGGACCCCCATGAACCTGCTCGCCGTCCTGCCCCTTGGCCTCGTCCTGCTCGCCGGAGCGACTGCCCACGCGGAAGACGTGACCGGCTGCGGCCAGTACGTTCACACCAACGGCGTGCTTACCGCCGATCTCGACTGCACCGGCGAGCCGGGCTGCGGAATCGTTCTCGCCGACGATGCCACGCTCAGTCTCGGCGGCTACACCCTGACGGTCGACAGCGATTGCGGAATCTCGTGCGACCGCGACTGTTCGATCGACGGAGTCGGCGGCTCGGTCGTGGCCTCCGGCTTGTTCGGAATCTTTTCCGACGCGAAGAACGGCCGGATGGACGTCTCCAACATGAATACCGTGGGGGCACGTTACGCGATTTACGGAGCGCGAGTCCAGGTGATGGACAGCAGCATCAGCGACGCCGGCGTGGGCGCGACCGGGCTGCGCTCGCTCGAGATTCACGACAGCGAGTTTACCGGAAACGGCGACGGAGCCCTGTCCCAGCGTCATCTGACGCTCACGAATTCGACGTTCTCGGGAAACGCGCGAGGCGCACTTGCCTGGCGCAAGATCGAAGCGTCAGGGGTGACCGCGACCGACAACGGCCACGTGGGGCTCAGCGGGAAGACGATTCACGCTGCCGACTCGACGGTCACCGGCAACGGCGGAGCCCCGGAGTGTACGACGAATTCGTACGGCTGCGTCGACCTGATCTCGCGCTCGTCCCCGAAGCTTTCTCTCGTCGCCTGCGAGACGAGCGGCCGGCTGGATGGCGATCTCAACCCGACGGGAGATACCTGGGGCGTCTGCTCGGGCGACTGATCTCCCTCGTCAGACCTTCGCGATGACGCTGTCGGCGAAGGCCTTCAGCGTGTCGATCTTGTCCTGGACCGGCATGTCCTCGCCCAGGTAGGGATTGCGGAAGCCGACGATCACGTCGGTGATTCCGCGGTCCTCGAGCTTCTTCACTCCGTCGACCGTGTAGCCGTCGAAGGAGATCACGTGGATCTCGAACGGCTTCTTCTCTGTGCCGGCCGCGCGGCGCGCGGCCGCGAGCTTGTCGAGCAGGCCGTCGAGCTCCGAGAGATCGCCGCCGCCGTGCATCCAGCCGTCGCCCAGGGTTGCCGCGCGCTTCAGCGCTGCATCGCCGTGGCCGCCGATGAGGACGGGCACGGGCTCCGCGGGAACCGGGCACATCTTGATGCTCGGAACGTCGAAGTACTTGCCGTGGAACTCGTAGTACTCGCCTGACATCAGCCCGCGGATGATTTCGATCATCTCGTCGGTGCGCGCGCCGCGGCCCTTCCACGGAACGCCGGTGATCTCGTAGTCCTCCGGCCATGGGCTCGTACCGACTCCGAAGCCGATGCGCCCGTTCGTGAGAGCCGCGAGCGACGTGAGCTGCTTCGCAATGAGCACGGGGTTGCGGATCGTGAGCTTGACGACGAACGTCGTGAACCGGAGCTTCGTCGTCACCGCGCCGAGCGCACCCATCAGCACGAAGGGTTCGATGAAAGGCTTGCCCTCGAGGAAGCTGCGGTCGCCGTCGGGCGTGTACGGGTACTTCGTGTCCGAATGCTCGGGGTAGGCGATGCTGTCGGGCACGACGAAGGACGACCAGCCGGACTCGTCGCAGGCCTTCGCCAGCGGCAGGAGGTGGGAGGGGTCGCACATGGACTCGGCGTAGGTGAATCGCATTCGCGCCTTGTATCGGGGTGCCGCGCTGTTATCGAATCCCGCCATGGGGAGAATCCGGCTCGGTCTGACCATGTTCGCGGCGCTCGCTGCGTGGTTTCCTTTCGATGCGGACGCCGCGCTCGTCGCTGGCTCGGTGAACGCGCGCTCGATGCCGTTCCAGGGGCACGAACGCCTCTACGACGTCTGGGCACCGGCGAGCTACGACGGCTCCACGCCCGTTCCGCTCGTGGTCGACATGCACGGCTACGGGTCGAACAAGACGCAGCAGCGCGGCCTGTCGGGAATGCAGACCCAGGCCGACCTTCACGGGTTCCTGGTCGCTTATCCGCAGGTCGAACTCGAGGTCAGTCCAGTCATCCGGAAGG
>CAYYVZ010000146.1:0-1091 GCA_964475235.1 uncultured Myxococcales bacterium | reverse complement strand
AGGGACTCTTCGGCGCTCCAGGCAATCCCGAGGGACAGAACTTCCCCGCGGGCCCGTCGTGGAACGCATCCGACTTCTGCTGCGGCAGCGCTCTCTCCCAGAACATCGACGACATCGGATTCCTGCGCACGATGGTCGAGGACATCGTGCGCGAAGCGAACGTGGACGTGCGCCGCGTCTATGTGACGGGGCTTTCGAACGGCGGCGCGATGACGCACAAGCTCGCATGCCAGGCGGCCGAAATGTTCGCGGCGGCGGCGCCGATGGCCTTCCCGATCGGCCTCGTCCCGATGTCGGAGTGCCAGCCGTCGCGTCCGATTTCCGTACGGCACTACGCGGGCCTGACCGACTCGCTCGTGCCGTACAACGGAGGGCCGGTGTTCCCGTCGGCGGCAGCGAGCTTCGAGTACTGGCGCGACGTCACGCCGTGCGCCGGCACGACGCCCGACGAGACCATCGTGTACGGTTCGAGCAGGTGCGAGACGTACACCTCCTGCGAGGGCGCCACCGAGATCAGCCTCTGCAGCATCCTGGCCTCGGCGGCGACGCCGCGCCCCGGCCACATCCTCTACATCAACTCCGACCTGAACCTCGGCCAGGACGCGTGGTCGTTCCTGTCGCAGTTCGAGAGTCCGGCCGCGGTGTGCGGCGACGGTGTGCAGGGGGCAGGGGAGGAGTGCGACGACGGAAACCTCGTCGCCGGCGACGGCTGCGATGCGTCCTGCGGCGACGAACCGTGCAGCCCGACGCCGGCTCTCCAGTGCCGCGGAACGCTCGCGAAAGCTTCGCGCCTCAAGCTGCGAGACTCGGCAAACGACGAGGACGACCGTTTGAGCTGGAAGTGGTCACGCGGGCTTGCGACCGCGAAGGACGAGTTCGGCGACCCGACCGCGGACGAGGAGCTCTGGGTCTGCCTCTACGCGAACGGCGAGCTGCGCTCGAGCATCCAGCTCGCCGCCGCCGCCACGTGCGAAGGCGGCGAACCGTGCTGGAAGGAATCGTCGGGCGGCTTTTCGCTGAAGAGCGACGGCGCCGCGACCGGCGGCCTCACGAAAGTCACCCTGCGCGAAGGCGAGTTCGGCAAGGCGAAG
>CAYYVZ010000145.1:0-11379 GCA_964475235.1 uncultured Myxococcales bacterium | reverse complement strand
TCTGCTTGAGGAAGCGCCTGGCGCGCACGAGCCCCGAGACGCTCTCCGGCTCCTTCTCGTCCCCCGCGAGCTCGGCCTGGTAGGACTCCTCCTCGACGATGCGCCCGTAGTGAATGGACACCGGCACCAGGTAGAGGTCGCGCCGGATGCCGGCCGAATAGGCCTGCACGATGGCGGCGAGCATCCCGAGCTTGGGCGTCATGATCTTGCCCGTGCGGCTGCGCCCGCCCTCGATGAAGAACTCCTGCGTGTACCCCTCCCGGATGAGAAACTGCAGGTAACGCGCGAAGACGTGCTTGTAGACCTCGTCGTCGCCGAAGCTGCGACGGATGTAGTAGGCGCCGCTCGCGCGCAGGATCCACTTCATGGGGCCGAAGCCCATGTTGATGCCGGCCGCGATGTGCGGCGGGCTCACGAAGTTCATGTGGAAGAGATACGAAAGGATCAGGTAGTCGAGATGGCTGCGATGGCACGGCACCATCACGATCGGGTGGTGCTTGGCTTTCTCGATGACGGTTTCGAATCCGATCGTGTTGAGCCCCTGGAACATCCGGTTCCAGATCTTGATGAAGGCCCACGACACGACAGCGAAGATGGCGCTGTTATACTCGGCGGCCATCTCGTCGAAGATCGACTCGGCACGCTTGCGAACCTTGGCTTCGTCGAGCTTGTTGGCGGCGGCATACCCGGCCAGGAAACGGCGCGACTCGTCGGTGCCGAGCACGAGCGTCTTGATCTTGCTGCGCGGCATGATGGGCGGGCCCATCACCACCCTCTCCTCGCGGTAGAGGAAGATCTGGATGGCGCGCGTCAGGCGCTTGACGAGGCGGTCCTCGCTGTCTTTCTGATAGCGGCGCCTGAACTCCGCGACGTTCACCTCGGTTCCGACCGTCAGGAAGAGGTCGCGCCGGAACACCCAGTACGTGAGGAGCTTCCGCCACTCGCTCACGACCTCGTGCACGTTGTAGACCACCGAAGTGAGTCCGGTCTCTCGCCGGCGGACGCTGTGTCCGCGGAACGGCGCGAGCGGGACGATGAAGATCTCGCGCGGTCCCTGTAACCCGAGGATTCGCCGGAGGTACTCGTTACCGGCGCGGGCGGCTGCTTCGTGCTCCGCCGCGCTCGCTCCCGATTCGCGCGGCCCGCGAAGAAACACGAGCACGGGCGCCCCGGAGGCGACCGCCTGTGCGCACGTGTCGAGATCGCTTTCTTCGTGGGAGCCGGTGCTTCGCGCCGAGCGCGCGCGGCGAAGCGTTCGCGCGACCTGCCGGAGCGGCGCCAGCGCCCACGGCACGAGCCCGTTGACGAACACCGGCAGCGGCAGTTCCTCCCGGCGCAGGATGAAGTTGATCATGAAGTAGTCGACGAACGAGTGATGGCGCAGCACGTAGACGATGGTCCCGCGGTCGGAGAGATCCCGGATCTTCTCGACCAGGCGCTCGTTGACGACCGCGCGACGGAACAGGCGTCGCCCGAGGAACTCGGCGAAGCGGTTCATGCGCCTGCGCATGGCCGACGGATGCGGCGGCGGCGGGGCCACAGGAGACGGCGCGGACGGAGTCGTGGACGCGACTTCGGGCGGCGGCGGCCCCGGTCCCTCCGGAACGGGAACCGGCATCTCGGAAGCGGTGCTGCTCAACGTTTCGTCGCGAGGCGGCCGGCCCCGAGCCTATGCCCTGCAGGAATGATCACGGAAACTCGATCCTCGACGTCCGGGGGCCGAAAATCAAGTCATGCGCGTTGCCTGCACGCTGCCCGCTGCGTAGCGTCGCTGCATGCACCCGGCCTCATTTCGCTTCGTTGCGACAGGAACCGGCGAACGGCTCGACAGGCTCGTCGCGGACGCCACGGGGCGTGGGCGCCGCGCGGTCCGGGAGTGGCTGAGGGCGGGCGCCATCCTCATCGACGGGCACGTCGCCAGGGGTTCGGACGTTCCACGAGCCGGCAGCGAAGTCGTCGTTCTCGACACCGAACGCGCTGTGGCCGAGGCAACACCGCCGGCCGAGTGGCGCCCCCTCGTGGAGACGAAGCACCTCGTCGCCGTCGCGAAACCGGCCGGTCTCCACTGCGTTCGCGGCCGAAGCGCGGGAAGCCTCGCCGAGGTCGTCCAGCAGCGCTATGGCGACCTCACCCCGGTGAGCGACCTTCCGGCGGATGCGGGGCTCGTGCATCGCATCGACCGGGACACGTCGGGCGTCGTCGTCGTGGCGCGCGACCGTGCGACGTGGCGCCGACTTCGCGCCGCGTTTTCGGAAGGACGCACTCGCAAGCGCTACCTTGCGCTGGTTGCCGGACAGCTTGGCGAGTCGCGCGAGATCGACCTGCCGCTCGCGCGGCGTGGAGCGAGGATGACGACCGCGGGCCCGCACGACGACGCGCTCGAGGCGACGACGCACGTCGCTGCGCTCGAGACCGGCCGCGACTGGTCTCTGGTGCTCGCGACCATGTCGACCGGGGCGATGCACCAGGTGCGCGTGCACCTTGCGGCGATCGGACATCCGCTCGTCGGTGACACGACGTACGGAGGACCAGCACTTTCCGGCTGCGGACGCAGCGGACAACTCCTTCACGCATGCCGGGTGGAAATCGCCGGGGAGATCGACGTGAGCGCAGGGCCGCCCGAGGATTTCCTCGCGGCCTACGCGCGACTGCGACGCGGGGGCGCCGTTACTTCTTTTTCTTGACGGGGGCGGCTGCCTTGGCGGCAGGCTTGGCCTTGGCCGCAGGCGCCTTTTTGCGCACGGCAGGAGCAGGTGCAGCGTCGGGCTTGGCTGGAGGCGGCTTCTTCAGCGCCGCCTTGGCTGCCTCGGACGCCTGCTTGGCGCACGGTGTGCAGATGTTGGACTTGTTCTCGGTGTCTTCGACGAGGCCCTCGTCGAGATTGTGACAGACCTTCTTGCAGCGAAGACAGACGAAGTAGATGCCCTCGAGTGTCTTGTTGATTCGCTCGCGGTTGAGGATGCGCCCGGCCAGTTTCTGTACGCGGATGCCGAGTAGATCGATGTACTGGTGCTTGATCTTGGCGCGGCCGGCTTCGTCGCGTGGAAGATCGTCTTCCGCGTCGCCGTCGGCGGACTCGGCTTCATCGAAGAGGCTGAACTCGCCGTTCCCCGACGCGCCTTTCTTCTTCGCGCGGCCCACCAGGGTTCTCAGCGGGTGCGCTGCTTGTAACCGCAGGCCTTCTCGCAGACCCAGAACAGGCCGCGGTCGCCGTAGCCGGCATACATCACGATTCGCGCCTCGGAACCACAGTCCGGGCACGCGTGCTTGATCTGAGTGGAAGTCTTCTGTGCTGTCTTGGCTTTCTTCGCGCCCATGGCTCTCTCGTCGGACCGTACTTTGCGGGGTCGCCGGCTGTCCGTCGGACCTCCCTTCGGACTCTGTCCGGGGGTGGTCCGGGCGCGGCGGAACGCGAGATGTTACCCGGACGGGAAAGGCAGTCAACAACATGCGGCGCCGAAGCCTTCGCCGCCGCACCCTCGCGAGCCATCGGCATTGCAACCTTGCGCGGTATGCGAGAAGCCAGCGCCCCCCATGCCACGGACGTCCATCCTGATTGACGGCGAGCCCGTACTCCTCGTCGATCGCCGCGGCCGGCGGCACCTGAAACGCCGGAGAGCCGGGCACCGGCTGGTGATTCGCTCGTCCGTGCTGGCCTGCGACCGCCTCATCGGGCTGGCCGAGGGCTCGCGGGTAGGCGGCGGCCGGGACGAGGAATTCCGCGTGTTCCGGCCGAGTTACGCCGAGGCCGTGCCCCTGTTCGAGAGGGCGGCGGAGCCCATCTTCGCGAAGGATGCCGGCCTCATCCTGACCCGCGGCGATATCCGCCCGGGCCAGACGGCGATCGAGATCGGCGTGGGCTGCGGCGCCCTGTCGATGGCCCTGCTGCGCTGCCTCGGCCCGGCCGGAAGGCTCGTCACCTACGAGATCCGCGAGGACTTCGCGGAGGAGGCGCGCCGCAACGTGCTTCGCTACGAAGGCGAGACTCCGAACTGGGAAGTGCGCGTCCGCGACGCGTCCGCCGGTCTCGACGAGACCGACGCGGATCGCATCGTCATCGATGTGCCCGACGTCGTCTCCGTGCTCCCCGCTGCGACCGAGGCGATACGCGACGGCGGCATTCTCGTCACGTTCTCGCCGACCGTGCTCCAGGTGAAGGAGACGCACGACGCGATTGCGGTGTCGGACACGCTGGGGCTGGCGGAGACGTTCGAGGTGCTCGAGCGCAAGTGGCACGTCGACGCGAACAGCATGCGGCCCGACCACCGCATGGTGGCGCATACCGGGTTCATCACGGTTGTTCGTCGGCTCGCTCGTGAGGCCGTACGCGAATAGGCCCCGGTCGGCCGCGGGCTCGCAAGCCCGGGCGCTCTCAGCCCGCGCAGGTTTTCAGCCAGGCTGGGAGCTCGTCGACATCTTCGAGGACTGCGAGGGCTGGAGACGGTGAAGCCTCGCCGTGGGTTGCGCGAGTAGCGGCGGAGCGGATCCAGAGGGCGGAGAGACCGGCGGCGGTGGAGCCTTCGATGTCTTCCTGGAGGGTGTCGCCGATGTAGAGGCAGTCGGCGGGTGCAACGCCGAGTCGCGTGCGGGTGCGGTCGAAGAGCTCGCGCGAGGGCTTTCGGAGGCCCTCCTCTTCCGAGATCACGATCACTTCCAGGAAACGGGCGAGATCGGCTTCGGCGAGGACGCGGCGTGCGGTGGCGCCGCTGTCGAAATTGGAGAGCAGCGCCAGACGGTGACGGCGTGCGAGGGCGCCCAGCAATTCCACGCGGCCAGGCGGGCAGACGACGGAACGCGCGAGCGTATCCATGTGGCGCGAGGCCATCTCGTGCGCCGACGCGGCTGCCGCGGCCGGCTCGATGCCAAGTGCGAGCAGCGCCTGCTCGAAGCGCACGGCGGTGGGGATCTCGATTCCTTCCCGGCGCTTCCTCTCGAAGATCGCCTCGCCCGCGCGCCTGAGCTCGAGCAGGAACGAGTCGAGCGGCAGGCCGAGCGCTTCGAGGAGCGCCGGCAGTCCTTCCACTGTCATCGGCACACGACGTCCGGCGATCTCCATCCTCGGCACGCGCGAGTCGTCGAAGAACACGAGCGTTCCGAACAGGTCGAAGACGAGGACGTCAGGAAGCTTCACGGCGCCTCGCGAGGAGGAAGCCGCTGGCCCCGAGCAGGAATACTCCGCCGAGGAGCACGACGGCATTGAGTCGGACCGAGAGCTCGTGAAGCTGCTGGAAACGCGCGACCTCGGCATCGACGCCGCGGATGAGAGCCATCTCGGGATGGATGACGACCGCAGACCAACCCTGCGCGAGCGTCATCAGGACGAGCAGCGCGAGTACCGCTTTCCACTTGCGGCCCGGCATGCGCGCGAGCAGCGCGGCGGCCGCGCACGCCACCAGGCCGACGGCGAGACCCGCGCGGAAGTACACGGGAAAGATCAGTGCCGCGATGCGGCCCGCCTCGGCCGGAGCGAGGCTCGTGAAGAGAAGCGGGAGCACGCCGGCCGAGAAGAAGACTGCCGCGCCGATCCAGAGTGCGAGCGAAGCCAGAAAGAGCGAGACGAGCCAGGCCGGCGCTTCGCCGGTTCCCGCCGCCGCAGCGCGGCGCGCCGCGGCTTCGCTCGGAGCACCCTGCACGCGCGGACGCTATTCCGGGCCTTCGCCGGTGTCGATTCCGAGCACGCGCACGATCTCGCGTGCGGCCCGCTCGGCGCCGCCCGCATCCGCACGAGCCGGCCGGGCGTCCTGCTCGAGGGCCGCGAGCTCGTCTTCCCACGTCCCGTCGGCGAGTCGGCTCGCGGCAAGCGATGCCGTCCCCGCGCGAACCGAGAGATGACGCTCGAGAACCTGGTTCTCCGGGAAACCCGGCCGCGGCACGTAGAGGAAGCGCGCGCCGGCCGCTTCGACATCTCCGATCAGGCCGTAGCCCGGCTTGCCGACGATCACGTCGGCGGCGGCGATGGCGTCTTCGAAGCTCGTCGCCCCGTCGAGCCGGACGACGTCTTCGCGCGAACGGTCGGCCGGCCAGCCGGCCGGCACCACGAAGCGCCGGCTGCGCCGGACTGCGGGCAGCACGAGCCCGGGAACCGACGCCGGCTGGAACGCCACGAGGACGACCGAGTCGCTTTCCTGAAGGCCGAGCGCGGCGCGGGTTTCCGTGCGGCGCCGGGACGGCTCCCGCGCGACGAGCCCGACGCTGACGCGCCTGGCGAAGGCGGCCATCGGCGCGAACGGAGCCGCCTCGATCAGCAGCCCTGCTTTGGCGTACGACTTCGCGGAAACGGCAGACGCCTCGTGGAAGCCCAGCTCCGAGTAGATCCAGTCCCAGGTGAAGTTCGCGATCGCAACCGATGGAATTTCCACGCTAGCCGCAGCTTCGAATGCCGGCGACGGCACGTCGCCGACCACGAGGTCGAAGCGGCCGGCCAGCCGCGCAGCCTCCCGCTCGACGGTTACGGGCAGGGCGCCAAGCCAGGACTCGAGGCGCCGGGCCGTGGCAGGAAGGTCGACGGTCACGTCGTCCGCCTGAACGACGCCAGCGTCGCAGGCATCGGGAATCCACGCAGAGGTGGCGGCGGCAAGCCCGGCGGGCCAGACGCGGCGCTCGGCTGGACCGATCACGCAGAGATCGATCGGGACGTGGCGGCGGACGGCGCTGAGAACGGCCGCTGCCCTCACCGCGTGGCCGAGGCCGTGAAAGGACAGGTAGACCGCGATGCGGCGCGGGATCTGGGCAGGCGGGTTCAGTCGTCCGCTGCGGCGGCGAACGAGGCGCCGCAGCCGCAGTCGTGATCGGCGTTCGGATTCTGGAACTTGAGGCCGCCGCCGTGGAGACCGTCGGAGAAGTCGAGGACGCTGCCGCGCAGCATCTTCTCGCTCTCCTTGTCGATAAAGACCGAGATGCCTCCGGCGTCGAAAACCGTGTCTCCTTCAGCAGGTGCGTCGGCGAACTTCACGGAGTACTCGTAGCCCGAGCAGCCCCCCTTCACGACGGCGAGCCGGAGGCCTGCATCCTCACCGAGGCCCTCCTCGGCACGGGCGGCAATTACCTTCTCGACGGCAAGGGGTGTGAGTTCGACGATGCGATCTGACATTCGGCGTCTCCCGGTGAGCGACGACGACTCTAACACTGCCTCCCCAAGGCGCAATGAACGCTTCCCGACCGCGGGCGCCGATGCACCGGCGCCGGGGCTCGAAGGCGAGATCCGCGCTCACGCGGCCCGTCTCGGTTTCGCCGCCTGCGGCTTCACGACCGCCGAGGATCTTGCCTGCGGGCCGGTGCTCGACGCATGGCTGGACGCGGGCCGCCACGGCGACATGGAGTATCTGCGCGAGAAGCAGGACCGGCGCCTGAGGCCGTCGTCGGCACTGGCAGGGGCGCGCTCGGCCGTCGTCGTGGCTTCGACCTATGCGGCGGCTCCCCCGGCCGACCCCGCCTGGCGCGAGTCGCTGCGCGGCCGGGTGGCGGCGTACGCGCTCGGCACCGACTACCACCAGCACGTGGCTGCGCGCCTCGAGACCCTGGCGTCCGCCATCCGGGAGCGCACCGGCGCCGAAACGGTCGTGCACGTGGACGGCGGGCCCCTCATCGAGAAGGAGCTCGCGCGCCGCGCCGGCATCGGCTGGTACGGCCGCAACACCAATCTGCTGCGCCCGGGCCTTGGATCTTCGTTCGTGCTGGGTGTGCTGGTGACGACGGCAGCGCTCGAGCCCGACCAGCCCTTCGACGCCGAACACTGCGGCACCTGCCGGGCTTGCCTCCCTGCCTGCCCGACGGGCGCTCTCGACACGGGTCCCACGATCGATGCGCGACTGTGCATCTCCTACCTCACGATCGAGCACCGCGGGCCGATTCCGCCGGAGCTGCGTGCGAAGCTCGGCAACTGGGTGTTCGGCTGCGATCTCTGCCAGGACGTCTGTCCGTGGAACGAGGAAAGCGCGGAGCCGAATCCGCTTCAGAATCCGTCGCTGCCGGAGTGGATCGCGATGAGCGAGGCCGAGTTTCGCGAGCGCTTCGCGGGAACCGCGCTGATACGGCCCAAGCGGCGAGGCCTGGCGCGCAACGCGGCCGTGGCGCTCGGCAACACGCGCAACCCGGCCGCCCTGCCCCACCTCGCCCGCGCACTCGAAGCTCACGACGAGCCGCTCGCGCGCGCCCACGCCGCGTGGGCAATCGGAGAGATCGGCGGCGCGGATGCCGCACCGATTCTGTCGCGCGTGCTCGGGAGCGAAAGCGTTCCGCCGGTGCGACGCGAGATTGCGGCGGCGATGGCGGTGCTCGCCACTCGCCGCGTCTGAGCAACGAGCGCCGTCGCGATCCGCGCGCTTGACCCCGCGCGCGTCGCACCCCACCTTGCAACATGGCAACCGCCGGCGCTTCGAAGACTGCGGACGAGCTGCTCGAGCAGTTCCGCCCTCTCGGACAGGAGACCGTCTACGACGAAGAGAGCTGCCTCCAGATCGAGGCTCTCGTCCGCGAGATCGAGGTCCTCAAGCGCGAGAAGAACGCCGTCGTCCTCGCCCACAACTACCAGAGGCCGGAGATCTTCGAGGTAGCCGATTTCGTCGGCGACTCGCTGGAGCTCGCGCGCCACGGCCGCGACGTCCCCCAGACCACGATCGTCCTTTGCGGCGTCCATTTCATGGCCGAAACCGCGAAGATCCTCGCGCCTCACAAGACCGTCCTGATTCCGGACGCGCGTGCGGGCTGCTCGCTGGCCGAAAGCGTCGATGCCGACTCTCTCGTCGAACGCCGCGACGAGCTGCGCAAGGTCTTTCCCGACCTGCTCGTCGTCTCCTACGTGAACACCACGGCCGCCGTGAAGGCGGTGACCGACATCTGCTGCACGTCTTCCAACGCAGTGAAGATCGTCGAGGCCGCGCCGACACAGAACGTCCTCTTCGTGCCCGATCGCAACCTCGCGGCCTACGTTGCCGCCAACACGAAGAAGAACATCATCGCGTGGGACGGCGACTGCTACGTGCACCACCAGATCCGCCCCGACGTGATCCGCAAGGTCCGGGAGGCGCGGCCCGGCATCAAGGTGGTCGCCCACCCCGAGTGCCGCGCCGACGTGCTCGCCGAAGCGGATTCCGTACAGAGCACGAGCGGCATGATCCGCTACGCCAGGGAAACCGACGCGCCCGAGTTCCTGATCGTGACGGAGTGCGGCCTCTCCGACCGGCTCCTCCTCGAGGTGCCGGAGAAGAAGTTCTACAAAGCCTGCCAGCTCTGCCGCTACATGAAGATGATCACGCTCGAAGGAACGCGCGACGCGCTCCGCGACAACAAGGACGAGATCGTGCTTCCGCTGGAGCTTTGCGAGCGCGCACGCCGATCCGTCGACCGCATGCTCGAGCTCGGCTAGCGCCGCCTTCCCGTCTCGTCGTCGAGCTTGCGTGCCTCGACGATCGTGAACAGCGACCACGGCTTGGTCTTGTAGCGCTTCTCGAGCACCAGCACGCCCGGGTCCACGACGTCGCGAAGCCTCAGCTTGGTGCTCCAGCCGAGGTGCCGCGTGATCGGGTCGACGCGGTCCACGACGAAGCGGATGAGCGCCCGTTCGCTCGAGAAATGGTTGATGATCACGATCTTGCCGCCCGGGCGGCAGACGCGAACCATCTCGTCGAGCATGCGCTTGGGATCGGGCACGACGGTGATCACGTGGAAAGCCGTCACGTAGTCGAACGACTCGTCCGGGAACGAAAGGTTGAGGGCATCGCCCTGCTGCAGGCGGATGTGACCGTGACGCCGCGGGTCCATCTTCTGCGCTGCGTGGTCGAGCATGTCCTGGCTCAGGTCGATCCCGATCACGTCCGCGTGGCGCGGGTAGGCGTCCACGGAAAGCCCGGTACCGATTCCCACTTCGAGAACCTTGGCACCTCGCGGAATGCGAAGACCCTTGACCACCTGGTCGATGCGGCGCCGGAACACACGCGTGAAGACGTGGTCGTAGATCCCCGCCAGATCGGAGTAGATGCGGCTGTGGTGAGGAAGCTCCTCGCTGCGGGTCTTGCGCGTCTTGACGCGCTCGCGCTTGCCCATTCCCGGGCCGCGCGAGTCCGATTTGCGGGATCCTCCGGGCGAGTGTCCTGGCTTGGTTCGCATCGGCATGCGCTGGAGTTCAGGCCTTCGACTTGGCCAGGGACGGCGAGGCGCCGCCCTTCCACATTTCGACGATCGGGCTGGCGATGAAAATGGACGAGTACGTTCCGATCAGCAGGCCGACGATGAGGGTGAACGCGAAGGCGTGAATCACGCCTCCACCCATGAAGAACAGGACCAGGAGCACGAAGAACGTCGTCCCGCCGGTCAGGACCGTGCGCGACAGCGTCTCGTTGAGGCTCCGGTTGATCAGGTGGGAAAGCTCTTCCTTCGGGCTCGAGTGCATGTTCTCGCGGATGCGGTCCGAGACGACCACCGTATCGTTGACCGAGTAGCCGACCACCGTCAGCAGAGCGGCCACGACGGTCAGGTCGATCTCCGTGTTGGTCAGCGCGAGGGCTCCGACAACCACGAGCACATCATGGAGCAATGCCACGGCTGCACCCAGCCCAAAGCGCATGTCGAAGCGGAACGCGATGTAGATGCCCATGACCAGGGTCGACAGCAGCACCGACAGGATGCCCCGGCGCCTCAGGTCGCTGCCCACGCGGGGGCCGACGACCTCGGTCCGGAGCTCCCGGTAGTCCTTCTGGGCGAAGCTGGCGGCCAGGGCACCCTTGAGGGCGTCGATCCTGGCCTGGTCCACGTTCTCCCCGGTGCCCGGCAGGCGGACCAGGTATTCCCCGGGCTGGCTGCCGAAGTCCTGGACGGAGGCGCCCTCGGCCGTTTCGGCGCTCAGGCACTCGACCGCCGTGCGCATCTCCGAGATCGTCACCGACGGGTCCACGCCGACGTGCAGCATGACGCCGCCCGAGAAGTCGACGCCGTAGTTGGGGCCGCCGCGCATCACGAGCACGATCATGCCGAGGGCGGTCAGGACGGCCGAGAACGCGAACGCGTACGGCCGGATCTTCATGAAGTCGATGTTGGTATTTGGCTTGATGAGCTCGAACACGGGGCCTCTCCTCAGATGCTCATGGCCGATTTCGGATTCCGCGAGACCAGGTACTCGTGGAACACCCGCGCACAGAACACGGCGGTGAACATCGTCGTGACGATGCCGATGCAGAGGGTAAGAGCGAAGCCTTTCACTGGCCCCGAGCCGAACTGGAACATGACGAGACCCGCGAGGAACGTCGTGATGTTCGAGTCGATGATGGCCGGCAGGGCCTGGCTGTAGCCGGCTTCGAGCGCGGCGTGGGCGGTCTGCCCCTTTCTCATCTCTTCGCGGATGCGCTCGTTCACGAGCACGTTGGCGTCGACCGCCATTCCCATCGT
>CAYYVZ010000144.1:0-11502 GCA_964475235.1 uncultured Myxococcales bacterium | reverse complement strand
TGCCTCGACGCGTTCGGGACCGGGCTGTTCTCTTCCAGCGCCGCGCTGCTCGCTTCGGCCCTGGTGGTGCAGATGGCCTGCCCGAGCTGCGACTCGTGGCACCTCGCCGTTTCGCACTACTCGCCAATTCTCGTCGCGGCGTGGATCGCGGCGCTCCTGTCGGTCCCGGTGCTCTCGCGGTCTCGCGAAGGCTGAGCATCGCGCGGGCGGGACTTCGACCGCCGGCTGGTGCGCGCGATCACCAGCGCTTCGCCGGCGCGTTTTCGATCGCGCGCGGGACGCGCGAGATTGCGGCATGGAAGTCTTCGACCGCATCGGCGACGACCTCGCCGCCTTCATCGCCGAGCAGCCCCTGTTCTTCGTCGCGAGCGCGCCGCTCGCGGGCGGTCACGTCAACCTCTCGCCGAAGGGTCTCGACACACTGCGCGTGATCGACCCGGTGACGGTGGCCTACCTCGACATGACGGGCAGTGGCAACGAGACGTCCGCGCATACGGCGGAGAACGGGCGCCTCACGATGATGTTCTGCAGCTTCGGTGCGCGGACGATGATCCTGCGGCTTTACGGCAACGCGCGCACGGTGCTTCCGGAAGACGAGGAATTCGCAAGGCTTCGCCCCCGATTCCCCGAGCTACCGGGTGCGCGACAGATCATCGTTCTCGACGTCGATCGAGTGCAGACGTCGTGCGGCTATGCGGTCCCCCGCATGGACAACCCGCGCCAGCGCGACACGCTGGTGCGCTGGGCCGAGAACAAGGGCCCCGACGGCATCGACGAGTACCAACAGCGCAAGAACGTGGTGAGCATCGACGGTCTTCCCGCGCCGGTCGGCCGGCGCAGCTGATCGCCAAGGGAGCGCAATCGCTTCGTGGGGAGTCCCGTCGCGCTTCGAACCTGCTGTTTCAACGTCGCGCTGCGCGCTCCTTACAATCGGAACTGGACTCGCCCCTCGCCGGCTCGGGGCTCTTGCCGTCGTTCGATTGCGGTGCCACGATCCCGCGCATGTCTCGTGAGGGGGTGCCGCGCATCGACTTCCGAATCTGGTCGGACGTGCTTTGCCCGTGGTGCCAGAACGCAGCCGTCGTGCTCGAGAAGGTCCAGGACGACGTTCGCGATTTCGCCGATCTCCGCCTCGAGTGGAAGAGCTACCTTCTGCGCCCGTACGTCGAGCCCAAGTCCCTCGACAAGTTCCGCCGCTACACCGAAACCTGGATGCGTCCCGCGTCGATGCCCGACGCCGGCGAGTTTCGCGTTTGGGCGACCGACGAGGATCCGCCCTCGCATTCGATTCCGCCGGCCGTCGCAGTGAAGGCGGCCGCGCGCCAGGAAGCCGGGCGGGCCGCAGACGACGCGCGTCCGGCCTACCATCGCGCGCTCATGCGTGCGTACTTCGTTCGCAACCTCAACGTGAGCTCGCGCGCTGTGATCGAGCTGGTCGCGCGGGAGTGCGGCCTCGACACGGTGCAGTTCGCGCGCGACCTCGAGGATCCCGCGGTGGTGGACCAGGTGCTCGCCGAGCACAACGAAGCCGTCGAGATGGGTGTCGCGGGCGTGCCGTGCGTCGTCGTGGGAGAGGGATTCGCGATGCCCGGCGCGCAGGAACGCGCGGTCTACATCAACGTTGTTCGCAAGCTCGCATCACGCCAGGGGGCAGCATGAGTCTCGCATCCGCCGACGTTCCGTCCATGAATGCGCTGCGCGAAAGCGCTCACGGGCTGTCGGAGCGGCTCGTTTCCAATCGCCGCCGCATCCATGCGTTCCCCGAGCTCGGGCTCACGCTGCCGAAGACGCAGGCCGTCGTGCTCGAGGAGCTGAGGCGCATCGGTGTCGACTCGATCCGCGAAGGCAAGGGGCTCAGCTCGGTAGTCGCCGAAATAGTTGGAACCGGCCGGCGAGGGGCGATACCCCGGGTCGTCGGCCTTCGCGCCGACATGGACGCGCTGCCGCTCACCGAAAACAACGGGCTGGAGTTCGCGTCCCGCAACTCCGGCTGCATGCACGCATGCGGCCACGATTCCCACGTTTCCATGCTGATCGGTACGGCCGAAATCCTCGCCGCGCGCCGCGCGAGCTTTGCAGGGACGGTGCGGCTGCTGTTCCAACCCGGCGAAGAAGGCTACGGCGGCGCGCGCATCATGATCGAAGAGGGCGACCTCGACGGCGTCGACGAGGTCTTCGGCTTGCACGTCGATCCGAGCATGCCGACCGGCACGCTGTTCCTGCGCAAGAAGACCGTGATGGCGTCGGCCGACGCCTTCTCCGTGATCTTCAAAGGCTCGGGCGGACACGCATCGATGCCGTACCATGCGCGCGACCCGATTCCCGCGATCGGACCCTTTATCGACGGCCTCTCCCACGTCGCCGCGCGCGAGACGAATCCCGACGACCGCATCGTGATGAGCGTGACGCAGGTGAACGCGGGCACGACGAACAACGTGATCCCGCCGACGGCCATGTGCGGCGGTACGATCCGCGCGCTGTCGGCCAAGCGGCGCGCCCTCGCGCACCAGCAGCTCGAGCGCGTCGCCCGCGGCGTTGCGGCCGCACGCGGCGTCGACGTCGAAGTGAACCTCATGCACGGCTATCCGCCGACGGTGAATCACGACGAGCCCGTCGATCTCGTGTCTGGTGCGGCAGCCGGTCTCGGCCTTCGCGTGATGGAGATGCCGAGCCCCGTGATGGGCGCGGAAGACTTTTCCTACATGCTCGAGAAGGTGCCCGGCGCGTTCGCATTCCTCGGCGCGCAGACGGAAGGCGGCGGACCGCTGCATTCCGACCTCATGAAGATGGACGAGTCGGTGATGAACCACGGCGCGGCGCTCCACGCTGCGATCGCCCTCGCCAGCCTCTCGCGCTGACGGCAGCGGGAGCTGCAAGCCGGCGAGCGGCGAGTCCAGTTCCGACTCGTAAGGAGCGCGAAGCGCGACGTTGAGATGCCCTCTCGGAGCGCGAGCCGGAGCCGAGCGCCGGCGCTTCGCCTGGCGTCCATCACGTGACGCAACATTCCACAGGGAATGTGCGCCACGCTACATTCCGCGGGGAATGTGCGAAGCGCGCAACGGGACGGGTTGCGAGTGTTCCTCCGGTTGATCCCGCGATCGATGATGTCCGGGAACCGCCAGTCTCGGGCCGCCCCTTCGTGCTAGCAATGTCCCTCACCCCACGGAGGAATCCATGACCACGACCGCCGACATCTTTCACGATCTGCACCGCGGCCCCGACGTGCTGCTGCTCGCCAACTGCTGGGACGCCGGGAGCGCGCGCCTGCTCGAAAGCCTCGGCGCGAAGGCGGTGGCGACGACGAGCGCCGGGCTCGCGTGGGCCCAGGGGTACCCCGACGGCGACGCGCTTCCCGTAGACAGGCTCGCGGCTGTCGTCGAATCGATCGTGCGCGTGATCCGCGTACCGCTCACCGTCGACATCGAAGGCGGCTACAGCGACGCGCCTGCCGACGTGGAAAAGACTGTCGCCCGGCTCGCGGCCGCAGGGACGGTGGGAATCAACCTGGAAGACGGCGCGACGCCGGTCGATCGCTACGTTGCGAAAATCGAAGCCGCGCGCCGCGGAGCGGAGCGCGCGGGCGTCCGTCTCTTCATCAATGCACGCACGGACGTTTATCTACGCGGGCTCGTGCCGGAGTCGGAAGCGGTGGCGGAGACGCTGTCTCGCGCAAAACGCTATCGCGATGCGGGCGCCGACGGCTTGTTCGTGCCGAAGGCCGTCGACGGAGCGCAGATCCAGGAGATCGCGGCCGGCGCCGGCATGCCACTCAACGTGCTCGCGTGGCCGGGTCTCGCACCGGCACTCCATCTTGCGAAGCTCGGCGTGCGGCGACTGAGCGCAGGCTCATCGATCGCGCAGCTGGCCCTTGGTCGAGCCCGCGAGGTGGCCAGTGCATTCCTTGCCGACGGAAAATCGGCGGCGATGTTCGACGGGGCGATGATGTACGGCGAGTTGAACGCGCTGTTCGCGGAGCGGTGAGGTTCCGGGTCGACGCCGAGTAGTCGCGAGCGCGAAGTATGACATCCGTGGTCTGACCACGACCGACGAACGGTGCGATCTCGAGCTCTGCACCACTGTTGGGCTCGGCTGCAACAGGGGCTTCCCCCTTTCAAGATCGATCCGCTGAGATAGAATCGCGATCATGGCCGGGTCGCATCCCATTCACCGCGTGACGGGCTTTCGTGTCATCGCTCCATTCACGCTCGAAGTCCGCTTCGCCGACGGAGTGTCGCGCGAGATCGATTTCACGGGGGTTCTGGAGGGCGAGCTCTACGGTCCGCTACGGGACGAGTCGCTTTTCAATCAGGTTACCATCGATCGCGAAGCCGACACGCTCGTGTGGCCGAACGGAGCCGACTTCGATCCGGCCACTTTGCACGACTGGCCGACCGTACGGGAAGAAATGATCGCAATGGCCGGGCGCTGGCGCGCGCGCTCGTCCTGAGCCTGCCGCTGAGCGACCGTCTACCTCAGACAATCACACCCGGATTCATGATCCCCGCCGGATCGAGCGCCTTCTTCGCTGCCGCCAGCGCCGTTCCGAACAGCGCCGGCCGCTGACGCGAATACCACGGCATGTGATCGCGCCCGACCGCGTGGTGATGCGTGATCGTGCCGCCGAGCCGGATCAGCGCGTCCGACGCGACCGCCTTCACGGCGTCCCAGTCCTCGAGCTGACGCGCGTGCGACGACGGCGCCATGATCGTGAAGTACGGAGCCGGTCCGTCGGGATACGCGTGCGTGAAGCGGCACGTCACCGATCCGCCGCCGCAGAGCTTCTTCAGCTCCGCCTCCACCGCCGCGGTCACGCCCGCGTGGAACTCCTCGAAGCGGTCCCACGTGATCGACGTCTCGAACGTCTCGCTGATCACGCCGAGCCCGACGAGGGCGTCGCGCATGTACGGCGCCTTGAGGAATGCGTCGCGCCACGCGCCGGCCGCCCCCTCGCGGGTCGCGCTTTCGTCGGTGCGCGTCTTGCCCGCCCCCTCGGGGAAGCGGCCCCCGTGGTCGGCAGCGAGCTCGAGCGCCCGCGACATCCACGCATCGAGAGGATGATCGGCCGACTCGAACCCCAGGATGAGCACGTTGGTCTTGCCGTCGCCGGCGCCGCTGGTCATCGCCTCGCTCGCGTCGAGCAGGCGCACGTTGGTGGGGTAGAGGCCCGACTGCGAGAGCGCGCGCACCGCGCGCGCGGCGTCGTAGAACTTCTCGAAACCGACGCTGACCGAAGCGCGGTACTTCGGACGGTCCTGCAGCCGCATCCAGGCTTCCGTGATGATGCCGAGCGAGCCTTCGGAGCCGATGATCATGCGATCGGGCGACGGGCCGGCGCCCGATCCCGGCAGCCGCCGGCTTTCCATCACGCCGGCCGGCGTCACGGTGCGGATCGATTCCACGAAGTCGTCGATGTGCGTGTAAAGCGTCGCGTAGTGACCGCCCGAGCGCGTCGCGATCCAGCCCCCGAGCGTCGAGAACTCGAACGACTGCGGGAAGTGGCGCAGCGTCAGCCCCTCCGGTCGCAGCGCGGACTCGAGCGCCGGGCCGTAGATGCCGGCCTGGATTCGTGCGGCGCGCGACGCGCGGTCGATCTCGATCACCCGGCCGAGGCGGCCGAGGTCGATCGAAACGGCGCCCGCGTATTTGCCGAGACCGCGCGCTTCGACGCCGCCGACGACGGAGGAGCCGCCGCCGTAGGGAATGGCGGCGACGCGCGCGGATGCGCACCAGTCCAGTACGCGAACGACGTCCTCTTCGGTTTTCGGGAACGCGACGAAGTCGGGGGCCGGCGAGAAATCGCGGCGAAACGCGCGCACGATGTCGCGGTACGCCTTGCCGTACGTGTGCGCGGCGCGGTCGAAGGGATCGCTCGAGGCGATCGAGGCGAGTCGCGACGGGATCGGCACGCGCGGCGACGGCAGCCGGATCTCCTCGATGCGCGGCGCGGGAACGGCATCCGCCACCTCGAAACCGAAGCGCGACCCGAACATGGCGCCGATCGCCTTCTGGTGATCGGCCGACGGCCCCTCGTCTTCGTAGCCCCAGCCCCAGAACTTGCGCTGCTTCACCGTCATCCTCCGCCCATTTGCACCGCGGCCGCCTCGTTGCAACATCCGCGGGCGGGGAGGAGTGGCCGTCGACGCATACTTGTGCCGACTGGCGGGGACGTTTACCGGTACCTGGTGACTGGCGAGGTCCCCATTCCGCGGCTTTCGGTCGCGCTTCCGGTTCGCGACGCGGAGCCGTGGCTGGGCGCCTGCCTCGACTCGGTCCTCGCCCAGACCGAGACGCGCTTCGAAGTGATCGCGGTCGACGACGGAAGCACCGACGCGAGCACGGCCATCCTGGAGCAGTACGCCGCCCGTGACCGGCGCATTCGCGTCGTGTCCACCTCCGACGGCGCGCGCGGGATCGTCCCGGCCCTCAACCTCGCGCTCGGCGAGGCGCGCGCCGAGTACCTGGTGCGCATGGACGCGGACGACGTGATGCATCCCCAGCGCCTCGCTCGCCAGGCATCGGCCCTCGACGACGACCCGTCGCTTTTCGGCGTCACCTGCCGCGCGGCGGCCTTTCCCGCCGAGAACGTTCGCGACGGCATGAAGGCCTACCTCGACTGGCAGAACGCGCTCGTCACGCCCGCCCACATTGCGCGCAACCGTTTCATCGAGAGCCCCGTGCTGCATCCGTCGGTGACGCTGAGGACGCAGATCGTGCGCGACGTGCTCGGAGGATGGCGCGACTGCGGATGGCCGGAGGACTGGGACTTCTTCCTGCGGGCTTTCGACAAGGGGCTGCGTATCGGGCGGCTTCCCGAGGTACTCGTCGAGTGGCGACTCCACCCCGAACAGCTCACGTGGAACGACGAGCGCTACAGTCAGGATTCGCTCATGGAGGCGCGTGCGACGTTCCTCGCTCGGCGCCTCGAGATGATCGCGCGCGCCGATCGCTCGATCTGGGTGCTCGGCGCGGGGCCGGTCGGCAAGACGCTCATCAAGACGCTCGCGTGGCACGGAGTGGTTGCCAACGGGCTTGCGGACGTCGATCCGCGCAAGATCGGCGGCGTCGTGCGCGGGGTCGGCCACAAGTGGCGCGTCGTCTCGCATCCGACGCTGCGCGCGATGTCGCCGCGGCCTTTCGCGGTGAGCGCGGTCGCCGGCGCGGCAGCGCGCGGACGCGTCCGAGCCGAGCTCGCACGCTGGGGATGGCGAGAGGACTGGGACTTCGTGGTGGCGGCTTAGGGGACTGGCTCCAACTTCCCACGACGCCCTGCTCACCGATCGCCGAGAGCGCGCAAGGAAATTGGTGCCTGTCCCCGTCTTGGCCAACGCTCGCCGGTGGAGCTACCGCCGGAAACTGGTGCCAGTCCCCAGCCTCGACTATGACAGCCGGCGCAACTGACCGAGGAGGAACCCCGTCCATGACCATGCAACGCACGCCCCTGATTCTTTCGCGCCTGATGGAGCGCGGCCCTCTTCTGTCTCCGCGCGAGGAGATCGTCACGCGTACGGAGACGGGCATCCACCGCCAGACGTATGCGGACCTGCGCCGCCGCTCGCACCAGGTGGCTCACGCGCTTGCGGGTCGCGGCGTCAAGCTCGGCGACCGCGTCGCGAGCTTCCTCTGGAACAACCACCGTCACCTCGAGCTGTACTACGCCGTGCCTTCGATGGGCGCGGTGCTTCACACGCTCAACATCCGGCTGTCGCCGCGCGACCTCGAGTACATCATCAACCACGCCGCCGACAAGGTGATCTTCATCGACGAAGACCTGCTGCCGCTGCTCGAGCCGCTCGCCGACAAGTGCCCGACGGTCGAGCTGTGGGTCGTCTGCTCGGACAGGAAGCAGGGCGAGTGGAAGACGACGCTTCCGGGCGCCGTCGGGTACGAGGAGCTCATCGCGGCCGTCGCGGACAAGGGCGACTACGCGTGGCCCGAGCTCGACGAGAACGCGCCGATGGGCCTTTGCTACACGAGCGGCACGACGGGCAACCCGAAGGGCGTCATGTACACGCACCGCTCGACGTACCTGCACACGATGGCGCAGGCGATGACCGACGCGCTCAGCCTGTCGGCCACCGACTGCGCGCTGTCGATCGTTCCGATGTTCCACGCGATGAGCTGGGGCCTGCCGTTCACGACGACGATGCTCGGCGCGAAGGTCGTGTTCCCGAACCGCTTCATGGCAGCGAAGGACCTGCTCGACCTCATGGCCAACGAGAAGGTCACCGTCTCGTGCGGCGTGCCGACGATCTGGCAGGGAGTCAAAGCCGCCGTCGAAGCGGACCTCGACCGCTGGGACCTCTCGAGCCTGTGGCGCGTGACGTGCGGCGGCTCGGCCCCGCCGATCTCCCTCATGCGCTGGTACTGGGACAAGCTGAAGATCGAGATGATCCAGGGCTGGGGAATGACGGAGACGAATCCCCTCGGCACGCTTTCGCGCAAGGTCGGCAAGCGCGGCCAGCTCGACCTCAGCCTCGACGAGCAGCTCCACAACGCGGCCAAGGCCGGCCTTCCGCTGCCCGGTCTCGAAATCGAGATCTTCGACGAAAACTGGAACCCGCTGCCCCACGACGGCGAGAGCATCGGCGAGCTCTGCATCCGCGGTCCGTGGATCGCGTCCGAGTACTACAACAACCCCCAGCCCGAGAAGTTCCACGACGGGTGGCTCGTGACGGGCGACGTCGCGAAGATCGACCCGGACCAGTACCTGATCATCGCCGACCGCAGCAAGGACCTGATCAAGAGCGGCGGCGAGTGGATCAGCTCGGTCGACATCGAGAACGACATCGTCGCGGTGCCGGGCGTCGCGCAGGCCTGCGTCGTCGCGCAGCCGCATCCGAAGTGGGACGAGCGGCCCGTGGCACTGGTCGTGAAATCCGCCGGCGCCGACGTGACGGCCGAGGGCGTCCTCGCGCACCTCGGCAAGAGCTTCGCGAAATGGCAGCTCCCCGACGAAGTGCTCTTCGTGGACAGCCTGCCGCTCACGTCCACGGGCAAGCTCGACAAGAAAGTCGTGCGCGCCGACCTGCAGGAGAAGGGGTACCAGCTTCCGGATCTGCGCGCGTGACGTGACTCGCGTCATCCAACCCGCCGACCGCGCCGCGCTGGAGGAAAGGACACGGCAGGGTTTCGCCGCGTGCTTCGGCCGCGCGAGCGACATCTGCGTATCGGCCCCGGGGCGCGCCAACCTCATCGGCGAGCACACCGACTACAATGACGGCTTCGTGCTGCCGTTCGCGATCGCGAGACGGACGGCGGTCGCCGCGCGGGCGCGTCGTGATCGCCGCATCGTCGTCGCGAGTGCCATCGCGCCGGGCCGCGTGGAAATCGACCTCGACGCGCCGATCGCGCCCGGCGCGCCGCGCTGGGGTGACTACGTGCGAGGTGTCGTTGCCGAGTGCCTCGCGCTCGCGAGCGACGAAGGCCCGCTCGACGGTGGAGGCTTCGACGCGTGGGTCGATTCGGACGTGCCGGTGGGCGCGGGCCTTTCGAGCAGCGCCGCTCTCGAGGTCGCCGTTGCCGGCGTGATCGAAACGCTCGCCGGGCGGCGCATCGACCCCGCCGCGAAGGCTGCCCTCTGCCGGCGCGCCGAGCACCGCTTCGCAGGCGTTCCGTGCGGCATCATGGACCAGATGGCGAGCGTGCTCGCGAGCGAGGATTCGCTGCTCTTTCTCGACTGCCGGGACGTCGCGTGGCGGCGTGTCGCGCTGCCGAACGACGTGGAGATCGTCGTCGTCGATTCGGAGCTGCCTCACGATCTCGGCGAGGGCGAGTTCGCCCGCCGCGTGGACGAGTGCGCGAGCGCGGCGCGGCGACTCGGCGTACCGTCGCTGCGCGATGCCGCCCGCGGCGACCTCGAGCGCCTCGCCGGCGAGCCCGTGCTCTACAAGCGCGCGCTTCACGTGGTCGAAGAGAACGCGCGCGTGCTGGCCGCCGTGGAGGCGATCCAAACGAACGATTGGAAACGCCTCGGCGAGCTGCTCGACGCGAGCCACGCGTCGCTGCGCGACCTCTATCAAGTCAGCCGCCCCGAGATGGACGCGCTGGTCGGCGATCTCCGGAGACGCGGCGCGCTCGGCGCGCGCATGACCGGCGGCGGTTTTGGCGGCTGCGCGGTCGCGCTTTTCCCGCGGCAATAGCGCGGTATGCGGACGCGCCTCGTGCGCTCCTTCGGGTCCGCGCGGATTTGATCCGCCGCGCTCACCGGCGGATAGAAGGCCGTCCGCATGCGCTTCCCCGACCGTCACACCAAGGAGCCCAGGCCGAAGGGACACCGCTTTTCCGAAACGCTACGCAGCATCGAAGAGCGCGCCGCCGCGGGCCCCATCACGTTCGGCGAGTTGCTCGCGATCTGCGGTCCTCAGGGCCACGGCTTTCTCGCACTCTTCCTCGTACTGCCGTTCCTGCAGCCGATCCCCCTGCCGGGCATTTCGTCGGCGATCGGGATCCTGCTTACGATCATCGGCGTGTTCGTGGCGCTCCGGCGTCCGCCGGGGGTTCCGGCCCGCGTCGCACGCGTGAAGATCGAGCCCGAGCACCTGCTGCGCATCTGTCGCAGCGCCGAGCGGCTGCTGGGCGCGATCGAGCACGTCGTGAAGCCGCGGTTCCAGTGGCTGTTCGCGCAGCGCTGGTTCCGCCTGACGAACGGTTTCGTATGGATCGTGCACGCGCTCGTCTTCTCGCTGCCGCTGCCGATTCCGTTCAGCAACTCGCTGCCGGCCCTCGTCATCCTGCTCATGGCACTCGGCATCCTCGAGGAAGACTTCGGCGTGATCCTCGTCGCCTACGCAGGCGCCGTCGTGAACGTCGTCTTCTTCGGCGGGCTCATCGCCATTCCCACGCTCGGCTGGCAGGTCCTCTCGTCCTGACCGGAATCCTTCCCGACCTCCGGGGAGAGGACGGCGCGCCGATCGGCATCGTTGCCGTGCGGCGCGCTATCGCTGACCGTCGTCCAGACGAGGAGGCGCGGCACCCGGCTCCCGCCTCGCGGTATCGAGCAGTGACGAGCACTTCGGTCGTCGGACGAGAGTGAAACGCCGACGCCGGCCGCCGACCGGGACGGTCGTCTCCGGCAGTTTTTTTGGGCAACCGCGGAAAGGAAATGTGAAGAGCGAGGGCGCGCCCATTGAAGTGGCGGGCGCAGTCGGCGTCAGTAGTCGCGGGCACCTCGATCCCGGACGGGATCGGTCCCGGGAGAACATCGACACGATGGAAACAAGCCGTTTGGCGCGAACCGTTGCGCTTGCGTCGTTTCTCGGCACTGCGTCGCTCACCGGCGGCGCCATCTTCGAAACGCTCGGCCCCGAGGAGGCCGAAGCGGGCTACCAGGTCGACGAATCCTACTTCTACACTTCACTCGCCGCCCACGGTTCGTGGGTGAGCAGCGCCGAATTCGGCTGGGTCTGGTATCCGACCCACCGTGCGCGCGGCTGGCGTCCCTACACCGTCGGCCACTGGTCGTGGACCGACGGCGGCGACTGGCTCTGGGTTTCCGCCGAGCCG
>CAYYVZ010000143.1:0-11551 GCA_964475235.1 uncultured Myxococcales bacterium | reverse complement strand
AAATCGGGGACGGGAGCCGCGAGCTGGCGAGCGGCGAGACCGACCTCCGTACCGGAATCGGGATGTCGACCCTTCTCGGCCTTCCGCAATCGGGATCCGTCCCCGATTTCACGTCAGCTCAGCGAGAGTCTCCACGTGGTCGGTGTACCGGAACAGCGCGTAGGGCGTCAGCCGTTCCAACCGGAAGCGTGAGTTGGCCGTGAGCCTCGCGACATCGCGGGCGAGCGAATCGGTATCGCAGCTCACGTAGAGAATCCGCCCGGGCCTGTGCTCTCGGAGCGCCGACACGACGCCGTCGTCGAGTCCCTTGCGAGGCGGATCGACGATCACCACGTCGGCGCCACGCACGATTGCCGCAGCTGCCCCGGCTTCACCACCGGTCACACTCACTCTCGCGCGAACGTCGACCGGTATCCCCGCCAGCCCAAGCTCCAGCCCGCGCAGCCCGTGCGGGCTCACCTCGTTGAAGCGGACCTCGCGCGACCGCTCGACGAGCCCGAGCCCGATCGCCCCGACTCCGCAGTAGAGCTCCGCCACCGACGCACCATCCGGCACGCGCGAATGGACGTCGGCCACGATGCGATCGGCAAGGTCGAGATTGCTCTGCCCGAACGCGCCCGCGGGGAAGAACACGTCCGCCCCGCCGATGCGCTCGCGCACCGCCTCCTCCCCGGCGAGGAGCTTCCAGGCCGGACCGAAGATCGTGTTCGTGCGCTCCGGATTCCCGTTCCACCAGAGGCCCTGCAGCGAGCTGCCGAGCGCGGGCACCAGTCGCGCGACCATCGGCAGGATCGACTGTTCGGACGAATCGTTGGTGACGAGCACGAGCTGAACACGGCCGGTCGGACGCTCGACCACGACCTGGACGTAGCGCAGCAGTCCAACGTGCGGCCGGTCGGCGTAGGGCGCGACTCCCGAGGCGCGAACCGCCTCGCGTACGACCCGAGCCGCCTGGTTGATGAGCGGATGGTGGATGACGCACGACGGGATGTCGGCGATCGAGTGAGAGCCTTCCTGGAAGATGCCGAGCTTGGGCGAGTTCCTGCGGCCGCGGACGGCAAGGCGCGCGCGAACACGGAACCCATGGGGCTCACCTTCGATCACCGGATCGAGCGCGGCGCCGCTCTGCTCGGCGAGCCCGGCGAGCAGCGACGCCGCTTCGCCGGACAAGCCGGGCTCGCCGTAGCGCGGACAACCCGGACACGGCGGCCGGTGACTGCATGGAGAGATTCTCACGAGACGCTCCGCAGCCGCAGCGGCCGGAGCAGCGACACAGTGCCGCGCCGCCTGCGCCGAGACAACGCACCCGCTTGACGTTGCTCGCGTCGCCGGGATACGGGGCCAGATGCCTCCTGCCCTTCCCGCGGAGAAGACGCTGCGCTTCCGGAGCGGCGACGTCGAGCTCGACGGCCGCATCCACGTTCCCGAGGGCGGCTGGCCGGACAGCCTTCCTCGCGGGTGCGTCGTCTGCCATCCGCATCCGCTCTACGGCGGCGACATGAACAGCAGCGTCGTCGTGGCGATCACCGCCGCGCTCGCCGCGCGGGGGATCTCCACGCTCCGCTTCAACTTCCGCGGCGTCGGGGCAAGCGGTGGAACGCACGGAGGCGGGGGCCCGGAGATCGCCGACGCGCGCGCTGCCGTCGGCGCCCTGCGCGCCGCGAGCGGCATCCGGCGAATCGCGATCGCCGGCTACTCGTTCGGATCGCTGGTCGCGCTGCAGATGGCTGCACAGGACGACGAGGATCCCGAGGGTGGACCGTACACACACGTCGATGCGGTGGCGGCCGTCGCTCCGCCGCTGGCGATGTTCGACGCATCCTTCGTCTCGAAGATCGGCGGTACGCTGCTGTTCGTCGCGGGCGACCGGGACCAGTATTGCCCGCGCGACCGCTTCGACCTGCTCGAGGGGATGGAGAACGAGCCGGGAGTCGTATGCTCGATGAACGACACCGAACGCGTCGTCATTCCGGGAGCGGACCACTTCTTCGCAGGTTTCGAGGAGAGGCTCGGCGAGATCGTTGCCGACTGGGTCCGCGCGCAGGCGACGATGCCCTGAGCCGGAGGCCGACCCGTGCGACCGGCGCGGCGTGGGGACGCGATCCTACGCGGCCTGACGGCAGGACGAGGGGGGCTGACCGGAGGGGCGATCAGCCGACCGAGATGCGGCTCACGATCGCGAAGTAGTGGAACCCGCTCCCGGCCATCACGAAGACATGCCAGACGCTGTGCGCGTAAGGACGGTTCACGAGGAACACGAAGCTGCCCAGCGTGTAGGAGAGCCCGCCCGCGACCACGAGCAGCACCGTATCGGCCGGCAGCGAAGCGACGACCGTTGGCCCCGCGAACACCGCGACCCATCCCATGCCGAGGTAGGTCGCGATCGACACCATGCCGAAGCGCCCGGTGAAGAACCATTTGAAGACGATCCCGCCGGCCGCCATCGTCCAGACGATGGCGAAGAGCGTCCAGCCGAGCTCGCCGCCGATGCCGAGCAGCACGAGCGGTGTGTATGTGCCGGCGATCAGAAGATAGATGGCGCAGTGGTCGAAGACCTGCAGGCGGCTCTTGGTTTCGGGATGCGCAACCGCGTGGTAGAGCGTCGACGACAGGTACACGAGGATCAGCGACGCGCAGTAGATGACGATGCTCGGCACTTCGAGGGGGTTGCGGCTGCCGATGGACATGCCGACGAGCACGACCGCGCCGACGATGCTGGCCAGCAGGCCCGCCCCGTGCGTGATCGTGTTGATGATTTCTTCGCCCCGGTGGCGCTGCGGAAGCGTGTGCACCCCTCCCCCCTTCGGTCGGGGAATCTATCCCGGTTCGCGTCCGGCCGTCCATAGCGATTCGCGAAGAGTTTCCACCTCATGAGCGGCGCCGCGCGCCGAGTCGTGCTCGTCGGCGCCGGCCACACGCACGTCCGCGTTCTCGAAAGCTGGGCGAAAACTCCGCCCGCGAACGCGGAGCTGACACTCGTCGTGGACGACGACCGCGCCGTCTACTCCGGCATGGTTCCCGGCTTCGTCGCCGGCGACTATACGCTCGACGAGACGTCGATTCCGGTCGTCCCGCTGGCGCGCCGCGCCGGCGCCAGGATCGTGCTCCATCGCGCCCGGCGAGTGGATGCGGACCGTCGCAAGGTCGTTCTCGAGGACGGCAACGCGGTCGAGTACGACGTTGCGAGCCTCGACGTCGGGTCGTCGGTGATCGGGATCGACCTGCCCGGCGTTCGCGAGCACGCGCTCGCGACACGTCCGATCGGAAAATTCGCGGCGAGCCTCGAGTCGTGGCTCGCTTCGATTGGCGGAACCGGCGATCCGCGCGTTCGATCCGGCCGCAGCACCGATTCGGCGCTGCGCGTCGCGGTGGTCGGCGGAGGCACGGCCGGCGCCGAGCTGTCGTTCACCCTGGAGGCACGGCTCGCATCCATGCACATCCGGCCCGAAGTGTTCCTCGTCTGCGGTCGCGCGGGTTTGATGCGCGGCTATGCGGAACGCGTGCGGAGGTTCGTCGCCAAGGAAACGGAAGCGCGCGGCATCGTGGTCGCCGCGACGACCGACGCGACGTTCGTGGACGAGCGCGGAGTCGGCTTCGCGAGCGGACACCTGGCCGCCGATCTCGTGCTCTGGGCGACAGGCGCGGCGCCGCCGAAGATGGTGCTCGACTCGTGCCTGCCGTGCGACGAACGAGGCTTCGTGCGCGTGACGCCGACTCTCGAGATCGTGGGATGCGAAGGTCTCTTCGCCGTCGGCGACTGCGCGACCATCGAAGGCGAAGAGTGGGTACCCAAGGCGGGCGTCTACGCCGTGCGCGAGGGCCCCGTGCTCGATTCGAACCTGCGCGCGCGGCTGGCCGGCCGGCCGCTGGCACGCTTTCGTCCCCAGCGCGATTTTCTGTCGCTCGTGAACCTCGGCGACCGCCGCGGGCTCGCGACCAAGTGGGGGTTCGTGGTCGCGGGCCGCGCGGCGTGGCTGCTCAAGGACCGCATCGACCGCCGATTCGTGACGCGGTACACGATTGGCGAGGGCTGAACGCCGACGCCTCCCGTTCGGCTCTGCGGGACGCGTCAGCTGACTCGACCGGCCCGCCTTCGGCCGCGTCCGCCTTCCTCTTTCGCGCCGGCTTCGTCTTCCTCGCTCATCTCCATTCCGTCTTCTTCGTCTTCGTCCTCCGAAGACTCGATTTCGTCTTCATCCTCGTGCTCGTCACCGGCCCCTTCGCTCTCGAGCTCGGCCCTGCGTGCTTCCATCCGCTCGCCGAGCTCCTCGAGCTCCTCGGCATCCATCACCTTTTGTGCGCGCGGGAACATCTCCTTCTCTTCCTCGTCGGCGTGGTGCTCGACGATCTCCTTGAGCACCTTGGCCTTGGCAGCGAACACCTCCGACGCGGGGTCGGTGTCTTCGAGCTCGGGCATCACGAGGTCGACTACGTGGTGCTCTTCGAGCGCCTCGAGGTAGAGCTTGCGGTCTTCCTTCTTCGCAACTGCGTCGCGGTAGGTCGGGTAAAAGATCTCCTCTTCGATGGTCGTATGGATCGTGATCTCTTCGGCGATCTGCGACAGAAGCTCTTCGCGCTTCCTGACCCCCTTCTCCGTCGATTTCTCGAGCTGGGAGAGAAGTCCGCGGACTTTCTCGTGATCGGCCTTGAGCATGGAGATTGCGTCGGTGCGTGCTGCCATTGGGTCGTCTCCTTCGAGATGGTGAATTCGTCCGCTGAATGGGACGAGGCGCACCATCGGCCATTCGAGCCGTCCGGGAGCGGCATCGCGATGAAGCGCTCGTGCAGGGGAGATCGCCGTCGATTGGCGTCGCGGGCCCCTCGATAGACAGCCGGCCACGCGCGTCCGAGCGCAGGCGCACGAAAAGCAACGCCCGTTCCCCGCCGCCGAGATTCCGCCTCACCCCCGCACGAGGTGATGCGACGGTGCATCTTCGAGTCCTGCGAAGTCTCGCAAGCCTGCAAGCGTCGCCCGCTCTCGCGCGCACCCTTGCGAGTAGAATGCGGCGCACATGGCGTCTGCGCAGAAATCGATCTTGGTCGGCTCCGGTTTTCGTGTCGTCAATGGCGCGGCCGGGCACGTAGAGCGCTCGACTCGCGGTGCCCCATCGCCGCCGAAGAGGACACATGCCGGCGAACGCCATTCCCGACCTGATCTGCTTCTCCCACCTCAGGTGGGACTTCCTGATGCGTCGTCCCCAGCACCTCATGACGCGCTGGGCGCGGGATCGCCGCGTGTGGTTCTTCGAGAGGCCCGATCCGCGGCCCTCGACCTCGGCCTATCTCGACGTCAGGCGCTCGGACTCTCATGTGCAGGTGGTCACGCCCCATCTCCCGGCCGGCGTCGATTCGAATCGTTCGCTGCGCCTCCTGCTGACGGCGATGATGGCCCAGCAGGAAATCCGCGACTACGTCGCCTGGTACTACACGCCGGACGCGCTCGGCTTCACCGACCAGTTGCGGCCGCTGGCCACCGTGTACGACTGCATGGACGAGGCGCCCGGGCGAAACGACGAACGCGCGTGCGAGCTCGAGCGGGACCTTTGCCGGCAAGCCGACCTGATTTTTACGGGGGGGCAGAGCCTCTACGAAGAGAAGCGGCACCTGTACCAGTCCGTGCACGTGTTCCCGAGTGCCGTGGACTTCCCGCATTTCGTCCAGGCGCGCATGCGCACCGACGATCCGCCCGACCAGCAGACGATTCCGCATCCTCGCCTCGGTTGGTTCGGCGTGATCGACGAGCGCGTCGATCTCGACCTGATCTCCGGTCTCGCGTGGCGCAGGCCCGACTGGCACATCGTGCTCGTCGGACCCGTGGTCAACCTCAGCCCGGCAGCGCTTCCGCAGGCGCCGAACATTCACTACCTCGGCCAGAAGCCCTACAGCGTGCTGCCGCGCTATCTCGCCGGATGGGACGTCGCGATCATGCCGTTCGCCCGCAACGAATCGACGGACTTTCTCAGTCCGTCGAAGACCCCGGAGTATCTGGCCGGTGGCCGTCCGATCGTCTCGACGTCGATCCGCGACGTCATGCGTCCCTACGGTGCGCTCGGCCTCGTAGAGATCGCCGACAGTCCGAAGGAGTTCGAAGAGGCGGTGAAGCGGGTGCTCGCGAAAGACGCGCAGCCGCGCTGGCAGAACAGCGACGCTTTCCTGGAGAAAATCTCGTGGGAGAGCACGTGGAGGGCGATGAAGGCTCTTGTCGAGGACGTGATCGCGGAGAATCCTGCGCGCGCTCGACCCGCCATTGCGCTTCCCGGGGTGTACTTTCCGAACGGCGCGAGCCCTTCCGCTGCCACCTCGGCCTACGTTCGCCGTCCGCCGAGCGACCCTGCGTCGCTGACCGGCCGACCTCCTGCGAGGACGACGGACGTTCCCGGCTGATCGGATACGCGAGCGCGCGGGCCGTTCAGCGAAGCCGGGGATCCAGGCGGGTCTCCGGCTTCGCCGATCGGCGGATCAGATCGCGCCGACGCCCGTCAGTTTCTTCCTTCGGCGGCATCCCCGATTGCCTCGCCCGTCTTCTCGACTCCGCGACCGACGGCGGACACTCCCTTGTCCATGGTCTTGCCGACACGCTCGGCCGGGCCTTCGCCCTGTCGGGGGCAACCCGCAAGGGCGGCGGCACAGACGATCCCAATCGCAACAACGGCCAACGGACTTTTCGAAATGCGCATCGCGTTCTCCTTCGTGGCTGCGTTCACAATGCGTCCCCCGAGAAACGGGGTGGCGCGAGCAGTCATACGGTTCAGTCTTTATCAGACATAGCCCGGTCGTCCAGTCCGCCCGGTTCGACTCGGCGTTCGCTCCAGCTGCGGTGGGCCCCAAGCGAGGACGAGGTCGCGGTATCGGCCGGCGTTCGGCTTGACGTACCGGCCCGATTGCGGCCAACCTCGATACCGAACCCCACGGAGGCGCCCATGCGATTTCACAACGAACCCCGTCCTGCCTGGATTCTATCCTTCGCCTTCGCCGCCCTGCTGCTCGTTCCGACGGGCGCCCTGGCCGCCGATGCCGACTGCGATGGCGTCGAGGATGCCTCCGACAACTGTCCCGACCGCTTCAATCCCACGCAGTCCGACATCGACGGCGATCTGGCCGGCGACCGCTGCGACCCGGACAAGGACGGCGACACCGTGGGCAACGACGCGGACAACTGCCCGAAGGACCCGAACCTCGCGCAGGACGATACCGACGGCGACTCGGTCGGCGATACCTGTGACCAGTGCGCCGAAGCCACGATCTTCGCCGTGAGCAGGCGCGGGTGTTCGATCGAGCAGCTCTGTCCCTGCGACGGCCCCGACGAGAGCCGCGCGTGGAAGAGCCACGACCAGTACCTGCGCTGCATCAAGAAGAAGGCGCGCGACTTCCGCCGCAAGGAGCTCATTTCGAGCGAGGAGCGCGAGGAGATCCTCGACGCCGCGCGCGGCAACAACTGCGGGAATCCGGTTCCCGCCGAGGGCGACAACGACGGCGACGGTGTCGCCGACGTGGACGACAACTGTCCTTCCGCCTCGAATCCCTCGCAGCGCAACTCGGACGCCGACACGTTCGGCGATGCCTGCGACACCGACAAGGACGACGACGCCGTGCTCAACGCCGAGGACAACTGTCCGATCGTCGCGAACGCGGGCGGCCAGGCCGACGATGCGGACGCCGACGGCGCGGGCGATGCGTGCGACATCTGCAGCGACACGGAAGCCGGCGTGCCCGTCGACAACGACGGCTGCGGCCTCGATCAGCACTGTCCGTGCGACCAGGACGCCGACGGCAACCCCTGGGCAGGCCACGGAAAGTATTACCGCTGCTACAGCGACGAGGTCTTCCGCTTCCGCATCCTCCACCTCGTGAACGGGGAGGAAGCCGACCTGCTGAAGATGGCCGCGCGCGCGAACGACTGCGGCGACCGTCCGCCGGTCTGCGAGTAGACAGGAGAGTTCCGCCGGGAAATCGGGGAGAATCGGGGACGGGAGCCGTGAGCCGGCGAGCGGCGAGTCCGGCTCCAAAGACAGGAGGCGCGCAATGCGCGCCGGGTTCAATGGGCTAACAGGTACCTGACTTTCTTTACTTTCTTTACGCGCTCTTCGCGCGCTTCCCCGCCGCCGCCACCGGCGGCTCGGAGTAGGAAGCGTTCTTCGTGATGACGTCGTCCGGCGTCGCGAGGATCTTCAGGTACACCTCTTTCGGATACACCATGTGCGGCTTGGCCGGATCGAACGGCGGCTGCGGCACGGGGCTTGCCCCTTCGTACGCGGGCGGCGCCGCGAAGCGCTCGGCTTCTTCCGGCGAAATGCCCGCTTTGGCGAGCACGGCCGGATCGATCCACCGAGCGGCGTCGATGGCGACGTCCGACGTCGCGATCTCCAGCGTCATCTGGTCGGGACCCGCGAAGTAGATCGACTGGCACATGCCATGGTCGATCGGGCCGATGACGTTGATGCCATGGCTGCGGATGCGGTCGCGCATCGCGAGCAGGGCACGCGGCGAGTCCGCGCGAAAGGCCAGGTGCTGCATCGTGCCTGGCGCGCTCGGGAGCGCACCCGAGCCCGAATGCGTCCGGCCGATCTCGACGGGGATCTCGTCGACGCCCGGAAGCTGCACGATCGAGAAGTAGCCGTAGTCGTTCATGCGGAGGAAGGCGTGAAGTCCTCCGGGAACTCCGTGCATGTCGAACAGCGCAACGAGCGGGAAGCCGAGGACCTGCGAGAAAAACTCGATGTGACGGCGGATGTCGCCGGCCATGAACGCGATGTGGTGAATTCCGGTCGGATGCTGGCTCATCGTTTGCTCCCTCGCTCCGCTTTTGCCGTAACCCGCACGGACCAATGACGCGAAACGGGAGCCGGGGCAAGGCCCCCGGCGCGGCGTTCAACAGGAGGAGCCGCCATGGCGGTCGTACGAGAGCCCTACGGTTTCGTTCACAAGGATGCGAGTCCACTGAAAGACGTCTACGGCGGCCCGACCGGCCAGGTCTTCGTCGAGTGCATGCGCATCCGGCCTCAGGACGGCGCGTCGAAGTCGGTGATCGTCTTCAGTCACCCGATCGGCGGCGGCTCGTTTCTTCCGCTCGTTACGGCGCTCGCGCACGCCGGCCATCATGTCATTTACTGCAACCCGCGATACCGCGGCAATGACACGGCGCTCATCCTCGAGAAGTGCCTGCTCGACCTCGGCGCGTGCATCGCGGATGCGAGGAAGCGCTTCGGCTACGAGAAGATCGTGCTCGGAGGATGGTCGGGCGGCGGATCGTTGTCGCTCTTCTACCAGGACCAGGCCGAGCACCCGACCATCACGCACACGCCGGCCGGCGACGCGGCCGACATCGCCGGCGCCGGCTTCGTTCCGGCCGACGCCGTCCTGCTGCTCGCGGCGCACGTCAGCCGGTCGGTGACGATGACGGAATGGATGGATCCGTCGATCACGGACGAAGATCGTCCCTTCCAGCGCGACACCGGCCTCAACATCTACGACGCGGAGTGTCCCGCGCATCCGCCCTACCCTGCCGAATTCGTCGCACGTTTTCGCGCCGCGCAGATCGCGCGTAACCGCCGCATCACTGCGCGAGTGAAGGACACGCTCGCCGAGCTGAAGCGGAGCGGGACGCCCGACGCGGAGCGGCCCTTCGTCGTCTACGGAACGATGTGCGACGTGCGCTGGACGGATCCGACCCAGGATCCGTCGGACCGGCGGCCGGGCACCTGCTACCTGGGCGATCCGTGCATCGCCAACGACGGCCCCGTGGGACTCGGGCGCTTCACCACGCTGCGAAGCTGGCTGTCGCAGTGGAGCTACGACGAGAGCCGCGCCAACGGCATCGTCAACGCCTCGCGCATCTCGTGCCCGGTGCTCGTGATCAACAACAGCGCGGATCTCGCCTGCACGCCGAGCCATGCGCGGCGCCTCTTCGACGCCGTCGCGTCGAAGGACAAGCAGATCGTCCAGATCGACAACGCCGACCACTACTACATCGAGCGTCCCGACCTGCTCCCGAAAGCCGTCGGCACCGTCGCCCCCTGGCTAGCCGACCGCGGCCTCGCGTAGAAATCGGGGACGGGAGCCGCGAGCTGGCGAGCGGCGAGACCGACCACACTTCGGGCAACGCCAAGCCGCTTCGTCCGGAGCTGCGCAAATCGGGATCCGTCCCCGATTTCTCAGTCGCAGCTGGTGAAGCCGAGCTCGCTGGCGAGGAACCAGTTCTCGATTTCGGTCATCGTGGGCGCCTGCGGGAAGCTCGCCTTCCAGAGGTTGAGATACGTGAGCTTGGCGTGAGGCATCGTCGGCGAGCCGCCGGCGGTCGAGCCCGAAAGGCAGATGCGGCTCGACGACGGGAAGTTCATCCACGACGAGAACGAGTAGTGCGACGCGTGGCACACGCGGCAGGCCCTCGCGTAGACGTTGTCGTACAGATCCGATTCGTCGCCGGGCTGGGGGCCGTTGTCGTTCCAGGCCGTCGGGCGCCAGGGCGCGAACGTTCCGCTCGTGAGGTTGTTCGAATACCAGCCGTTGACCAGGTCGCGAATCGGAGTGACGGGCTTCGCGTAGAGCACGAGCTTGTTGAGGCTGCGGATGGCCGCCGCCTGCGATGCCGCCGGCGCCGCCGCCGGGAACACGTAGGTATCGGGGTCGAAGGGCACGAAGCTCGAGAAGCCGAACTTGCCGAGCGCGATCTCCTTGAGGATGTCGCGCCGCTGGATGTACCCGGCATCCGTCGAAACCGTATCGTTCGAGTCGATGCCGGCGAGCACCCCGGGTCCCGCCAGCCCTGCCACCATCGTGTCGAGTGTCGTCTGCTGCGACCCCGTACCCGGCCAGCTGCCGCCGTGGCAGCTCATGCAGACTTCCGGCACGCTCTTCGGTCCGCAGCCGTCGAGATTCGCCGACGTGAGGCGTTTTCCCGAAGCCGTGCGCCCGTCGTACACGAAGAACTTCGTCACCGGCCCGACGCCGGCGAAGCCTTCGACCGGCCCGAACTCCATCGCGACGGTCCCGTACGCATTCGGCGGATCGACGAGAGGATTGGCGACGAAGTCGATCTGTCCCTGGTAGGCGAGATCGGCGTTCTGCGGATCGTTGGTCGGGTAGTTGAAACAGTGGTCGGTGGTGTAGTTGGTGACGTAACACGCCACCGACGACGGGTAGAGGTTGAAGAGCTTCGCGTACGCGGCCGCCTGCGGCGACGACTGAACCTCGTCGCGCAGTGCCGCCACGAAGCGCGCCGACGACGTCGGTGCATCCGCCGGCCGCTCGGCAATGATCGAGCTCCACGACGTCACGCGGCAGTGCATCTCGCGCCCGAAGCCGAGGTCGTTGCTGTTGAGGTACCACGCGGTCACGACGTCGGGCCCGAGCCCCGTCGCGTCGAACCCGTTCTTCTGCCACCAGCCGCCGAGCGTCATGCGCTTGCACTTGCCCGTCGGGTCGGTGCCCGCGTCCACGACACCGTCGCAGTTCATGTCGATGCAGTCGGGGTCCACGATGTTGTAGTACAGGCACGCATCGCCGGCGCTGTTGCGCGACGAGGTGGCGGGGCTGCTGGCCGATGATTTCGATC
>CAYYVZ010000142.1:0-11595 GCA_964475235.1 uncultured Myxococcales bacterium | reverse complement strand
AGGAATCTGCGCAGCAAGCCGCGCCATGAGTTCGCGCGGCTCGAGCACGATGGCTCGGGTTCTCTCGAAATGCCTTATCGGCTTACGGCGAAATTGGCGTTCGGAATCGTCGGAATCCGCAGGGGGCGGCTTACGCGCAGGGGGCAGCGGACGACCGGCGTGTGAGTTCTCTCACGTAAGGTTCGAAGCTCGCACAGGGGCTGTCCGGGATCGTTGCGGTACGGGCCACCGGAGAGCTAAGTTTGGCCAATGCGAAGCGCTGTTCCTGAACGACAGAGGCGCGGGGGGAGTGCGGCCCTTGCGCTGGCGGCACTGGTCTCGGCGAGCCTGTTCGCCGGTTGCGGAAGCAACGACAATCCCGGCGGCATGTGCGATCCCGCCGAAGATCCGCACGAGTGCGACAGTCCCGGTTCGGCCTGTCCGGGGACAGCGGACCACGCGAATTTCTGCGAGATCGACGGCGGGGGATGCTGGCTGACCTGCACGAACGTCTGCGAGAACCCCGTCGACTTTCCCAGGTTCAGCGTGTCGCCGGGCGGCACGTGCGAGAACGACGACGATTGCGCCGGCGACGCCACCTGCGACAACGACACGGTCGGCGGAACCTCGTCGTGCACCTGCATCGCTCCGCCCACCTGCGAGAACGTTCTCGACGTCGCGTTCTGGTCTCCGCTGCTTCTCGGCTCCTGTACGGCCGCAAATTTCGTGCACGATTTCGGGGGCACCGTCGGCGAGTGGTTCGTAGACCGCACGTGTCGCGCAAAGGACGGCAACTGCGTGCAGGCTGACGACGAGATCTTCATCGGACGCGACGCCTCCGACACGACGGATCTTTGCTGGGTTGCCGACGACGAGCAGTACTACCAGGGCAGGATGTGCGGCTCGGATTTCTCGTTCTCGAGGACGGCATCGAACCAGAACCTCGAGACCGGCGTCTTTCACTTCTCGACGGAGGATGCGTTCGAGGGAAACTGGATCATCTACGACGAAGAAGGCGGCGAGATCATCGCGCGCTGTCGGGGCTTCGGCAGCACCACCGGCAATCCGATCGAAGCTCCGTCGTGCGAAGATTACGATCCGTTCGGAAATGCGCCGCCGCCGAATGGACAGCGTTACGACGGAGTCTTCATCGAACGTTTCAATTGCGTCTCCGACGGAGAGTGCGTGGACCAGGACGAGTCGGGAACCATCGTGATCACGAAGGGCGCCGCGCCGGACGCCTACATGCTCAGCGGCGACAACGGCTATTACCAGGGCACGGCGACGCTGGTCGGAATGGAGCTCGTCTGGAGCGCCAGCTTCCACGACCCTGCCTTCCCGGAGGGCGACTATACGGAGACCGGCACGTACACGTTCTCGGATTCCGACAACTTCTCGGTCGCTTCGAGCTACAGGATTACACCGACAGGCAAGCGCGGGACCTGCATCGGCTACGCGCGGCGCAACGCGACACCGCCGGCTCCGGATCCGTACCCTCCCTGTCCTTAGGTCGCCCGTCGGCAACGCGCTTGCCGACGCGCGGGGGCCGACATCGGGATACTGCGTGCCCGTACTGGTGGCGGCGCGATGGACCGGTGTAGCCGCGCGGGCCGGGCCTTCTCTCACTGCGCCTCAGCGATTCGCCGCCCGCGCCGACGCGTTCAGCAGCGCGTTCACCGCCAGGATTAAGACTCCGGTCAGCACCAGGTTGAGTGCCAGCGAGAACGTCGCGACGGTCACCATCGCGCCGCCGATGCCGTAGCCGAGCGACAGCACCAGCACGCCTGCGCCCACCTCGCCGCGTGGCCACATGCCGATGCAGAGCGCGAGGCGCTCGCGCCAGTCCGCCATGACGAGCGCGATCACGCCGAGCTGCCAGCGCATCCCCACCATCATCATCTTGAGGGGGATCATGAGCAGCACGGTATCGAGAGGCCCCGGACCTTGACCGACAGCAACGGACTACGTGCAGGATCGCGGCTCATAGAGACTGTGCAGGCGGGAGGGTCGAAGCGCCGGCAGCCCGCTCCTCGGTCGTGCGCACGCGCCGGAAATACGGATCGAGTTGCTGCTGGTCGAGCGTCTCCCCGTCGAGTAACGCACGTGCCGATTCCTCGAGTACCGTCCGGTTCCGTTGCAGGATCCCGGTTGCGTGAGCGAAAGCATCTTCGGACAGCCGACGCGCCGCGCAGTCGATTTCGCGCGCGGTTTCCTCGCTGTACGTCCGCTGCTGCAAAGCGGGCCCGCCCCCGCCGAGAAAGCCCCGCGCCTCGCTCTCGTAGGTCATCTGTCCGAGTCCGGGAATCATCGCGTAGCGGGTCACCATACTGCGCGCGATGTCGGTCACCTTGGCGAGGTCGTCGGCCGCACCGGTCGAGACGCTGCCGAAGATGAGTTGCTCGGCGGCCCGGCCTCCAAGCAGCACGGCCATTTTTGCTGCCAGTTCCTCGCGCGTCATCAGGTAGCGGTCCTCGGTCGGCCGCTGGATCGTGTAGCCGAGCGCTCCGATCCCGCGCGGGATGATTGACACTTTATGGACCGGGTCGCAGCCCTTCAGTCCCGCCGCCACCAGCGCGTGTCCCATCTCGTGGTGCGCGACGACCTCGCGCTCGCACGCGTTGATCAGGCGGTTCCTGCGCTCGAGTCCTGCGACGATGCGCTCGATCGCGACGGTGAAGTCTTCCATGGAGACTTCCGCCGCTCCGCGACGCGTCGCCGCCAGTGCGGCTTCGTTCACCAGGTTGGCCAGGTCCGCGCCTGTAAATCCCGGTGTCAGCGCGGCCACCTGGTCCAGCTCGACGTCGCCTGAGGTCTGCACCTTGGCCGCGTGAATCTTCAGGATGTCGATGCGGCCGCGCCGGTCCGGACGATCGACCAGCACCTGACGGTCGAAGCGTCCTGCCCGCAGCAGCGCCGGGTCGAGGATCTCGGGACGATTCGTAGCGCCGAGCAGTACGATCCCGCTGGTGGGGTCGAAGCCGTCGAGTTCCACCAGCAACTGGTTGAGCGTCTGTTCCTTCTCGTCGTTGCCTCCGAGGCCCGGCTGCGACGATCGCGCCCGTCCGAGGGCGTCGAGTTCGTCCACGAAGATGATGCAGGGTGCCTTGCTCTTGGCCTGTTCGAACAGGTCACGTACGCGTGCGGCACCCACGCCCACGAACATCTCGACGAACTCCGAGCCGCTGATCGACAGGAACACGACGCCCGCCTCGCCGGCCACGGCGCGCGCCAGAAGCGTCTTGCCGGTTCCCGGCGGCCCGACCAGCAGCACGCCTTTCGGCATCCTCGCGCCGAGCCGGCCGTAGGCTTGCGGATCGCGAAGGAACTGCACGATCTCCTGCAATTCGTGCTTGGCCTCGTCCACGCCGGCGACGTCCTGGAAGGTGACCTTGACGCCGGTCTCCATGTAGACCTTCGCTTTGCTCTTGCCGATGGCCAGGAAACCGCCGCCTCCCATGCGGTCTCCAAGACGCCGGATCAGGAACATCCACACGCCGAAGAACAACAGCACCGGCACGATCCACGACAGCAGCGTCGGCAGGAACGTGCTCTCCAGCTTGCGTGAATAGCGCACCCCGTGTTCGTCGAGTTTCGACGCGAGGTCGGGCTCCACGCGCGTCGTGACGAAGTGCTTCTTGCCGTCGAACGGCTCGGTCAGGTCGCCGCGGATCTCGTCGGCGGTGACCACCACCTCTCGGACCTTGTTCTCGCGCAGCAGCCGCTGGAACTCGCTGTAGGGAAGCGTGGCGACCGTCTGCATCCCGACCCAGAGGTCGTGCAGCACGATCACGCCCACCCACGCGACCAGCAGATATCCCACGTTGAAACGCGTCGTCTTCTCCATGTCTCCGACTCCGGACCTCCCGCGTATCGTTTCCAGCAGTGCCTTGCGATCGAATCACGTTCGCACCGGGCACGACATGCCGGCGCTCGAACCGTGCCGACATCGCGGTTCCCGTCGACGGGCCCGCGGGAGTGCCCCGGCAGGTCTTTCGCAGCGACGGGAATTTCCTGTGCGAGTACTCGCCGCACGCCCGAACATCGCCAGCCAGGCCGCGGCAATTCTACGGATCGAATGTGTCCGATTCGAAGCATACGCAGGAGTTGCATTCGAGCCAGGTTGCGAAGTGCGGCTACCAGACCTGCCGCGCGGCCACCGGCGGCTGCGACGCGGCGGAGTTCTGCGATGGTTCGTCGAAGTCCTGTCCGGACGACGCTCTTCGCGCATTCAAGGCGCCCTGCCGACCGGCAGCCGGCGGCTGTGATGCCGCGGAGACCTGTTCGGGAACGTCCGCGCAGTGCCCTGCCGACGCATTCCGTTCCGCCGGTAGCACATGCCGGACGGCAACGAGCGCCTGCGACGTGGCCGAGACCTGCAGCGGTACGCAGAGCTCCTGTCCGGCCGACACGTTCGCGTCCACGAGCGTGACCTGTCGTACCGTGGCCGGAAGCTGCGACGTCGCCGAGAACTGCAACGGAACCTCCTCGGTGTGTCCTGCAGACAACTTCGTTTCGATCGGCATCGTCTGCCGCGGCTCGGCCGGCGTCTGCGACGCTACGGAGAAGTGCAACGGATCCTCTGCGACGTGCCCGGCGGACGGCTTCGCGTCGTCGATCAATACGTGCCGCAGCGCGAGCGGATAGGAAGAACAAGCGCGCACTCCTGAGTACTGCGCTCCCTGTTCTCCTGCTGTTTTTGAGTCTGCCTTTGGACGTTATGGAAACCAGGCCACCCGCCGCGACTCCACGACGCCCGACCCTGCCGGTCCGCCCGGGATTCCGCGTGCGACGCGACGCCGGCTCCGGGGAATCCCACCCTCGGCGCCGCAATACCTCGTCGGTTCGACGCCGAAGCGAGTCTCTTCGCGTGGTTCGTGGCCACCTCGCCGTAGGTAGGCCTGCCATGCGGGGCCGCGTCGCAGCGATCTTCGCTGGTGCAACGCGGCCCCGTGGAAGGAAGAGAGCTTACTGCCCGGCGGCCGCCGGGGTGAGGTACCAGGCTCCGGGCTTCCCGAGCCAGTCGGCCTGCAGGTACGAGACGTCGTCGCCGATGTAGACGAACGTCGTCATCGTCGCCAGCGTCGCCCTCGACATATCGCCGTACGCTCGGATCGTGAACACGTACGACAATTCGCCGTCTCTCAGCCTCTCGTGGACGCCGACCCTGTAGAGGCCGTCGCGCAGGCCGTCGCCGTACTTGGCGCCGCGGTCCTTCCAGCGCCACCTCGAGACCAGACTGCCGACTTTCTCGGTCATGTCCTCCGGATACAGCTCGGCCTGGTAGATCTCGCCTTCGGCGTTCGAGATCACGAAGCGGAAACCGTCCAACCGCGGGTTGGCGTCCGTCAGTGGCACGAAACGTCCGTGAATCTTCACGGCGGTCGAGCTGATCTTGGCCGGATCGTTCAGGATCGGCTGGCACGGCGGCGTGGCCAGGCAGTTGCCGTTGCATCCCTCCGCGGTCGTCTGGCAGACGGGGTCTGCGCAGTCGATTGCGAGGTTGCCGTCGTCGTCGGTTCCGTTGTTGCAGACTTCGGCGTCCGGCGGATCGCACGTCTCTCCCGGATCGACGATGCCGTCGTTGCAGGTGGGGCTCAGGCTGACGTCGGTGGGTTCACTATCGTCGTTGTCGACGACGTTGAAATCGGCGGAACTGGTGGTGACCAGCGCATCGTTGCAGACATCCGTGGCGTCGTCGCAGTCACCGTCCTGCGACGTCGAATCCACCGGCGCGTCGGCCGCGATCGTGACCACGACGAAGAAGGTGGAAGACGACCCGGACGCAATGGTCCCGAGCGAGCAGGCCAGCGTGGTGTTGGCAGCTCCGTTGACGGTCGTCGGCACGCAGGCCGCCGTGTCGCTGACGTAGTTCATGTACCGGTCCAGGGTCTCGTGCACGACCACGTCGGCGGCATCGTTGGGACCGTCGTTCGTCACGACGATCTCGTAGGTGACGGTGCTCCCCGGCGCGACCGGCTCGACGACGATGTCGCTCTTGGCCAGCGAGAGGTCGGAGACCGCGGTGGTCGCGATCACGTCGGTCGCGACAACCGCGACGTTGTTGCTTGGGTCAGGATCGGTGGCGGAAGAGCTCACCGAAGCGCGGTTGCACATGTCCTCCGAGCCCGGGCAGGACGGCCCGACCAGGGAACTGGCGGTCGGCGCTGCCGGGTCCACGTGCACGATCACCTCGAACTCGACGAGCGCGCCGACGTCCATGTCGCCGAGGCTGCAAGTCAGCACTCCTCCGACTCCGACGTCACACGGAAGCGTTCCGCCGACGTAGGTCATGTTCGGATCGAGCGTGTCCACCACGCGGACGGCGCGGGCGATGTCCGGTCCATCGTTGCTGACCGAAATCGTGTACGTGGTGAACGATCCCGCCTGGACCGGGCCGGTCGTGTCGACCTTGGAGATCAACAGGTCCGCGATCCTGCCGCTGGCGTCGACGTTCGTGGGCTCCTCGTCGGAGTTGTCCGACGGATTCGCGTCGCCGCCGGTCGAACTGACAGTGACCCTGTTGCACAGGTCCTGGGCGCCGTTGCATGTGCCGTATTCGCGTCCCTCGCGCGTCGGAGCGTCCGCGTTCACGTTCACGATCACGGTGAAGGTCGTGGACGCGCCCGGTGCGATGTCGCCGACGGGGCAGGTGAGCCTGCCGGCCGGTGCCTCCACGCAGGCCACACTCGACGACACGAAGGTCGTGTTGGGGTCGAGGAAGTCGACCGCAACCGCATCGATGGCGGTTACCGGGCCGACGTTGTTGACGACGATCGTGTAGGCGAAGTCCTGGAGCCGGTGCACGGGAACGCCCGCGTCGCTCTTGACCACCCTCAGGTCCGCCGTCGTGACGTCCGTGGGTTCGGTTTCGGTGTTGTTCCCCGGCACCGGGTCGACCTGCGTCGACGACACCGAGACCGTGTTGCACAGATCCTCGGAGCCGTTGCAGGCCCCGTTCTCCGTGGTCCCCGAGATCGGGGCGGTTGCGTCGATGCCGACGGTGATCGTGAAACTCACCGACGCGCCGACCGCTAGCGCGCCCACCGGACAGGTGAGCGTCCCAGTGGGAGCCTGCACGCAGCCGCCGGTGTCGGAGATGTACGTCGTATCCGGGTCGAGGGCGTCCACGGCCGTCACGCTGGTCGCACTGGCCGGTCCGTTGTTCGTGACCACCACCGAATAGGTGAGCGTTCCGCCGCGGACGACACTCGTTCCCGGATCGTTCTTGACCACCGACAAGTCGACGCCGGGGATGACCGCCGCCGATGTGCTCGAGGAATCGTTCGCCGGCACCGGATCGGTGGTGGTCGACGAGACGGTCGCCGTATTCACGAGGGGGTCCGGTCCCGAGTACGAGAGCGGGATGGCGAACCTGGTTGTGATCGTGCGCGTCACCCCCGGTGCGATCGTTCCGAGCGCACACGGGAACGCGGTCGTGCAGGCGCCGCTGTTCGAAACGAACGTGAGTCCGGCCGGCGTCGGGTCGGCGACGCTGACGCCTGTCGCGTTGGACGGACCGTTGTTCGTGACCATGATCGTGTAGACCACGTCGACGCCGGGCGTGACGCTGACCGGTCCGCTCTTGACGATGGCCACGTCGGCCTGCGGAGTCACCGGCACGGACGCCGTACTGCTGTTGTTGCCCGGCACCAGGTCGGTGCTCGTCGTCGAGACCGTCGCGGTGTTCAGGAGCGGGTTGGGAGTCGAGTAGCCCGCGGGCACCGAATAGGTCGTGGTGATCGTGCGCGTGACACCGCCAACGACTGTGCCCAGCGAGCACGGGTATGCCGTCACGCAGGCGCCGCTGTTGGACACGAACGTCACGCCGCTCGGCGTCGGGTCGGCAACGCTGACGTTGAACGCGTCGCCGGGACCGTTGTTGGTGACGGCAACCGTGAACACCAGGTTGCTGCCGGGCACGAGCGCACCGACGACGGTCTTGACCACCGACACGTCAGCCGGAGGAATCAGACCGAAGTCGTAGCCGTTGTTGACCAGGCCGTTGTTGGTGGTGTTGGTGACGCCCTGCACGGCGCTGGCTGCCGTGCCGGCCGGATTGCTCGAATCGAGTTGCGCGTTGCCGCCCGCTCCCGTCGGGCTCGCGGCGTATCCGCTCGGGATGACCAGGCTGATCGAGTAGGTCGGCTCACCCGCACCGCTTCCGTCGAACTGCTCATCGAGCAGCAGGTTGCCGAACGAATAGGCTCCGGCCCCGTCGGTGACGGTGACGATCGTCGTCACGTCGCCGTTCGGGTACGTGATGGTGAGGGTCACCCGCACTCCCGGCAGGCCGGGTTCGCCGACGTCCTGGATCCCGTCGTTGTCGTTGTCGGACCACACGAAGTTGCCGATCGCGGCGCCGCCGGCGTAGTAGCCGAAGTCGCCCGTGCTGTTGGTGGCTCCGCCGGCCACGCTCACCGTGTAGGTTTCCGCCTGGCTGTTGTTGTCGGCACCCGGCGTCGGCCCGGCCGACTTCGACAGGCCGCCGAGCACGTTGGCGGTGTCCGTTACATCGACGGTGTAGGTGCCGTCGGGTAGTCCCTCGAACAGGTAGCCGCCGGATGCGTCGGTGGTCGTCGTCGCGACGATGTTTCCGTCCGAGTCGAGAAGGACGACCGTCACACCCGCGTAACGAACGGTTTCGCCGGCGTTGAGAATTCCGCTGGCATCGCTGTCGTTCCACAGCGTGCCGCTGATCGTGTTCGGGACGGCTGCCACGTATCCGAAGTCCTGCGTCAGGCTGATGCCGCCGGCTTGCGCCGACAGATCGACCGTGGACTGCCCGTCGCCGGGGCCGTCCGGATCGACGTTGTTGATCAGGCCCGCGCCGCCGCCCGGAAGCGTCGCCGCAACCACGCGCACGACGTAGGTCTCGGTCGGGTCGAGGCCGCCGAAGAAGTACGACCCGTTGGCGTTGGTGACCACGGTCGCCAGCAGCGTGGTGCCGCCGGCATCGTAGAGCTCGACCGTCACGCCCTGGATTCCCTCTCCCTGGTCGAAGATCCCGTCAGCATCGCGATCGAGGAAGACGGTGTCGCCGATCAGGCCGTCGCCGGGGGTGTGACCCGGCGGCACGAAGCCGAAGTCCTGGTCGAGGTTGTTCGCCCCGGCCAGCACCACGGTGCTTTGCCGGTCGAAACCACCGTCCGGATCGGCGGTGTTGGTCGGGGTGACGAGCAGCACGCGGGCCGTGTCGGTGACGACGACCGTGTAGGTGCCATCGACCAGTCCAGGGAACAGGTACAGGCCCGAAGCGTCGGTGACGTCCGTCGCGAGCACGTTGCCGCCTGCATCGAGCAGCGAGACCGTCACACCGGCGATGCCGGGCTCGCCCGGATCCTGAATTCCGTCGGCATCGAGGTCGAGCCAGACGCGGTCGCCGATCGAGAGGCCGCCGGGGTTGGTGTAGCCGAAGTCGGCATCGACGTAGACGTCGCCCGGCGCGATCACGATCGGGCGCGACGTGTTGTTTCCGTCGCCGTCGGGATCTCCCGTCGGAATGGTCACGAAGCCTGCGGGCAGCGTGGCCGTGTTCACGTCCACCACGTAGGCGCCCGGCGCGAGGCCGTCGAAGATGTAGTTGCCCGAAGCATCGGTCGTCGTGACGAGGGCGGGCGCGTCGCCGGCGCCGCCGTAGACTCCGTCGCCGTTGCTGTCGCTGAGCAAGCGCACGGTGACGCCGGCAATTCCGGACTCGCCCGGGTCCTGCACGCCGTCGCCGTCGGCATCGTTCCAGATGCGGTCGCCGAGCGCTCCGGTCGCGCCGGGGGCCGGGTTCAGGGAATCGGCCGGGGCTACCCAGTTGAAGCCGAAATCGGCGGTTCGGTGGAACTCGCCCGCCAGCACCGTGGCGGCCGATTCGCTGTTGAAGCCGCCGTCCTCGTCGAACGTGGGATGCGCGGCCAGGCCGGCCGGGAGCGTCGTGAGGTCGACGCGAACGACGTAGTCGTCGGGGACCAGGTACGGGAAGATGTAACCGCCTTCGCTGTCGGTGACGGTTTCACCGATGAGCACGGTGCCCGTCGCATCGTAGATGCGCACGGTCACGCCCGCGATGCCGTCTTCTCCGGCGTCCTGCACGCCGTTGCCGTTTTCGTCGAGCCAGACTCGGTCGCCGAGGCTGCCCGGCGCGATCGTCGAGGCCGACGCGGAATCCGTGAGGTCGTTGACTCCGCCGGTGAAGGTTCGCTCGCCGTCGGCGGTCCCGGGGGCGTTCGGGTTCGCACCCGCGGTGCCGTTGGTGCCCGGCAGGCTGGTGCCGTCGACCTGCGCGCTGTTGACGAGGACCGTACCGAGGGGGAACGACGGCGCGGTCTCGGCCGTGAACGAGATCAGCAGCTGCCCGCTCGGTGGGAACACGGCGGCCGTCACGTCCACGGTGTTGCCCGCGGTGTTGTTCACGACGCCGCTGACGCCGCCGCTCGGCGTCACGCTGAGGATCGTGACGTTCTGCAACGACGAGGGAACCTGGTCGGTGACGCGCACGTCGTAGGCAGGGCTTGAATTCGCGACGGTCGGATTGGTCACGTTCAGCGTGAACGTCAGCGTCTGCGGAATGCTGACGACGCTGACGGCGTCGACGGTCTTGGCGATCGCGAGGTGCGGGACCGCGGCCGTGACGGTCTCGGTATCCGTCCGTGACTGCGGCTGCGAGAGGTTGTTCCAGAAGTCGAGCTGGCCGGCATTGGTCAGCACGGTGCCGCCCTGGTTGCCGACCACGTTGGCGACCACGGCCTGGTAGCGGAAGCGGTAGCTCTCGGCTCCGGCGTCGGAATCGGAGTTGACCGCGGTTCCGAGGTGCAACGCGATCGCCTGGCCGGCCACGGTGAGGTCGACGCCGTCGGCCAGCGTCACGAACACGCCGGACGCGGCCGAGTTGATGCCGCCGCGATCGTGCTGGGCCTGGAGGCCGACGTCGAAGGTCCGCGACAATCGTCCGCTGCCGGCAAGGTAAGTGGCGCCCACAGGCAGGAGGTCGGACAGCGCGACCTCGTCGGTGGCGCCCACCGGAAGGTCGACCTGCAGCTGATACGTCACGACTTCGCCGACGAGCACCGTCGACCCGGCGCTGTCGGGTTCGGATGTCGTCACGATGCTCTTGTTGAACGACGGGTTCCCGGGCCCGGAGCCTCCCGGCGCACCCGTATCGACCGGGGTCAGGTTCGGGTTCTCGCCGTCGCCGTCGTTGCCGTTGTCGTCACTGTCCTCGTTGGGGAAATTGTCGCCGGTGGCCAGCGCCTGGTTGACGATGATGGTGCCGCCGGCCGTGAACGCGTCGACCGTCGTGCGGAATCGCACCACGACGAAACCACCTGGTTCGACGGTTCCGACGTTGACCAGCACGGGATTCTGCGTGACCACGAAGCCCTGGCTCGTCGTGACCGAGCCCGGCACGAGGGTCGTGCTGTTCGGCATCGGCGAATCGCTGATGAAGACGTTGGACGCGTCGGTCGATCCCGAGTTGACCAGGGTGATCTGGTACTCGAGCACGTCGAGAGGATCGACGAGTCCGTCGCCGTCGTTGTCGATGGCGAGCGTCACCCGCTTCTGCAGGTCCACGTTCGGCGCCGCAGTGACGCCGTCGACGGCGGCGATGGTCGTCGGCTGGTAGCCGTC
>CAYYVZ010000141.1:0-11611 GCA_964475235.1 uncultured Myxococcales bacterium | reverse complement strand
CGCGAGCACGTTGTGCTGCACGAGCCGGTCCATGCCCGCGACGCCGATGGCGGAGATGAGTGCGCCGATGGTCGTGGGAACCAGGCAGACGAGCAGGGAGAGCAGCACCGGAACGGACAGGGTCGTGCCGAAGTACTCGCCGAGCGGTCGCAGAGTGACCACAACGAGCAGGAAAACGAGCGACAGCACGGCCAGCAGGATGTTCAGCGCGATTTCGTTCGGCGTCTTCTGGCGTGAGGCGCCTTCGACGAGCCCGATCATGCGGTCGAGGAAGGAATCGCCGGCCTGGGAAGTCACGCGCACCCGGATCCAGTCCGACAGGACGCGCGTGCCGCCGGTGACAGCGGAGCGGTCGCCGCCGGATTCGCGGATGACCGGGGCGGACTCGCCGGTGATCGCGGACTCGTCCACCGATGCGACGCCCTCGAGGATCTCGCCGTCGGCCGGTATCGTGTCGCCCGCCGTCACGTAGACTTCGTCCCCGCGTACGAGCCTGGCGGCGGGCACTTCCTCGTACCTGCCGTTCGCGAGCATCCGCTTCGCCGTGGTCTCGGTCTTCGTCTTGCGCAGCGTCGCGGCCTGCGCTTTGCCGCGGCCTTCGGCGATGGCCTCCGCGAAGTTCGCGAAGACCACGGTGAACCACAGCCAGCACGCGATCTGGCCGGTGAACAGCGGGTTGCCCGTGCCGGTGGCCAGCTCTTGCGCGAAGACGAGCGTCGTGACGAGGCTTCCGACCTCGACGAGCATCATGACCGGGTTGCGAATCTGGACGCGCGGGTCGAGCTTGGCGAAAGACTCGACGATCGCGCCACGAAGGATGGATGGGTCCCAGAGGGAGATTTTCTGCGTGCGTGCCATGGGGGCTATCTCGCAGCGCGTCCGAGGTGCGCGTCGAGCTCGAGGTTGAGCTCGAGCACGTTCACGCGCTCGCGGCCGAAGATGCCGAGCAGCGGTTCCCTGACGGCGGCGGCGACGATCGCACGGACGGCGCTTTCGTCGACCTTGCGGGCGCGCGCCACGCGGGCGACCTGGATGTCGGCTCCCGACGGAGGAATGTCCGGATCGAGTCCCGCACCGCTCGCGGTCACCATCTCGGATGGAATCGCGCCGATATCCACGGATTCTCCTTTCGCGATCGCCGCGGCGCGCTCCCGAACGGCATCGAGATGGTCCGGATTCGTCGGCCCGTAGTTGCTGCCGCCTGCGGCGTCGGCGTTGTAGTCGACGGCGGAAGGACGCGGATGGAAGTATTCGTCGCGCGTGAACGCCTGGGCGACGAGCGACGAACCCACCATCTTGCCCTGGCCGTCCCTGACGAGGCTGCCGGACGCCTTGGCGGGGAACAGAGCTGTGGCGAAGGCCCAGACGACGCCGTGGTAAGCGCCTCCGAACAGCATCATCGTGGTCAGGGTGAACAGGACGGCGCGTTTCACTTCAGTGATCATGGCTGGACTCCGGAACAACGAGTGTCGCCTGCACCGGTTGCGCAAGCGTGAGGTGCTCGGCGATGGGGCCGAGGACGGCGACCGGCATGAACATGAGAAGGCCTAGGATCACGACGACGCCCCAGAGGGCCACGCCGAACGTCGGGCTGTCGGCCCCGAGCGATCCGCTGCTCTCGGGCGCAGCGGGCTTGGCGGCGAGGGACGCCGCGAGCGCGAGCGGCGCGATGATCGGGACGTAGCGCGCGACGAGCATGACGAGGCCGGTCGAGATGTTCCAGAAAGGCGTGTTGTCGCCGAGACCCTCGAAGCCGGAGCCGTTGTTGGCTGCGGCGGACGTGAACTCGTAGAGCATTTCGGAGAAGCCGTGGGAGCCGGGATTCCTGAGCCAGCCGAGCGCCGTGCCGGGATCTGCCGTCGCGGCCCAGACCGCGCACGCCACCGCGGTCCCGCCGAGAATCGCGAGCGGATGCAGCAGCATGGCCAGGCTCGCGAGCTTCATCTCTCGCGCCTCGACTTTCTTGCCGAGGAATTCGGGAGTGCGCCCGATCATCATGCCGCATACGAAGACGGTCACGATGATGAAGATCAGCATGTTGAGGAAGCCCACGCCGACGCCGCCGAATACGTTGTTGAGCCACATGCCGATCAGAGAAACGAGCCCGCCGAGGGGCGTCAGGGAATCGTGCATGCCGCTGACCGAACCGTTCGACGTGACGGTGGTCGTCGAAGCCCACAGCGCGGTGAGAGCGGCACCGAAGCGCACTTCCTTGCCTTCCATCGAGCCCGTCGTCTGGTCGACTCCGATCCCTGCGACGGCCGGATTGCCGCCGAGCTCCTGCTGGACGGCGAGCGTGACGATTGGGAGGTAGAGCGCCATCATCGTGGTGAAGACGACGACTGCGAAGCTCCGGCGGTTCAGCATTGCCCCGAGAGTCCAGACCATGGCCATCGGAATGAGCATGATCGACCACGTCTGCACGAGGTTGCTGAGCGGGGTCGGGTTCTCGAACGGATGCGCGGAGTTCGGACCGAAGAAGCCGCCGCCGTTGGTGCCGAGCTGCTTGATGGCGACCATCGCCGCGGCGGGGCCGCGCGAGATCGTCTGCTCGGCCCCTTCGACCGTCGTCACCTTCGCGGCGCCGTCGAACGTCATCGGCGTGCCCTGCGATACGAGCACGAACGCAACCACCAGCGACAGGGGGAGAAGAACGCGCACGGATGCCCGCGTCGCGTCCACATAGAAGTTGCCGATCGTCGCGAGCCGGTTGGCGCCGAGAGAGCGCAGGACGGCCACGAGGGCGGCCATGCCGGTCGCCGCGGTGACGAACTGCAGGAACGTCGCCTCGAACATCTGCGACAGGTACGAAAGCCCGGTCTCGCCGCTGTAGTGCTGAAGATTGGTGTTCGCGGTGAAGCTGGAGATCGTATGGAACGCGAGCGTCGGCTCCATGGCTGCAATCCCGTCCGGATTCAGGAACAGGACGTGCTGGAGGGAGACGATCGCGAAACACGCGAGCCACATCGCGAGGTTGGAAGCCAGGATGGACCGGCAGTACGACTTCCAGTCCTGCTGCTCGTGCGGATCGACCATGGAAATGCGCAGGACCAGCTTCTCGATGGGCACAAATACCGGGTCGAGCAGGGTGGCCTGGCCGCGGAATACGCGCGCCATGTAGTGGCCGACCGGGATGCTGATGGCGACCAGCCCCGCGATCGTGAGGACGACGGCAACGATCTCCGTTCCCATGGGGGACTCCTAGAAGCGTTCCGGACGGATCATCGCGTAGAACAGGTAGGCACCGGCGGCGGCGGCGAGTACGAGCATGAGCAGGCTCATCGTCAGATCCGCTCGCAGAAGCCGATGAAAAGGCCGAGCGCGCCGAAGACGGCGACACCCAGCGCGACCATTCCGACAAGCAGCATGTGGATTCCCTCCTGATCGAACCGCGAAGCCGCACCAGAGTTGCGCATCGACGGATATGGATTCGAGAGCGAGGGAAGGCGCAGGGCATAGTATTTTCATATACGTCACCGGCCGCGACGGGGGCGGACTGGTCGCGAGCACCAGTATCCGGACGCGAACGTCGCGTGCTCCCCGTTGGGATCGCCCGGGTGATCGTGCTCGGATCGGCGGAAGGGACACGATCCCCCGGAGAGGACGCACATGAAGATCGCAATGGTGGGGCTCGGAAAGATGGGCGCGAACATGAGCCGGCGGCTCATGGCCGGCGGCCACGAGGTGGTCGCGGTGGATCGCGACGAGAAGGCCGTCGCTGCGCTGGCCGGTGAGGGGGCCGAGGCGTCGACGAGCCTGAAAGACGCGATCTCCAGACTGCCCGCGCCGCGAGTAGTGTGGGTAATGGTGCCCGCGGGCGCGGCCACGGACTCGGTCTTCGCCGAGCTCCAGGGGCTGCTTTCCAGCGGCGACGTCGCGATCGACGGCGGCAACTCCCACTTCAAGGACGACGTGCGTCGCGCGAAGGTCCTCGCCGAAAAGGGCATCCGCTTTGCCGATGTCGGAACGAGCGGCGGTGTGTGGGGGCTCGAGCGCGGCTACTGCCTGATGGCCGGCGCCGACGATGCGACGTTCCGAATCATCGAGCCGATCCTGAAAACGCTCGCTCCGGGGCGCTCCGGCGTCGAGCCGTCGCCGGGTCGCGAAGGACGCGGCGGCACGGCGGAAGAAGGCTACCTGCACTGCGGCGGCGCGGGCGCCGGCCACTTCGTCAAGATGATCCACAACGGGATCGAGTACGGACTCATGCAGGCCTACGCGGAAGGCTTCGACATCATGAAGGGTGCGGCGACGACACCGGACTCCGCGGGCTACCGCTTCGACATCGACCTCGCCGAAGTGGCCGAGCTGTGGCGGCGCGGCTCGGTGGTGACGTCGTGGCTCCTCGACCTCACGGCGACAGCGCTCGCAAGAAGCGGCACGCTCGAAGGATTCAGCGGCGTCGTCTCCGATTCGGGGGAAGGACGCTGGACGGTCCAGGCGGCGGTCGAGCAGGCCGTGCCGGCCGACGTGCTGACCGCAGCTCTCTACACGCGATTCCGTTCGCGTCAGGATCACACGTTCGCCGAGAAGATCCTGTCTGCGATGCGAGCGGGATTCGGCGGTCACCTCGAGCCCGGCAAAGCGGGGAAGTGAACGTGGCGACGAAAGACGAGGACCAGATCCAGAAAGCGGGCCCCTGCACGCTCGTCCTTTTCGGCGCGTCGGGCGACCTCACCAAGCGCAAGCTGATTCCGTCGCTCTACAACCTGGTGCGCGACGGCCTGCTGCCCGAGCAGTTCGCCGTGATCGGTTTCGCGCGGCGCGACACCAGCACCGAGGACTTCCGCGAGCAGACTCGGCGAAACGTGGCCGCCTACTCGGACGGCGCGGTCGACGAGAAAGCGTGGGCCTGGCTGGAGCAGCGCTTCTACTTCCAGCCCGGAGCGTTCGACGATCCCGAAGCGTACGCGCAGCTCAACACGAAGATGAGCGAAGTCGCCGCTGCTCACGGCACCGGCGGCAACGTGCTCTTCTATCTCGCGGCTTCGCCCGAGTATTTCAGCACCATCGTCGGCCATCTCGCCGACGCCGGCATGCTCAAGCAGCAGAACGAAAGGTGGCGGCGCGTCGTCGTGGAGAAACCCTTCGGCCGCGACCTTGCGTCGGCGAAGGAGCTCAACCGCGAGCTGCTGCGTCACATGGACGAGACGCAGATCTACCGGATCGACCACTACCTGGGGAAGGAGACGGTCCAGAACATCCTCGTGTTCCGGTTCGCCAACGGCATCTTCGAGCCGGTGTGGAACCGCCGCTACGTCGATCACGTGCAGATCACCGTGGCCGAGGCGATCGGAGTCGAGGGCAGGGGCGGCTACTACGAAGGCGCCGGGGCCCTGCGCGACATGGTGCCGAACCACATCTTCCAGCTGATTTCGCTGGTCGCCCTCGAACCGCCCATCTCGTTCGATGCCGACGCCGTGCGCGACGAGCAATCCAAGGTGCTGCGCGCGATCGAGCCGATGGCACCCGAGGATGTGCTCACGAAGGCCGTGCGCGGGCAGTACGGCGCCGGTCAGATCGGCGATCGCCAGCTCGTCGATTACCGCCAGGAAGACCGCGTCGATTCGCTCTCGAAGACCGAGACCTTCGTCGCGATGAAGCTCGAGATCGACAACTGGCGCTGGAAGGACGTGCCGTTCTACCTGCGTGTCGGCAAGGCGCTGCCCGAGCGCCTCACCGAGATCGTCGTCCAGTTTCGTCGCCCGCCGTTCGTGCTGTTCCGCAACACCACCATCTGCGACCTCAGCGCCAACCAGCTCGTCATCCGTGTGCAGCCCGACGAGGGCATCTCGCTCAGCTTCGGCGCAAAGATCCCGGGAGCGACCATGCGCATCGGCAGCGTGGAGATGGACTTCCAGTATGCCGAGCACTTCGGCAGCGAGGTCACGACGGGTTACGAGCGGCTCCTGCACGACGCATTCTCGGGCGACCAGACGCTCTTCCAGCGCGCCGACATGGTGGAGGCTGGCTGGAACATCGTCGCGCCGATTCTCGACGTGTGGCAGGCGCTCGCCGCGCGCGACTTCCCGAACTACGCGGCGGGTTCGTGGGGCCCCGACGAAGCCGCCGAGCTGATGGAGCGGGACGGACGCCGCTGGCGCCTGCCGGAAAAGTGACGGGCATGGAGCCTCACGTTCTCGTCGTGCAGGGCGCGCAGGAGGTGGCCGAGACCGGTTGCCGCCTCGTGCTCGACGCAGCGAGCGAGGCGATCGCTCGCGACGGGGTCTTTCGTGTGGCGCTTTCCGGCGGCTCGACGCCGCGGCGTCTTCACGCGCTTCTCGCCGCGCACGACGAGGCGCGCTTCGATCGCTGGCAGGTCTTCTTCGGCGACGAGCGCTGGGTGCCGCCCGATCACGCCGACAGCAACTACCGCATGGCGCGCGAGACGCTGCTCGACCGCGCAGGGATTCCGCCGGCCAACGTGCATCCGATCGACACGACGGCGGGCTCGCCGAAAAACGCGGCGTTCCTCTATTCGTGGACGCTCAAGCGCCGGCTGCCGGTCTCGCCGGGCGGATTGCCGCGCTTCGACCTCGTGCTGCTCGGGCTCGGCCCGGACGGACACACGGCGTCGCTTTTCCCGGGATCGACCGCGCTCGACGCGAGTCCGTCCCAGCTTGCGGTCGCCACCTGGGCGCCGTCCATGCGCGCGTGGCGCGTGACTCTCACGGCTCCGACGATCAACGCGGCACGGGCGGTCGTGTTCCTGGTGAGCGGCGGCGACAAGGCTGCGGCGCTGGCTCGCGTGCTCGAGGCTTCCGACGGCTCACCGCCCGCGGCGAGGATCCGGCCGACCGACGGCACTCTCACGTTCGTCGCCGACGAAGCGGCTGCCGGCTGAGGCACGCGCTAGAGCGGGCACCCATCGGGCTGCTCGTTCCCGACCGCGGCCCTGAGGACGATGAGCGCATCGCTTGCCGCAATCTTCCCGTCGTCGTTGGTGTCGCAGACGCGCAGGTCGCATTGCCGCTGCCCGACTGCGCTCTTCAGGACGAATAGCGCATCGGATACCTTCGCGCTTTCCGCGTCGATGTTCTGCGGCTGACCGCACGGGGCGACGCGCTGGCACGACGACCGACAGAACTGCCCATCCAGATCCGGAGTGTCGCCTTCGTCGCACTGCTCCCCGACCTCGAGAGTCGAGTTGCCGCAAATCGAGCAGGACGCCTTCTGATAGAGCAGCCGGTACGCGCCGATCTCCGATCCCTCGAACCCGCGCACGACGACATGGTAGACCGCAGGCTCGAGTTCGACCGTCAACGCCGAACATGGCCCTTCGCCGCCTTGGTCGTCGTAGGTGACGAGCTCCCCGCCGGCGTCATAGATCTCGAGGATGGTATCGCCGGGACAGACGGAGTCCGTACCTGTGGTCTCGAGGTGAACCAGCTGCGACGATTCCAGATTCAGGCGGAACGCGTCCGTGCCGTCCAGCCCGAACCCGGCCGTTTCGTAGCTGCCGCAAGTCTCGAGCGGGATTCGTTCCCGGCAGTCGGCGTCGCATCCGTCGCCATCCGCGACGTTTCCGTCGTCGCACTGCTCGCCGACGCCGATGACCTCATCCCCGCACTCCGAGCACATCGTCGCATCGACCCGGATGAAGCAGGGGGGCATCGCTGCATCGACCGCGTCGCGAAGCTTTACGGTGAAGGATCCCGCCGGTAGCGACGCGACGAGGAGCGGACATCCGTCGATCCTCTGACTGCCGCTGGACGCCAGGAGAACCTGGGCGCTGTCGTAGACCTCGATGATTCCGGTTCCGGCGCATCCGCCATCTCCCTGGTTGGTCTCGATCCGGATCTCTCCAGCGAGATCCAGATGGAACGAAAAGGAGCTGAACTCGCCCGGCTCGAACCCCGACGAGTAGGTCTCCCCGCAGATGGTCAGGGGGACGGTCTCCTTGAGGCATAGCGAATCGCAGCCGTCGCCCGCGGTCGTGTTCGCATCGTCGCACTCCTCGCCCGACGTCCGGATGCCGTTGCCGCAACCGGTTGGAGAACAGTTGCCGTCGCAACCGTCTCCGCTGCTGGTGTCGCCGTCGTCGCAGAGTTCGCCCGGACCGACGATGTTGTCGCCGCAACGGGCGTCGAGGCAGACGTCCGTGCACGTATCGGTCGCGACCGCGTTGCCGTCATCGCACTGCTCGCCAAGCTCGATCACGGAGTTCCCGCAGACCGAGCACGATTCGGCGAAGTATTCGAGGGTGTAGGGGAAGACCTCGCCGGCGAAAAATTCCCGCACCTCCACGCTGTAAAGTCCGGGTGTCAGCGTGCCGACGACCGGCGGGCAATCGGACCCGTTGGCGATCCGGGACAGTACGCGTTGCCCGGTCGTGTCGAGAACCTCCAGATAGGCCAGACCTGGACAGCCCCCATTCCCGTCGGTCAGACGGAAGGACACCGCTTCGGTCGCCTCGAGGTCGAGCGAGAATTTGTCGTAGTCGTTCGGCGCGGGCCCCGGCGACGAGAAAGCCCCGCACTCCGACAGAGGCGTCGACTCGTGGTTGCAGTTCGAGTCGCAGCGATCGCCGGGGACCAGGTTGCCGTCGTCGCATTCTTCGGCTTCGAGAGCTCCGTTCGCACAGGTGCTGCACGATGGCGTGTGGTAGCTCAGCAGGTACGCCGAAGTCGGCAGACCGGATATCCCGCTGACCGTCAATCGATATGCGCCGGCAGGCAGCTCCCGGAAGATTCGCGCGCAGGTCTGGCTGCCCAGGTCGTCCGACGACTCGACGGAGATCCCGTTCGAGTCGAACAGCCCGATACTGGTCTCGCCGACGCAGCCGGCCTCCGCGTTCGTGGCTCGCAGGGCGACCGTCGTTGGCGTGTCGAGGCTCAGCGAGAAGTCATCCTGCTTGAACGGGCCGAGAGCCTGACCGGGATATACCCCGCACGATTCGAGCGGTGTCACTTCGTGCTCGCATTCGGCGCTGCAACCGTCGCCTTCCTCGACGTTCCCGTCGTCGCACCTCTCGCCGACCTCGACCACGTCGTTGCCACACGTGGAGCATGCGCCTCGGAGAAACTCGAGGACGTAGGATCCGAACAGTACGTTGTCTGTCACCAGCCTTGCCCGGTACTGGCCTGCCGGAAGATCGGCTTCGACTCTCGAGCAGACGCCGTCATAGGCAGAGTGCAGGTCGTGGACGATCTCGTTCCCCGCCGCGTCGTAGAGATAGAGCGTCACCGTCGTGATAGTGAGACCACAAATGTCGCGGTCGGCGACGATGCGGACCCGATCCGGGGACTCGAGTGTGAACACGTAGTCGTGGTGTTCGCCGATGCGCAGCCCTGGTGACTCGTAGTATCCGCAGTCGCCGAGGGGCTGGGCGACAATCTGGCAATTCGAGTCACAGCCGTCGCCGTTGACCAGATTCCCGTCATCGCAGACTTCCGCTTCGACGATTCCGTTCCCGCACGTCGAGCACGCCTCCGAGAAGTACTCGAGAGCGAAAGGGCCAACGGGGCCTATGAACGCGTGGACTTCGACCTTGTACGCGCCCGCCTCCAGCGGAACGACCAGCCTGGAGCAAAGCCCATTCCCGCTGTCCTGGTTCGTTGCGATCCGCTGGCCATCGGAGTCGTACACGAGAATCGCGGTGTCACCGGGGCAACCTGCTTCTCCGTCCGAGGTCTCCAGGCGCACGATGGAGGCCGCCGCGAGATCCAGCGTGAACTCGAGGGAGTCCTCGGAAGCGAGACCTGAAGTCTCGTAACTTCCACACTCCCCGAGCTCGCGCACTTCCCGGTGGCAGTCCGAATCGCAACTGTCACCGTCGATCTGGTTTCCGTCGTCGCACTGCTCGCCGACGTTCTCCTGGACGATCGAATCGCCGCAGAGTGGAAGGAGCGGACAGGTGCATGAAGCGCTGCAGGGGCCGCTCGAACAGGCGCCGAGCTCGCTGCCGTCACAGTCCTCCGCTTCGAGCTCCCCATTCCCGCAGGTGGAGCACGACTTCGTGAAGAAGTCGGTGAAGTACGGATCGATTCCGATTCCTCCGTGGCCGGAGATCACCAGCGAGTACGTTCCGGCGGCCAGAGAAAGCTGAAGCCGGGAACAACCACCTTCGGCGGCATTGTGATCCATCGCCACGGGGGAGCCGAACTGATTCAGCAGCGCGAGATCGGTTCCGGCTGGACAACCGCCGACGCCATCCACCGGCTGAAGGCGGACGATCTCGGTGGTGGACAGCGTGAACGAGAACACATCGAACCCATCCTCCCCGAACCCCGGCGATGGGTAGCTGCCGCACGCGACGATCGGGTGGAGCTCGCACTGCGAGTCGCACCCGTCTCCCGGGATCAGGCCGCCGTCGTCACACTCTTCCGCCTCGAGAATCCCGTTGCCGCACGTCGTGCACGTCGAAGTGAAGAACTCCAGCTCAAAAGCGCCGACCACCTCGCCGCCTTCGCTGGCCACGTACTCCCCAGGCCAGACGGTGTACTGTCCGCTGTTCAACGACAGGAGGAGATTCGAGCACGAGTAGTCGGTGCTCTCGGCGATCAGAGTCGAGCTGGAGTCGTAGAGACTGAGTCTTACGTTGGGAGTGCACCCCCGATCTCCATTGGTCGTCCGCAGGCCAACGGTGCGCTTACCGGACAACGAGAACACGAAGGGGCTCTCGCCGGAGAAGACGCCCGTTGCCGGATAGGCGCCGCAGTGGTCCATCACCGTGGTGGCAGCACCCACCGATGGTGTGAGCGCCGACAGAAGGAGTGCGGCGATCTGCAAGAATGTGCCGAGTCGCCTCGCTCCTGACCCTCGGCGGGCAGAACCCGCGGCAATTTGCGTCGCCATAGAGGTCTCTCGAGTTAACGGGATCACACTGGCAGGCCACGGCTTGCAGTGCGGGCGGGGCGCCAAAGACGCGAGGAAGCGAAACCTTCCTCCCCCCGGCAGCCGGGTTACCGAACGGCAGAAGGTGCTGCAAGCGACCGGCGGGTTCGACACTTGCCGCGTCGCGAGCCCGGCCGACCGTTCGTCACCTTGCGGACGTCGAGCCCTGCCGGATCAGCTCGGAGACAGGCGTGCCCGCCCGGAACTTCTCCACGAGCACGTCCGGATCGAACCCCACGCCGATCGGGTTCTTCAGGAACGCGCCGGACTGGAACCACGCATGGAGCGCTTCGACGCTTTCGAAGTTGTCGATCTGGAGCTCGACGCGCGTGCCGTCGGGGTCCGCGTAGTACATCGACGTCGTCGGGCCGTGGTTGATGCACCAGACGGGCTCGATGCCCTCTGCCTTGAGCCGGGAGTACGTGTGCAGCAGGTCGCCGAGGTTGCGGTAGGTGAACGCGACGTGATCGACGCCCGCGGATCCCGGATCGAGATCCGTCAGGTGCGGCAGGTTCACGAAGGCGGCGCGGTGGTGCTCGTCGTCGTAGGTGATGAACGTGAGCATGGGATCGGCGAACACGGGCTCCGCCTCGAGGACGGTGCAGTACCACTTGACCATGGCGTCGTAACGAGGCGTGCGAAACACGAGGTGGGCGAGCTTGGCCGGCGAAACGCGCGCCGGCGCCGTCGAAGCTGCAGCAGTCGTCATCGGTTGTCCTCGCAGGGAACGTTCATGCGACCTCCCGGCCGGCATCGCGAACAGGGGCAATCGCCA
>CAYYVZ010000140.1:0-11719 GCA_964475235.1 uncultured Myxococcales bacterium | reverse complement strand
CGCGCGGTCCTTCCCGGCGCACCGCCGCTTATAGCCGGGAGAATGGGTGGGTACAGCGGCATCGCCTGATGTCCTTGAGAAGCGTTTCGAACCCGTCCACGACATCCGGCTTCCGCTGATGCATGGGAGAAGCAGGCGAAATTCGCACTCTCCGGAATGTTTGACCATTGGTGCGCGCGGCGCGATATCGCGCGCATGCCCATCTACGACGATGCGCTCAAGATGCGAGATGCGAGGCGTCTCTACTTCGACGCCAACGGCTTCGGAGAGGGCGGCTACGATGCGAAGTGGGTGACGGTGAAGATGGGGCCGATCCCGATCGCGTTCCCGAACTCGCCGCAGCGCGTGAGATCGGTGAGGCTTCACGACCTGCACCACGTCGTCACGGACTACGCAACCGACTGGACCGGCGAGGCGGAGATCGGCGCGTGGGAGATCGCATCGAACTGCCGCGACCACTACGCCGCGTGGGTACTCAACCTGCTCGCGATGGGCATCGGCCTCGCGATCGCCCCCGGTGCGGTCTGGCACGCATTCGTGCGCGGCCGCCAGAGCGGCAATCTCTACGAGCGCGAGTTCGAAGAGGCGATGCTCGAAGAGAACGTCGGCGCGATACGCAGCCGGCTGCGCCTCGCCGGTGCGACCAGGCCCGGCGGCGCAGGCGACGCCGTCGCATTCGCCGTGTGGTCGCTGGCTGCCGTGGCGAGCCTGGCCGTCGCGTTCGCGATCGTCGTCGTCGCGCCGGTCGCGCTCGTGCTGAAGTTCGTACTGTGAAAACGGCGAGAGGAGCCGCGTCGTCCGCGCGACCGTGAATTGCGCGCGTTCTGGCTGAAAGTGGCCTCCGGAACGGGGATCAGAACAGCGAGCCCTGGCCCCCCGGTTCCCGATCGGACTCCGCCGGGCCTTCGGATTCGATGTTGCGCGCGTCGTCGTTGCGCACGCTGTTCACGGCGGTGGAGACGGGATGACCGCCGAGGGCTTCGGGCGGGCCGGGAACGAGCAGATCCTGGAGCTTCGCCGCTTCGTGCACGGAGTCGTCGAGCCAGCGATTCACGCCTGCCTTGTCGAGCAGCACGGGCATGCGGTCGTGCACGGGCGAGAGTACCGAGTTGGCTTCGCTCGTGAGCAGGCAGACCGTGTCGACCGGCTTCCCCTCGGGATCCTTCCATCGTTCCCACAAGCCGGCGATCGCGAGCAGCGCGCCGGGGCGCGAGGGACGGAAGTACCAGGGCTGCTTGCGCGTGCCCTCCTTCTTCCATTCGTAGAAGCCGCTCGCCGGAACGATGCAGCGGCGCTTCTTCAGCGCTTCGCGGAACGACGGCTTGGTCGCAGCGCTTTCCGAGCGCGCGTTGATGAGCTTCGACGCGATGGCCGGATCCTTCGCCCAGAACGGGATGAGGCCCCAGCGAAGCTGCGCCAGCACGCGCTGGCCGCCGGACACGCGCACGACGACGACGTTCTGCATGGGTGCGATGTTGTAGCGGGGCCTCAGGACGAGGCCGCCGGCGAGGGCGGAGAACTCCTCGGCGATCGCGTCGGCCGGCGTGGAGAGAACGAAGCGGCCGCACATCGGATCGGATCCTCCGCGGTCGGACCGCCGCGTCAGGCCTTCGCGCCCGCGCGCAGCCTGGCCGGCTCGTCTTCCGGCTCGCCGGTGAGCTCGCGCACCGCGATGCGGCCGGCCGCGTTCGTGCATACGCCGTCCGACAGCGAGAAGCGCCAGTGGTGTCCGGGGCAGATGACCTGCCCGTCGATCACCTCGGCTTCGGTGAGGTCGGATCCGCCGTGAGGGCAGTAGCGCTGCACCTCGTAGGTACGCCCGTCGTGCTCGAGCACGAAAGTGTCGTGGGCGCGGTCGGCCGTCTCGGCCTTCTGGATCGCATGCAGCGCGCGCGAATCCGACATCTTGAACAGCGTGAACAGGTGCTGGTTGTAGCGGTCCGGTTCGCGGTGCGCGCGGAAACGCAGCGACAGGAAAGCGTCCTCCCACGACAGGTCGTCGCGCATGATCTGGTCGATCATGTCCGACGTCATCTCGAACTCGTACTGGCAGGGCTCGCCGTCGTCCGCGTAGACGAGGTCGGGCTTCGGCGCGGGCCGGAAATCGACGATCCAGTCGCCGCCGTTCTCGCCGGTCACGCGGAACAGGAGGCGGATGCCGATGTGCTCCACGAAGTACGGGTGTCCCTTGAGGAAAGGCAGGAAGTGGCGGCGGAAGCGCTCGAAGAGGCCGGGTGCCGCGGGCGGCACGTCGGCGAGCACGCTCGCGACGACGCGCTCCTTCTCTGCGCGGTGTTTCTCGTAGTAGGCGCCGCGGTCGCGCTCGTAGTCGAAGTCGCGGTAGGCCTCGCACTCGTCGAGGCGGAACTCGTCGGCCGAACCCTTCTTTCCGAGCACGAGCCTGTCGCCGGGCTTGAGCACCATGCCGGGGATCGACGTCTCGGCGGCGAGCCGCTCGTGCGCGACGGGCGGCGTCGGGAACATGCTGCCTTCTCCGAAGAAGAAATGCGCGAGCGACGGATCGAAGAAGCAAGGCGGCCCCGCGAACGGAACCGCGAGCCGCGGCTGCAGCGCTTTCGCCGAGCCGACGAACGACGAGATCGCCGACTCGCGGCGCACGGCCGCGAGCTCTTTCTTGCGCGCTTCGGAGTAGGTCGAATAGACGAGCGGATACCAGATGGCCGGCGTCGCCTGGGCGAACAGCACGTCGATGCCTTCGGCGCGCAGGTCTTCGACCGGAAGCGCGAGGTTGCAATCGTTGAGGTTCAAAACCTTGTGCTCGCCCAGGCCGAGCAGCGCGCACGAGTCGAACCAGTGAGGCGGGCAATGGAAGTTCGGTGTCGAGATGCGGATCGTGAAATCGGCCGCGAGGTCCCACTGCTCGAAGCTGTCGAGCTCGACGATGGACTTGAAGCCGAGGCGGCGAAGGCGCGAGACGAGGCGCTTCTTGTGCACGCGGCCCGTCAGCACGGGCGTGTCGCGCGAGATCTTCGCCATGAACTCGGGGTCGTAGTGGTCGAGGTGCTCGTGAGAGACGTAAACCGCGTCGGGCTGGAGCAGGGCCTCGAGATCGCCGGTGTACTCGGGGTACTGGAACCAGCTCGCGTTGTAAGCTCCCTCGCGCGACATCCACGGGTCGCACAGGAGTAGCTTGCCGCCGTGGCGCACAGCCAGGCCGCTGTGTCCAAGAAGTTCGATGCTCGTCATGTAGTCCGTACTCTCCCGCAGGCCGGCCGGGAACCGGCTGCTCGCCCTCCCGTCGAGGACGAGCCACGCCCTAGTTGCTACAAGCCGCGAGGCTCAGCAACCGGGAATCCCTCGGGCCGGTCGGCCAACCGCGACGCGCGACCGTCGCCGGTTCGGCTGGTTGCGACTTTTTGGAGCGCCGCAGGCGTGGTACGAAGCGCGTCCGATTCGCTGCTGATCGACCCGCCTTCGAGACCGGGGCCGACCGCCGTGACAGACCCGGCAGCAAGCCGCCCGAGGTACACCGACCATGACCTGGAACATCGGAGACATCCTGTCCGCCATCGCGCCCCGGCTCGGCGACGAGCCGGCGCTGATTCATCACGCAGGGCCTCCATCCGCACCCTCAGGCGAGGGCGACCGCATCGTCACCTGGAAGGAGCTCGACCGGCGCTCGAGCGCCCTTGCGAGAGCTCTGGTCGAGCGAGGCGCGAAACCCGACGACAAGGTGGCGGTGTACTCCTACAACCGCCCCGAATGGCTCGAAGCCGTCGTCGCCTGCTTCAAGGCCCGCCTCGTCCCCGTCAACGTCAACTACCGCTACCGCGACGAAGAGCTGCTCTATCTCCTCGACAACAGCGATGCCGTCGCCGTCATCTTCGAGGGCGGTTTCAGCGAGAACGTCGAGAGGCTGGCGGCACAGCTCCCGGGCCTGAAGACCCTCATCCGGATCGAAGACGGAGGCGCCGCCTGCAAGGGCGCGCTCGACTACGACGAGATCGTCGCGGGAGACGCGACTCCGCTCGACATCCGGCGCAGCCCCGACGACCTGCTCCTTTTGTACACCGGCGGCACGACGGGAATGCCGAAGGGCGTGATGTGGAGACAGGAGGACCTGTTCCGCACGCTCGGCGGCGGCGGCGACGCGATGGGTTCCGGCCCGCGCCCCGCGACGCTGGACGAGCACGTCGCGAACGTCATGGCGGGACTGCAGAAGCAGAGACTGCTGCCGGCCTGCCCGCTCATGCACGGCACGGGCCTCTTCACCGCCCTCAACGCGCTGTCGAACGGCGGCAGCGTGGTCACCGTCGACTCGAGGAAGCTCGACGCGCACGCGCTGTGGTCGGCGGTCGAGACGCACGGCGTGAACGCCATCGCGATCGTCGGCGTCGTCTTCGCGCGCCCGATGGTGAAAGCCCTCGACGAGAAGAAGTACGTGCTCGAGTCGCTGCGCCTCATCGTGTCGTCGGGTGTGATGTGGTCGCTCGAGCTCAAGAAGGCGATGCTCGAGCATCACCCCTTCATGCTGCTGTTCGATTCACTCGGATCGTCCGAGGCCACCGGCCTCGGCGCTTCGATCATGGGCGCGGGCATGGAGATGCAGACGGCGTCCTTCAAGGTCGGCGACCGCGTCAAGGTGCTGACCGACGACGGACGCGAGGTCGCACCCGGAAGCGGCGAGAGCGGCATGGTCGCGCGCAGCGGCCCGATTCCGGTCGGCTACTACAAGGACCCGGTAAAGTCCGCGGCGACGTTCCGTACCGTGAACGGCGTGCGTTACTCGGTGCCCGGCGACTTCGCGATGGTCGAGGCCGACGGCACGATGAAGCTGCTCGGCCGCGGCTCGGTCTGCATCAACACGGGCGGCGAGAAAGTCTTTCCCGAAGAAGTGGAAGAAGTGCTCAAGCGACATCCGGCCGTCGAGGACGCCGCGACCGTGGGGCTGCCCGATCCGCAGTGGGGGCAGGCGATCCATTCTCTGGTCGTGCTGAGGGCGGGACAGGAAGCGAGCGAAGGCGTGTTGCGCGAGCACGTCCGCGAACACCTCGCGGCGTACAAGATTCCGAAGCGCATCTTTGCGGTGCAGACGCTCGGCCGCTCGCCGGCAGGCAAGATGGACTACAAGGGCGTGACCGCGCGCGCGACCGAGCTGGCCGTCCAGTCCTGACCGGGAAAGGAGACGGGAGCCATTCGCCAGCGCCCGCCCTGGAAGTGGAGTGTCCGGCTCGCCGTCGCCGTTGCGATCGCGACCGGCGCGCTGCTCGGCGGCTGCACCACGGTAAAGAAGGCGCTCTATCCGACCGGCATCACCAGGCCCGACGGCTACAACTACGAGGTGAAGATCGTCGGCGTGGGCGGGCGCCTCGCCGACCGCCTCGAGGAAGCGTCCGTCCTTTTTCAGAAACGCTACGAGCCGCCTTCGAACCTGCAGGGCCTGCGGCGCCGCGCCCAGGCCGACCGCGAAGTTTTCCTGCGCGTGATGCGCTCGCGCGGCTGGTACGAAGGAGGTGTCGAAGTCGAGGTCGATCCCCAGCTGCATCCTCCGCTCGTCCAGATGAAAGTGACGCGCGGCAACCGCTACATGCTCGCGCGCTTCGATATCGAGGGGCTTCCGGCCGACGCGTCCTGGCTCGCGCAGGAAGGCGGCCTCGCGACGCTCGGCGTGGTGATGGGATCGCCGGCGATCGCGGAGATCATCCTTGGCGCCGAGAACAGGCTGGTGACCGAGCTTGCGACCATCGGCTATCCGTACGCGACGCTCGCGCCGAGGCGCGCCGTCATCGACCGGCGCGCGCGCACGATCGAGGTGTCGCTGCAGGTCGACGTGGGCCCGCACGCCCGCTTCGGCGACGTTTCCGTGGAAGGGGTCGCCCTCGTGAGCGAGGACTACGTGCGCAACCGGCTCACCTTCGAGAAGGGCGAGCCGTTCTCGCCGACCAGGATCGAGGAATCGCGCAAGATTCTGTTCGCGAGCGGGGTGTTCTCCGGAGTGACGATCTCGTGGGGCAAGCGGGAAGACGTGACACCCGACGGCCTCGCGCCGATTCGCGTCGTCGTCGCCGAAGGAAAGTTTCACAGCGTCGGCGCGGGCGTGAGCTGGTCGTCGGCCGACGGCGCCGGCGGCAAGGCGTTCTGGGAGCACCGCAACGTGAGCGGCAAGGCGGACCGCTTCCGTGCCGAAGCCGACGTGAACCAGAAGGAACAGGACGGGCGCATTTCGTATCGCCGTCCCGACTTCCTTTCGCCGCGGCAGAACCTGCTCCTCGACGCGACGGCCGATGCCGACGAGCCGCTGGCCTACGATCGCTATGCCGTGGGCGCGTCGGCCGGCCTCGAGCGCGCGTTCTCGCGACGGCTCGTCGGCGCGGCCGGACTCGGAGTCGAGCAGTCGGAGGTCAACAGCGCCGCCGACGCGGACGGAACCAAGAGCTACACGCTGATCGGCATTCCGCTGGGCCTTCGCTGGGACGCGAGCGACAACCTGCTCGATCCCTCGCGCGGGCATCGAACCACCGTGAGCCTCACGCCCTGGTTCAGCGTGCTCGGCGACGGCGTCGCGATGATGGTGACGCGCGTGACCGAGAGCATCTACGTGCCGCTCACGGACGACCGCGATTTCGTCTGGGCGACGCGCATGACGCTCGGATCGGTGGTCGGCGCGTCGCGTACCGAGATTCCGGCCGACAAGCGCATGTACGCGGGCGGGGCCGATTCGATTCGCGGCTACGAGTACCAGCTCGCCGGGCCGATCGTCGATGCGCCGTGTCCGCCGCCCGACCCGGGCGAGAATCCCGACCATCCCGAGTGCGATCCCGACCGGGCGCATTTCCGTCCGCTCGGCGGCAGGTCCCTGTTCCAGGTCGGCACGGAGCTGCGCTGGAGGGTCTCGGAGAATCTCGGGCTGGTTCCGTTCGTGGAAGGAGCGGGCGTGTACGCGTCGAGTTATCCGGACTTCGACCACGGACGGCAGGGCAGCGGCGGTCCCGGCGATCCGCGCGAGGAGTTCCTGTGGGCCGCCGGGCTCGGCGTGCGTTACTTCACGGTTGCGGGGCCGATCCGGCTCGACCTCGGCTTCCCGCTCACTCCGCGCCAGCCCGACGACATCTTCCAGGTCTACATCAGCCTCGGACAGGCGTTCTGAGTCATCGCGATGACGGTCTTACGGCGCACGCTTCGTTTCACCACCCGCCTCGTCGCGAGCGTCGTCGGCATCGCGCTGCTGCTGCTCGTGGTGATCTACGGGCTGCTGAAAGGCGGGCTGCTCACGAGCAACCTCGACCGCATCGTGACGGCGCTCGCGCAGAAGGAAGGCGTCTTCTTCGTACGCGCCGAGGGCATCGAGGGAGCCGTGCCCGACCACCTGAAGGCACGCAAGGTCGAGGTCGGCGACGCCGACGGCGTGTGGCTCGCGATCGAGGACGCCGAGGCGACGTGGCAACCGTTCGATCTTCTCCACGTGCTCGACCCGGTGAAGTGGCGCATCGTCGTGGACGACATCCGCGCGAGGAAGGTCACGTGGACGCGTCTGCCGCACGACCGCGACGAGGAAGACGAGGAGCCGTTCCGCTGGGACCGCTTCATCCGCATCGTCGTCGGTCACATCGTCGTGGACGACCTCGAGCTGACGGGCGCGCTGCTCGGCGGCGCGACGTCGAACGTCAGAGCCGAAGGCAGCGGCATCCTCGGCGAGTGGGAGCACGGCTACGTGAAGCTCGACGTCGCGCACGTGGACGGCGTCGAGGGCGGCGCGAAGATCGACCTTCGCACGCACGGCTCTCCCCTCGAGCTGGAGGGAACGATTCACGCCGAGGAAGGCCCGGGTGGAGCGCTGGCGAACCTCGCGCGGCTGCGCGATGCGGGAGCCGTGACGCTCGACGTGCGTGCGTCGGGACCGATGCGCGGCTGGCGCGGCGAGGCCGACGTGGTGGCCGCGAACATCGGCAGGCTGTCGGCAGGCGTGAAGCTCGCGTTCAGCGCGGAGGGGCCGTTCGAGGTCACCGGCTCGTTCGATCCCGTGCCGGCGCAGCGCGAGAAGTGGCTGGTCGGCGACGGCGGGCCGATGTCCGTGTACGCCAAGGGGGCGTGGGCTCCCGACGTCGCGCTCGACCTCGAGCGCGTGATGCTCGGCGCCGACGGCCGGAGCCTCACGGCGTCGGGGCACCTCGATCTCGTGACGCAGGACTTCACGGTCGGCGGCAGGCTCGTGCACGAACGCGAGGGCGAGACCGTCGTGACGACGCTCGTCGACGTCCTCGGTGCTCGCGTCGAGGGCAAGGGCAAACTCGGCGACGGCGGGCGGCTCGACGCGACGCTCGATCTCGACCGGCCGAAAGTCGGTGACGTGCACGGAAGCGATCTCCGCGTGACGCTCGCGGCTGTCGATCCGAAGGGGGAAGACGGTGCACCGGACTTCGATCTCGCCGCGAATGCCGGAGGCCTCAAGCTCGGCGAAGTGACGCTGCCGCTGTTCGGAGAGACGGCCAGGCTCACGGCCAGGGGCAAGGTGGACCTCGAAGCCGGCGTCCTCACGACCGGCGACGTCGTGCTCGAAGGCGGCGACGCGAAGATCGCGGGACCGGTTTCGTTCGGCGACGACTGGCAGTCGATGAAGGCCTCGCTCGAGGCCGATGCCGCGAGCCTCGAGAGCCTCGCCCGGGTGTTCGAAACTTCGGTGCGCGGAAAAGCGTCGGCGACGGCCGGCGTCGATGCGAAAGACGGCTGGAAATCCGTTGCGATCCGGCTTCGCGCGAACGCGAGCGAGGTTTCGATCGGCGAGCCGGGATGGAACGCGCTCGTCGGCGAGACGGTGACGCTCGAAGCGAGCATGGAGGGGGCGCCGAAGGGCCCTGCGCACGGACAGCTCTCGCTGAAGACGGTCGGCATCGACGCGAAGGCGAAGGGAGAAGTCGGCGCCGGCGGCAAGGGCCTCGTCGCCGACGCGCACGTGGTGCTCGACAACCTCGCGCGGCTCGCCGAGCCGACGCGGGCCGCGATCGCCGGCCGCCTCGAAGCCAAAGCCGTGGCGCGCGGAAGCCTCGACGCCTTCGACGTCGAAGGCTCGGTGCGAGGCGATCGCGTGTCGTGGGAGGGCGTGCGCTTCGATTCTCTCGTCGCGGACGTGGACGCGAAGGGGCTTCCGGAAACCTGGGCCGCGAAAGTCCGCTCGGCCGGGAGCTACGGTGGAGTGGACGCCGCGCTCGACGCGAGCGTGTCGATGCCGTCCCCGGACCGCCTCGTCGTGCGTGACCTCGTGCTGCGCGGGCCGCGCACGGAAGGACAGGCGAGCCTCGACGTGGATCTTTCGCGGTCCGTGGCGACCGGCGACGTGCGCCTCGTGAGTGCGGAGCTTGCCGCCTGGAGGGCGATGACGGGACAGGCGATCGGCGGCGCCGTCCAGCTCGACGCCAGGCTTGCCGCGGGCAGCGCGGGCGGAACGGCCTCGCAGAGAGTCTCCGGCACGCTGAAGCTCACGCACGGCCAGGTTCCGGCGGGCGGCGGAGATCTGTTCGTGGATGCCCTCGACGCGACGGCAACCGACCTCGAGATCGGAAAGCAGCCGCGCGGCAATGCGCGCGTCACGGCGACGCGCCTTCGCTACGGCGAGAGGACGCTCGTCGAAGGCGCGCTCACGGCCACGGGAGACGGCCGGCAGTGGGATCTCGCGGCGAAGCTGGATCTTCGCGACGAGGAGAAGTGGAAGCTCGATGCCGCCGGCACGCTCGTGCCCGCGTCGCCGCACACGCTCACGCTCGCGCGGGCCGACGGCGAGCTGGGCGGAACGGCCGTGTCGCTCGCTGCGCCGGCGACGTTCGTATTCGAGCCGTCGGGTCTGGATTCGGCGCCGTGGTCGGCGGGGCCGCTCGTGCTGCGCGTCGGAACGAGCGGAGAGCTGCGCGGACGTGCGTCGTCGGCGAAGGGAAGGGTCAGCGTCGAAGCGGAGGCCGCCCGGCTGCCGCTCGAAGTGGCCACCCTGTTCGAGCCGGCTCTCGACCTCGAAGGCACGGCCGATGGAATCGTGAAGCTCGAGGGCGCGGCGTTCTCCAGCCTCTCCGGAGACGTTTCGCTGCGCGGCTACAAGGTATCGAGCCGCGGGCTCGAAGAGCAGGGCGCCGCGGCTCCGGTCGACGTGAAGCTCGACGCGAGACTGACGGCGGGGCGGGTAAAGGGAACCGCCGAGCTCGAAGGACTCGCGCAGACGCGTTTCGCGCTGACGCTGGATGCGCCGCTCGACGCCGCAAGGGGCAACGCTCCGTTCGTGGCGGGGCTCGTCTGGAAGGGAAACGTCGCGGAGGTGCTCACGCTGGTTCCTTTCAGCGAGGACACGATCGGCGGGACCATCGACGCAGACCTCCAGATGACGGGAACGATGGCGGCACCGCGCGTGACCGGACGCGCCGCGATCGCCGGTGGGAAGTGGGATCACGCGATCAGCGGGCTGGTGCTGCGCGACATCTCGGCCGAGCTGGTGGGGAACGGCACGAACCTGGAGATTCGCAGCCTGACGGCAACCGACGGCGAGGCCGGGAGGCTGAGCGGCGCCGGGCGACTCCGCTTCGGCGAGCTGCCTGCGTTCGACCTCGAAGTCGACGTCGAGGCAAAGGATGCGATGCTCGCGCGCCTCGACATTCTGACGGCGAGGGCAGACGCGAAGCTCGAGCTGAAGGCGTCGCGCACGGCGGAAGACAACGCCGACGTCGGAGGCTCGATCACGGGCAGCGTGCAGGTGAACGACGGGCGCATCGCGATTCCGGAGCGCTTCATCTCGGACGTGCCGGAGATCGACGTCGTGGAGGTCGGCGCCGAGGTCGGCGAAGCGATCGAGGCGGTGCACGTCGCCAGGACGCTGCTCGACCTCGACATCGCGATCGAGGGCGACAACCGGATCTTCGTCACCGGTCGCGGGCTCGAGTCGGAGTGGGCGAGCGACATCCGCGTGCGCGGCAACACGCACGATCCGCGCATCGAAGGAAAGATCACGTCGGTGCGCGGACAGCTCAGCCTGCTCGGGCGGCGCTTCGACGTGGAGACCGCAACGCTGCTCTTCGACGGCGAGTCCGGAAACGTTCCGTACCTCACGATGACGGCGCGCGCAGAGGCCAACGACATCACGGCGATTGCCGAGGTGACGGGGCCCGCGACGCGGCCGACGATCGATCTGCGTTCGGAGCCGTCGCTGCCGCGCGACGAGGTCCTCTCGCGCGTGCTGTTCGGGCAGAGCGCGGCCAACCTCACGCCGATGCAGAGTGTGCAGCTCGCGCGCGGCGTGGCGGAGCTGACGGGAAGCCCGCTCGGCGGCGGCGGCGGGCTCATGATGGGGATAGGGCGCACGCTCGGGTTCGACCGTCTCGACATCGAATCGGCGGGAAGCGAGGGCGCTGCCGCACTGACGGCGAGCAAGTACCTCACCGACAACGTGTACCTGCGCGTGCAGGGCGGCATTACGCCCGAGGCGACCAAGCTCAGCCTCGAGTGGCGCGTGATGAAGCACGTGACGATCGAGAGCGACGTCAGCCAGGACGCGCAGGGCGAGGTCGGCGCGACGTGGCGGTGGGACTACTGAGCCCGTCCGCGCCGCCGTCAAGGCAGGAGGCGGTTACTGCGCGATGGTGAGCCCGCCGTCCACGATCAGCACCTGGCCCGTGACGAGATCCGCTGCGATGAATCCCATGATGACGGCGGCCACGTCCTCGGGATCGCAGACTTTCTTCATGACCGCGCGTGCCGAGGCGAGCTGCTCGAGCATCTCGTACTG
>CAYYVZ010000139.1:0-11730 GCA_964475235.1 uncultured Myxococcales bacterium | reverse complement strand
GCGCTCCCTGCTCCACGATCCCTGCCGCGCCACGCAGCCCGCCGCGAGCCGCGGACACTGGAACGTCTTCCACGGATCCTCCACGAGCGTTTCGATCGGCTCGCCGGGCCGCACCTGCGGCCGGATGCGCACGACCTCGATGCGTGCGATCGCACGCCGCTGGTCGCCGGGGTTGTAGCATTCGCCGCCGCAGAGCTTGTCGAGACGCTCCGCGGCGATGCCGCCGGCCACATGTTCCGGACAGCCCGGCTTCTGCACGAAGCTGCCGACTGCGCGCACGCGAAACCGCGGACGGGCATGCCAGTCGAGGTTCGAGCCCATCGGTGCCACGCGGCTTTGGCCGCGCACGAGGTCGAACCAGAGCAGGATGCGCTCGCCGCTGGTCGCGTAGACTTCGCGCCTCTGCATCGCATCCCAGACCGCGTCGCGGTCGCGACGCTCGGCGTGCACGGCCATCAGCCCGCCCGTGTAGAAGAACGACGAGCCGCCCTCGAAGTCGAGGAGCTGGAAGCGTTCGAAGCGGTTGTTCTTGGGGTCGATGGCTTCGGACTCCGCCCCCTCCCCGCCACCCGGCCGGATGCGCTCGGACCAGAACGCGCTGCGCGGTCCGAACGCCTCGGTCATTCCGTGACGGCGGAGCTCCTTGTAGCCGGTGCCGGGCCTCGCAGTATGGCTGTCGCTACCGGCGACGAAACCTAGCCGGAAGCGCCTCTCTTCCTGCGGCAGGCTGAAGTCGGTGAGCGCGAGCGCGTACTGCACCGAGCCGCCCGGCCTCAAGTTGGACACCGGCTGGAAGCAGTCGAGGCACTGACCGCACGCTCCCCACGCCTCGACGCCTGCGCTCGCGAGGGTGAGCCGTCCGGAGGCGCCGGCCGCAAGGTAGTTGCGGCGTGCGTCCTCGACACGCGCCTCGCACTCGGCGGAGTCGGGCTCTTCGCAACGCGACCTCACGATCTCTCCGGCCCGCCGGCAGCACGGCTCGTAGTCGGCCTGCGTGGCGGGGCACACCAGGTGGCCTTCGGGATCGACCTCGGCCTCCCGCCACCCGCGATACTGCTCGGAGCTTCCGTTACCGGACGAAATTTCGACGAGGCGCTGGAAGCCTTCGTCGTGCTGTCCGCCGCGCAGCGACTTGTCGACGAAGTATCCGGGCGGCGTGTAGAGGCCCCACGCCGTGCCGTGCGGAATCACGGTTGCCTCGACCTGCCACTGGCGCAGCTTCTCGAACAGCTCGGCCGGCGTCCTGGCAAAGTCCATGCAGTCGGCAGTCACTTCCTTCACGTCGACGCCTTGCGGGCATTCCTCGCCCTCGCGCGTCGAGCGCCAGTAGTCGAGGAAGTCGAGGTAGCGCCCGCGGTGCCGCCAGTCGACGAGAGGCAGCAGGTAGCGAACGGCGAACGGAAGCTTGTCGCTCATCACCTGTCCGGCGAAGGCGGACGCGCCGATCGGCCGCTCGGGAATCCTGCCGGCTTCGAGGTGACGCAGGACGACGCCCCGGTGTCCGAAGTGCTCGTCGGCGGTCAGACCGATCTGCGTCCATTCCCAGCCGAGGAACGACATCAGGTCCGGCTCTTTCGCGCCGGCCGAGACCGCTTCGCACGCGCGCATCGTCTCGACGGTCTCGTCCCACCGGCGCGGCGTCAGCGATTCGGCGTGGTCGCTCACGCCCCAGAAGTCGAGCGCCGAGCAGTAGCGCGCGAAATCGCATGCGTCTGCGATCGGATGAACGTCTTCGCCCTGCATGACGGGCAGGCTCATGAGGTACGCGTCGGCCGACCACACGGTGTGCGCATGAAGATCGCCGAAGAGGATCTGCTTTCCCGGCTCGACCGCACCCGCGGCCTGGCGCTGCGCCTCGAGACGCGAGGCGACGACTTCCGCCGGAATGGCCTTGCCGCCAATCGCACCCGGCCCGGGCTGCTCGCCGTGGCACGCCGCGCAGGCGAGTGCCGCGACCAGAAGAAGCGCACGGGCGGGCGCTGTCATGGCAACGATGCGAACCACCGCCGCGCATTCTGCGCTACAGCCGCGCGACCGCCAATTCGGCCGCCTGCGCAGTCCGTGCGCCCCGGCACGTTTGTCCGCATGGGCACGTCGTGACACTCTCGAAGCTCCATGCAGCCTTCTGCCGAGTCTGCGGGCAAGACCCGCCGCGACGATCCCGACGGCACCTCGCGGCGACTGCTGGTGGCGAGCCCGCGCGGCTTCTGCGCCGGCGTGTCCTACGCCATCGAGATCGTCGACCTCGTCCTCGACCACTACGGCCCGCCCGTCTACGTGCGGCACGAAATCGTCCACAATCGCCATGTCTGCGACCGCCTGCGCGGCCGCGGCGCCATCTTCGTCGACGATCTCGACCTGGTTCCGCGCGGCAGCCTGCTCATCTTCTCGGCGCACGGCGTAGCTCCTTCGGTACGGAGCCAGGCAGACGGCCGCGAGCTGCGAGTCATCGACGCGACGTGCCCGCTCGTCACCAAGGTGCACCTGGAAGCGTTGCGCTTCGCGCGCGAAGACTACCGAATCCTGCTCATCGGACACCGCGGTCACGTCGAGGTGGAAGGAACGCTCGGGCACGCCCCCGACCGCATGCTGCTCGTCGAGACCACCAAAGACGTGGAGGCCCTCGACCTTCCGGCGGATGCGCGCATCGCCGTCGTGACGCAGACGACGCTTTCCGTGGACGACACGCGCGAGGTCATCGAAGCCATCCAGAAGCGGTTCCCGCAGGCGCGCACTCCGAAAAAGGACGATATCTGCTACGCCACGCAGAACCGTCAGACCGCGGTCAAGGATCTTGCGCGGCATTGCGACGTCGTGCTCGTGATCGGCTCGCCGACTTCCAGCAATGCCAACCGTCTCGTCGAAGTCGCGCGCGCGAGCGCGGCGGCGGCCCACCTCATCGAATGCGCAGCCGACATCGATCCGGAATGGCTCGAGGGGACCGCGACGGTGGGGCTTACCGCCGGGGCATCGACGCCGGAGACGCTCGTGCAGGAAACGATCGAGAGGCTGCGCGCGCTCGGCTGCCGCGACGTCGAGGACCTCGAAACCGCACGCGAGAACGTCACGTTCACGCTGCCGCGCGAGCTCAGGGTGATTGCGCAGAGTCGTGCCGGACAAGGGCCCTCAGGATCTTGACCGGCAGGGCCGGCACGCCGACTTTTCCAAGCTCCCGTTCGGACAGCATGATCGCATCGCTCCTCACGCGGCGACCCGCGCGCGCCGCGTCGACCTTCGCCACATAGACGCTTGCGTGGATCTTGCGGCCGACGATGTCGTGCCGGACCGTGAAAAGCGGCCCTTCGAGGCTCGCATCGAGGCCGCTGCGCTTTCGCACGAGCGCGCGCAACGCATGCTCGGGCGAACCAGCTTCCACCGACGAATCGACTGTCGGCAGGTCCCACAGGCTCGCGAGCAGCGTGTCGTCTTTCGGGCGGCGCAGGAACAGCACTCGCTCGCCGTCGCGAACGACCGCGCAGCCCAGCGACACCAGGCGCGGCGCCTTGCGCGCACGCGGCGCGGCGATCGCCGATGCGAGGCCGAGCTTCGCCGCGCGGCACATGCGCCGCAACGGACACGCATCGCAGCGCGCCTCGCGCGCGGTACACACGGCGGAGCCGAGATCCATGAGCGCTTCGTTGACGTCGCCGGGCCGCTCGCACGAGACAAGGTCGGCCGCATACCGTTCCATCTCCGGACGACTCCCGCGCAGGTCGTCGATCGCACAGAGGCGCGCAACGACGCGGGTGACATTGGCGTCGAGGGCCGCTTCGCGCTCTCCGTACGCGATCGAAAGGATGGCGCCCGCCGTGTAGGGGCCCACGCCCGGAACCCGTTCGAGCTCGCCGCGTGTGCGCGGAACCCGTCCGCCGTGCCTCTCGAGCACGTGACGCGCGCCTTCGTGGAGCAGTCGCGCGCGGCGGTAATAACCGAGCCCGGACCAGCGCGCGAGCACATCGGCCTGGTCCGCCTTCGCAAGAGACGACAGCGTCGGAAACGCGGCGACGAAGCGACGGTAGGGCTCGACGACCGCTTCGACACGCGTCTGCTGCAACATGATCTCGCTCACCCACACCCGCCACGGGTCGCGGCGGGCTGCGTTCTTCGCAATACGCGCCGGCGCCCGGCGCCACGGCAGGTCGCGTGCATGGCAGTCGAACCAGGCAAGCAGCGCGGTGCGCACGCGTGCGGGAGACGGAGGTCTCGAGATCGGAACAAGGGCGCGCGAAGCGCCCGTGTCGCACGGAGCCGCACTCGCGGCGCGGCGCGCAGGCATCTCAGGCGGCGCCGAAGGACAGCAGGGCGGCAACCGTGAAGCGAAGCGACGCGGTGGCCGCCTCGACGTCGAGACCGCCGCCGCGGCGCATCTCGTCCCAGACCGTAAACGAGCTCACGGAAGCGACGGTGTCGCCGAGCGTGTCGTTGCCGCGCGCACGGGCCGCCTCGAGCTCGGGCCCGAAAGCGCGTTCGACGTCGAGGCGGTGCAGCGTGCGTGCGAGGTCGAGGCGCTCGGCCACGATTCTGGAGAACGGCTCCTGGAGCATGGCCGCGCGGCGCAGCGGCGCGATCGTCTCGAAGAGCCTCGCACGATAGCCGGCGAAGGTGTCGAGGCGACTCGCGAGGTCGCCCTCGTATTGCACCCCCGTGTACAGGCCGGCGATCCGGTTGGTCTGCCGGTCCGAGACGGCGAGCAGCAGGTCTTCGAGGTCCGAGAAATGCTGGAAGACGGAGCGAACCGACAGTCCGGCCCGCGCGGCGACGGCCGCCGCCGTCGGCTTGAGATCACCGGCGTCGATCAGGGCGAAGAACGCATCGACGATCGCCTCGCGGGTCTTGACCGAACGAGCGCGCCTTCCGTCTACGCTGGCTACGGCCGCGGATCCCATGTGGTCCGTATAGACCATCTTGCACCAGTTGTGCGAATACCTTTATTCGTTCGACCGTATCCGCCCGGTTCTTCGCCTCTGCCCGCCACACGGGCTACAGACCCGGGCCATGAGAACCCGACGCCTCGGCCGAAGCTGCCTCGTCGTTTCCGAGATCTGCATGGGTACCATGACCTTCGGGGCCCAGGCCGACGAGAAGGAGAGCCACGCCATCCTCGACAAGGCCTTCGGGGCCGGGGTGAACTTCCTCGATGTGGCCGAGGTGTACCCGGTTCCGCCCTCCCCCCATTATGCGGGGCAGAGCGAGGAGATCGTCGGGCGCTGGCTCAAGGGGAGGAGGCGGGAATCCGTCATTCTGGCGACCAAAGTGGCCGGCCCGAGCGGCGGCTGGTTCGTCGCGCCGGTCCGGACCGGCAATACCGGTCTCGACCGCCACTCCATCCGGGTCGCCATCGAGGGCAGTCTGCGCCGCCTCGGGACCGACTACATCGACCTCTACCAGACCCACTGGCCCGACGCGGGCCTGCCTTACGACGAGACCATGGAGGCCCTCGACCGGGCCGTCGGCGAAGGCAAGGTCCGCGCGGTCGGCTGCAGCAACGAGACCTGCTGGGGTCTCATGAAGTCTCTGGCGGCCAGCGAAAAGTGCGGTTTCGTGAGGCACGACACAATCCAGAACAATTTCAGCCTGATGCACCGCCGCTTCGAGGACGAACTCGCGCGCGTCTGCAAGAATGAGCAGATCAGTTTATTGCCGTACAGCCCGCTCGGAGGCGGCACGCTCTCGGGTAAGTACCAGGGCGGCGTGTGGCCCGAAGGGGCCCGATTTTCGACCTACCGGCACGACGAAAAACGGGGCGGCCGCATGGCCTCGCGCTTCGTGAACGACGGCACCCGGGCCACCTTCGAACGCATGGCCGAGATCGCCCGGGAGGCGGGAATCCGGCCGGCGACTTTCGCGATCGCGTGGACCCTCACACGCGACTTCGTAGGCTCCACGATCATCGGCGCGACCCGCGTGGAACAGCTCGATGACACCCTTGCGGCAGCAGAGGTCAGGCTCGGGGCCGACGTCCTCGCCGCGGTCGACAGGCTTAGCAGTGACATCCGTTATCCGATGGAGTAGACGATTAAGTGGCGGCGCCGCGGGCGCCTGCCACCGGGACAAGGAGATTGAACCGTTGAGTCAGAGGGGGCTCTCACGACGTTTGTGTCGTGCGTGGGGAGTGGTGCTGGCAGCCGTCGTGGGCGGGCAGTGTGTCGCCCTGCCGTCGATGGCCACGCCGAGCGCGCCCGCTTCGCGCTACGCGTCGATCGTCCTGGAAGCCGAAACCGGCGCCGTTCTTTACGAGCGCAACGCCGACCTGCCTCGTCATCCCGCCTCTCTCACCAAGATCATGACCCTGTACCTCGCGTTCGAGGCGCTCGAGCTCAAGAAGATCGCGCTCGGCGACGAGATCACGATGTCGGCCTACGCCGTTTCGCGCGATCCGTCGCGACTCAACCTCGCCCCCGGATCCAGGATCAAGCTCGAAGACGCCATTCGCGCCATGACGACCAAGTCGGCGAACGATGCGGCCTGCGCCGTCGCCGAGCACCTCGGCAAAGGCAGCGAGCTGCAGTTCGCGTCGATGATGACGGCCAAGGCAAAGAAGCTCGGCCTGTCGAAGACGACCTTCTTCAATGCGTCCGGGCTGCCGCACGACGGGCACGTCTCGAGCGCGCGCGACCTCGCCCTGCTGAGCAAGGCCCTCATCCACGACTACCCTGCGTACTACAAGTACTTCTCCGACAGCTCGTTCGAGTTCCACGGCAAGCGCTATCCGAACCAGAACCGCTTCCTGCGAACGTACTACGGCGCCGACGGTATCAAGACGGGTTTCGTGAACGATTCCGGACACAACCTCGCGGCGTCCGCGCTTCGCGGCGGCAAGCGCCTGATCGCGATCGTGCTCGGCGGCGACACCCAGGCGTGGACACGCGAGCATGCGAGCCGCCTGCTCGACACGTCTTACGCAAAGATCGACCCGAGCCTGTCGATGGTCGCCAGCAACGCGGGTGGTGCGCCAAACGCACCGGCCGCGGCCACGCTGCCCCAGGTTGCAGCGTCCGCAGTCCAGGTCGCTGCCGCAACCGTTTCGGTTGCGGCTCCGGCGGCCACGTACGCGACTCCCGCAGGCGCAGTCACCGTACCGGCAGCCGAGCCGATTCCGCTTCCCAACGGCACCGCCAACCTCATGGCATTCGCCTCGGCCGCTTCGTCCCCGAATCTGCGCGGCGGAAAGCCGGCCGCCGATACGGCGAAAAAGAAGCCCACCGCCGAGCCCGCGCCCGCGGATGCACCCGCGCCCGCCGCCTCGCGGCCCCAACCGTCCGCGGCAGCTGCGACACCGGCACCTGCCGTTGCTGCCGTCGCCCCGGCAGCAAAGCCTGCGCGCGCCGACAGCGGTCCGCCGGCCGTCGTCGAAGCTCCGGCCCCAACTGCCGAGCGGCCCACCCCCGCGCCGCGCAAGCCCGAGCAGCCGGTCGCGACCCCGCCCGCGGCGATGGCGACGGCCGCCGAAGGGGAACGGATCGCCCTCTCCCAGCCGCCCGAGGCCAAGGCCAAGCCGGTCACTGCCCCGCTCCCCGCTCCCGTGACGACCCCCGAGCCCGCGGCCGCACCCGGCCGGCCGGCCGGCCAGATCGCGAAACCCGCGGCTGCCATCACGCCGCCGGCTGCTCCCAAGCCTGTCGAGACCGCAAGCGCGGGTCAGCCCGCGGAAGCCGTCACGACCAATGCCGGAGGCGGAGAATGGTCCGTGCAGGTCGGGCTTTTTCGCGACGCGACCGTAGCCCGGCGCCGGGGCGAAGAGGCCCGCAACCGCATGCCGCTCCAGCTTCGCGGCGCCGACCTGGTGGTCGGACGCGCCGTGGATGGGATCCACGTCACGTCGAGGATCAGCCGCCTGAGCGAGGCGGACGCGCGTGCGGCCTGCAACGAGCTCCAGCGCGGCCAGGTGCCCTGCGTGGTCGTCCCGCCGGGTCGCCCGATGGTGGTCGCCACCAACTGAGCACACCCGATGTGGGCCAGGTCACCCGGCGCCGGCCCCTACCGTCCTCGCCGATTCCCGATTCGACCCTGCCCAATGCACAGCGGCGCCGTCCGGAGCGTCCTCGTCGAGCGTTTTTCTCGCCGGTAACGGCTTTGTTTTCCCCGCCCAAGTTGACGAAATCCCTCAAGTCGTACAGGGTCACTTAGTAAGGCGACATTTTTTGGTCGGGCCCGGAGTCTCCGGGCGCCGGCCATCGCGGGTTAGCAGCGCCTTGGCAAGCCGGGGGATAGAGGTTGGGGTTTCCGCCGCCGCACAAACGGCGAAGCGGGGAAAGGGATGGGCCAGTCGGCCTGCTGAGGCAGACGGCTAGACGCGGCCGACGACGGCCGATCGGGAAAAAGGAGAGAACATGAAACAGTCGATAAAGTTCCGCAGGCCTGCGCGCAGGGCAGCCGGCCTGATCGCGTCCGCCGCTTTCGTAGCGGCATTCGCGACGTTGGGATCGGGCACGGACGCTCGCGCGGCCCAGTGTCTCGAAGAAGCATTCGGCGGCAGCACGAACTGCACCGCCAACGACATCAAGGTCGCGTCGATCTCCGTGTCGAACATCACGGAGAACTGCGACGGGTCCGAAGGCGACACGTTCACGTTCGACGGCGACCTGAACGTGATACCCAGCGCCCAGAAGCGCTACGACATCGGCTTCTACATCGGCGACAGCCCGCAGACGTCTCCCGACGACGACTGTTCTGTCGTGGTCATTCCGCCGACGGACGGCCCTCCCATCGACCTCAACGACGACAACGACCAGTGCGGCGACACCACCAGCTCGGCTCAGGTCGCGGTGGCAGTCACGTCGCTCACGACGATCTGCCAGGACAGCAACGGCGACGGGTTCTTCGACGTGAACGTCTGCTCGTCGTGGGACATCAACGCGGGAATCACGTGCACCGGCCCGGACGATGCCGTCCCCGGCACGAGCTCGAAGTGCAACTGCGAAGTGGTCGAAACCACCGAGGAAGTCCCGCACTGCGACACCAACGTCGACTGCGACGACGGTAACCTCTGCACCACCGACGTCTGCGATCCCACTCCGGGCGGCGAAGGCAACCTCTTCGGCTGCACGTTCACGAACAACACGGTGCCGTGCGAAGACAACCTCTTCTGCAACGGCGTCGACAACTGCCTGAACGGCAGCTGCAGCGGCCACGCCGGCGACCCGTGCGCGAACGGCGGCGTCTGCGGCGACAACTGCAACGAAGAGACCGACAGCTGCTTCGAAGCGGAAGGCACGCTCTGCCGCGGTTCGAACGGCGTGTGCGACACGGCCGAGAGCTGCACCGGCAGCACCGGTGACTGCCCGGCCGACGACTTCCAGGACGGAACGCTCTGCCGCGGTTCGAACGGTGTCTGCGACACCGCCGAGAACTGCTCCGGCAGCTCGGCCGACTGCCCCGCCGACGACTTCCAGGACGGCACCACCTGCCGTGGTACGAACGGCGTCTGCGACGTGGCCGAGACCTGCCCCGGCGATTCAGCGGACTGCCCCGCCGACGGCTTCGTCAACGAAGGCACGACCTGCCGCGGATCGGGTGGCGTCTGCGACATCGCGGAAGAGTGCACCGGAAGCGCAGCGGCCTGTCCCGCCAACGACTTCCAGGACGGCACGCTCTGCCGCGGTTCGAACGGTGTCTGCGACACCGCCGAGAACTGCTCGGGCGATTCGGCCGCCTGCCCGGCCGACGACTTCCAGGACGGCACGCTCTGCCGCGGCTCGAACGGTGTGTGCGACACGACCGAGAGCTGCTCCGGCAACTCGGCCGACTGCCCGGCCGATGACTTTGCCGACGGCACGACCTGCCGCAGCTCGAACGGCGTCTGCGACGTCGCCGAGACCTGCAGCGGCGAATCTGCCGACTGCCCGGCGGACGGCTTCAACGAGGGCAACACCTGCCGTGGATCGAACGGTGTCTGCGATATCGCGGAGACCTGCGCTGGAAATTCGGCCGACTGCCCGGCCGACGACTTCCAGGACAGCGGCGTCTGCCGCGCCTCGAACGGCATCTGCGACGTAGCCGAGAGCTGCGGCGGCGATTCGGCGGCCTGCCCGGCCGACGGCTTCCTGCCCACCTCGACTCAGTGCCGCGGCGACGCGGGCCAGTGCGATTCGACGGAGTTCTGCACGGGCACCTCGGCAGCCTGCCCGGCCGAAGGTCCGAACAACGGTCAGTGCGACGACGGCCTGTTCTGCAACGGCACCGACACATGCGTCGCAGGTGAGTGCACCGGCCATTCCGGCAACCCCTGTGCGGGCGGCGGAATCTGCGGAGACAACTGCCAGGAAGAGACCGACAGCTGCTTCGACTCGGCCGACACGGTCTGCCGTCCTTCGGGCGGCGTCTGCGACGTGGCCGAGAACTGCACCGGCAGCTCGGGCGCATGTCCGTCCGACACGTTCGTCTCGAGCGCGACCACCTGCCGCTCGTCGGGCGGCGTCTGCGACATCGCCGAGAACTGCACGGGCTCGTCGGCCTCGTGCCCGGGTAACGCGTTCGTCTCGGGTTCGACCGCCTGCCGCTCGTCGAGCGGCGTGTGCGACATCGCCGAGAACTGCAGCGGCACCTCGGCGACCTGCCCGAACGACGGGTTCGTCGCGAGCACGACGGTCTGCCGCGCGGATGCGGGCGACTGCGACGTGGCCGAGCGCTGCACGGGCTCGTCGGGCGCCTGCCCGGCCCAGGGCTTCGAGCCGAACGGCACCGCCTGCACGACGGACAACAACGTCTGCACGAACGACGTCTGCAATGCGTCGGGCGTCTGCCAGCACAACAACAACACCGTGTCCTGCGACGACGGCCTGTTCTGCACGGTCGGCGACGTCTGCAGCGGCGGCGAGTGCGACGGCACCCCGCGCGTCTGCGGTGACCAGATCGGATGCACCGACGACTCGTGCAACGAGGCGACGAACTCGTGCGAGTTCGAGCCCGACAACTCGGAGTGCGCGGACGATGAGATCTGCACGACGGACATCTGCAGCCCGACCCAGGGCTGCCAGAACATCTTCTCGTGCAAGGACATCTGCCGGCGCTTCGGCTGGTGGGGCAAGCGTGGCGGCCCGGGTGACGACGAGGGCTCGATCAACGTGGTCCAGGAGATCCTGGACTTCTACGGCGGCATCAACGTCTGCGGCGTGCACATCGACGAGACCAGCGACGGCGAGACCGTGGCCGGGCTCGGCCTCGATTCGGCGCTCGAAGGCCTCTGCGTGCGCCCCGAGGGCATCGAGATCCGCCCGCTGTACCGCGAGCTGGTCGCGGCAGCTCTGAACTGCGCAATCAGCGGCGCGGCCGGCGAGGAGTTCTGCGACACGGTGGTGTCGCGCTTCGTCGACGTGACGTTCAGCGAGTGCAACGACCTCTGCGCCGGAGACCTCGAAGTCTCGGGTGAGAGCGCCGAAACGCTCGCCGACGCCTGCATCCAGCAGCTCGACTGCTACAACAGCGGCGGCGAGATGATCGGCAACAAGTGCGCACTCGGCAGCTGCGACGTGACCGGCGAGCTCTGCGGCCAGGACTACGGTCCCTGCCCGCCGATCGCGAACGTGCCGATCCCGCTCCTCCAGGTTTGCGAGCGCTTCGACGGCAACTGCCGCGACGAGGCGTTCTGTCAGGAGGGCATCGGAGTTTGCCCGGATCGCCTGACGGCCACGAGTGGCCGGGCGTGCAAGGAAGCGAAGAACAACGAGTGCACGATCGACTTCTGCTCGATCGACGACGAATTGGTTTGTGGTACCGCCCACGGCGCTCGTG
>CAYYVZ010000138.1:0-11762 GCA_964475235.1 uncultured Myxococcales bacterium | reverse complement strand
CTACGTGGCGGCCAACCTCTACGGTCGCGGCGGCCTCGTGAACCAGGGCCTTTCCGCCGAGGAAATCTGCAAGAAGTGGGGCCTCAAGCGCGAGGAACTCGACGCGTTCTCCGCCCGCTCCCACCAGCGCGCCGCCAGGGCCATCGACAACGGCTGGTTCGCCCGCGAGATCGTCCCGATCGAGCGCACCCACGACGACGGCGGCAAGGAGCTGATCACGACGGACGAAGGCATCCGTGCCGACTCGACCAAGGAGAAGCTCGGCAATCTCAAGCCTGCGTTCGAGGAGACCGGCGTGATCACGGCCGGCAACTCGAGCCAGATCACCGACGGTGCAGGCGCCGTGCTCATCATGGAGCGCAAGCGCGCCGAGCAGCTCGGCCTGAAGCCGCGCGCACGCTTCGATTCGTTAGCGCTCGGCTAGTGCGACCCGGTTATCATGCTGACCGAACCGATTCCTGCGACGCACAAGGTGCTCGAGCGCGCCGGACTGAAGATGAAGGACATCGACGCCGTCGAGATCAACGAGGCGTTCGCGCCGGTCGTGCTCGCGTGGGCGAAGGAGTTCAACCCCGACATGTCGAAGGTGAACCCGAACGGCGGTGCGATCGCGCTCGGCCACCCGCTCGGCTGCAGCGGAGTGCGCCTGATGACGACGCTGCTCGGCCAGCTCGAGCGCTCGGGAGGCCGCTACGGCCTGCAGACGATGTGCGAGGGGGGCGGGATGGCGAACGCGACGATCATTGAAAGGCTCGACTGACGTCGAGACTTCGGAACGCCTCGATTGATGTTGGCAGCCTGACGAGGGGCCTGGGAATCGAATGGAAACGGAAACACGACACCGTTCGTTCGGCGCCCAGGCCCTTCACTATTTTCACCGTCCTCACGATGCCGTGGCCGAGAGCGCCGTCGGCGGCCCCTCCGCGTGGCGCGGACCCGAGATGGCGCGGCGCGACGACTGGATCGTGCGTCTCGGAGGCGCGGAAATCGCCGAGATCGAGCGGGCTGCGCAGGCGTGTTCCTCACAGCCGCTTGCGTCGATCGGCCGTGCGTCCTTCCCGCTGCCGACGCTCGCGCCGCGCGTCCGCGAATGGGCGCGCGAGCTCGGACAGGGCCGCGGCGTGGTGCTGCTGCGCGGTCTTCCCGTCGAGCGCTGGGGCGAGGAGCTTTCGTCGATCGCGTTCTGGGGCCTCGGACACCACCTCGGCGTGCCGGGCGGCCAGAATCCCCAGGACGAGTTGCTCGGCCACGTGAAAGACTACGGCGAGGACGCGGCCAACCCGTTCGTGCGCAAGTACCGGACGGCGTCGAACATCGCCTATCACTGCGACCTCGCCGACGTCGTCGGCCTGCTCTGCCTTCAGCCGGCCAGGTCCGGTGGAGCGAGCCGTATCGTGAGCTCGGTGGCGGTCTACGACGAGCTCATGCGGCAGCGCCCCGATCTGGTCCGACGCCTGTACGAGCCCTTTCTTCTCGACACGCGAGACGAGGCGCGCGAAGGTCGAATGCCGTGGGTTCCCGTGCAGCCGTGCTGCTTTTCCGAGGGAAGGCTGCGCACGTTCTACCACAGCGACTACTTTCGCTCGGTCGAGCGCCACGAGACGGCCCCCCGCTTCACCCCCGAAGAACGCGAGCTCATGGATCTCTACGAAGCGATCGCGGCGTCACCGGATCTCTATCTCGACATGAACTTCGAAGCTGGCGACGTCCAGCTGATTTCGAACCACACGGTGCTGCATGCTCGCACCGCCTACGAGGACTGGCCGGAACCCGCGCGCCGCCGACACCTGCTCCGCCTCTGGCTGTCGCTCGACTGATTCGAGTGAACCCCGAGCCCGATTTCCGTGTTCAGCCGAACCGTCCTTCGAGATAGTCCGCCGTCCGCTTGTCGCGCGGCGCGATGAAGAGGTCTTCGGTGCGCCGACGCTCGACGATCTCGCCGAGCAGCATGTAGACGCACTCGTCGCTGACGCGCCGGGCCTGAGCCATGTTGTGCGTCACGATCACGATCGTGAACGTTCCGGCCAGCGCGCGCATGAGATCCTCGATCGCGGCGGTCGCGTCGGGATCCAGTGTCGAACAAGGCTCGTCCATCAGGATGACCGACGGCTTGAGCGGGAGCAGGCGAGCGATGCAGAGCTTCTGCTGGGCCTCGAGCTGGAGGCCCGTCGCTTTCTCGTTCAGCCGGTCCTTGAGCGAATCCCACAGGCGCACGGCGCGAAGCGACGTCTCGAGCTGCTCCTCTTCCTCGCGACGGCTGCGCTCGCGCGCGGCCGTGTGCAGACGGTAGCCGTACAGGACGTTGTCGCGTATCGAGATGGGCAGCGGGTTGGGTCGCTGGAATACCATGCCGACGTGCTTCCTCAGCTCCACGAGGTCGACGTTCTCTTCGTAGATGTCGTGGCCGTGGATGAAGACCTGGCCCGTCGTCCTCACGTAGTCGAAGCGCTCGTTGATGCGGTTGAAACAGCGCAGCAGTGTCGACTTCCCGCAGCCGGACGGGCCGATGAGCGCGGTGATGCGGCCGTCGGTGATCTCGGTGTCGATGCCGCGCAGCGCCTCGAACTTGCCGTAGTAGAGGTGCAGGTTCTTCGTCACGACTGCGGCCGGACGGGTTTTGTCGAGCTGGGTCATCAGCCGAACAGGCCCTGCACGTACTGGAACGTGCGCGCGTCCTTGGGACTGCGCGAGTAGATGGTCTCGGTATCGCCGACCTCGATGAGGCGGCCGTCGAGGAAGAGGGCGGTGCGATCGCCGAGCCGGCGCGCCTGCAGCACGAGATTGGTCACGAGCACGACGGTCATCGACTTGCGCAGCTGCTTGATGACTTCCTCGATGCGCATCGTCGTGACCGGATCGACAGCGATCGAGAACTCGTCGAGGCAGAGGATCTCGGGCTCGAGCGAAAGCGCGCGTGCGATCGTGAGACGCTGCTGCTGCCCGCCGGAAAGGCGCGTGCCGAGGTCGCCGAGGCGGTCCTTCACCTCGCCGAAGAGCGCGGCCTGCGTGAGGCAGCGCTCGACGAGCTCGTCGAGCGTCTTCTTGCCCCGCACGCCTGCCATGCGCGGTGCGAACGCCACGTTGTCGTAAATCGACATCGGCAGTCCGACGGGCAGAGGGAAGACCACGCCGATGCGACGGCGCAGGGACGCCACGTCGCGGATGGAGCGGATGTCTTCGCCGTCGATGCGAATGGTACCGTCGACCTTCATGCCCGGGGTCATGTCGGACATGCGGTTGATGCACTGGAGAAGCGTCGTCTTGCCTGCGCCGGCGGGCCCGATGACCGCGAGGATCTCGCCCTCCATGACGTCGAGGCTGACCTTGTCGAGCACGACCTTGTCGCCGCGGCGCACGGTCAGGTCGCGGATCTCGATCTTCACGCCGCCGCTCACCACTTCCTCCGCGCGCGCAGATAGCTGCGCAACAGGATCGACGCGAGGTTGACGCTCATGACGAGCGCGACGAGCACGAGGGCCGTGGCGTAGGGCATGGCCGGCGGGACGTTCGGAACCTGGGTCGAGAGGGTGAACAGGTGCATCGACAGGGCCATGCACTGGTCGTTCACGGAGATCGGCAGGAAGGGCAGGTAGAAGGCTGCGCCCGTGAACATGATCGGCGCCGTTTCGCCCGCGGCACGGGAGACCTGGAGGATGACGCCGGTCAGGATGCCCTGCACCGAGTTCGGCAGCACGACGTGGCGGATCGTCTGCCAGCGCGAGGCGCCGAGCACCCAGCAGGCCTCGCGGAACGACATCGGTACCGCCGACAAGGCTTCCTTGGTGCTCGCGATGATGACGGGCAGGGTCATCACGGCCAGCGTCAGAGACGCAGCGAGGATGCTCGTACCGAGGCGCAGGAAGAGAACGAAGGCGCCGACACCGAACAGCGCGTGTACGATGCTCGGTACACCGGCCAGGTTCACGATCGCGAGGTGGATGATGCGTGTCATCCAGTTCTCGGGCGCGTACTCGTTGAGATAGATCGCCGCCAGCACGCCGATCGGCGCGGCGATCAGCAAGGATACGCCGACCAGCCACAGCGTTCCGACGATGGTGGGAAAGATTCCGCCGGCCGTCATTCCCGCGGCGGGCGATTCGAGCAGGAACGAGAGCGACAGGGCGTCGGCGCCGTTGATGAGGAGCAGCCCGAGGATGCCCATGAGCGGAAGCACGAGCAGTAACGTCATCGTCGCGAGCACGAGGCGCGCGACTTCCTCCCAGTGCCGGCCGGCACGCGTACGCTCGGTCGTCGTGAACGGGGAGGGCTGTGCGGCGATCTCGCTCATCGGGACGCCTTGCGGCCGCGCACCATGAGGTCGGCCGTCAGGTTGACCACGAAGGTGAGCGTGAACAGCAGCACGCCGATCGCGAAGAGTGCCTGGTAGTGATCGCTTCCGCGCGCCGTCTCGCCGAGCTCGGCTGCAATCGTCGCCGTGAGCGTTCGAACCGAATCGAGGGGGCTGTGCGGGATCTGGACGGCATGGCCGGTCGCCATGAGGACGGCGATGGTCTCGCCGATCGCGCGGCCCACGCCGAGCAGTACTGCGGCGAGCAGGCCATTGCGTGCCGCGGGCAGCAGCACCTTCGTGACGGTCTGCCAGCGCGACGCACCCATCGCGAGCGAAGCTTCACGATACGAGTCGGGAACGGCTTTCAGCGCGTCTTCGCCAATCGAGACGATGATGGGAACGCTCATGAGGCCGAGGATGATTCCGCCGTTCAGCACGTTGAGGCCGATCGGCGCGTCGAACAGGCGGATGATGAGCGGATTGACGAGCGCAAGCCCGATGAAGCCCCAGACCACCGACGGAATGGCCGCGAGCAGCTCGATGACGACCTTGAGAACTTCCTTGCGGCGGCCGGTCGTGAATTCCGAGACAAAGATGGCCGAGCCGAGACCGAAAGGGACCGCGATCAGCATCGCGAGCGCAGTCACGCTCACGCTTCCGATCGTGAGCGCAAGAGTGCCGTAACGCTTCTGGCCCACCGACGTCGGCACCCACTCGGTGCTGAAAAGGAACTGACCGAAGTCGAGACGGTTCAGGATGAACTCGGCGCCCGAGCCGACGACGAAGACGAAGATCGCGAACACGAAGAAGATCGCACTGAACCCGCACGCACGGATGAGGAGCTCGATGCCGCGCTCCGTCCAGACCGACAGGGCGCTGCGGCTTCGGCGCACGCGCGCGGGCGCATCGAGTGCGGGGGTCGGCGTGTCGGTGCGGGGCTGTTCCATGGGCAGGCCGGCTCGGCTCGCTTCGAGGCGGTCGCAGGGGCGCGAACCACCTCGTAGAAGGGCCTTCAGTTGATCGGAACGAACCCGTTGGCGACCACGATCTTCTGGCCTTCCGCCGAGAGGATCCAGTCGATGTAGCCCTTGACGTCTCCCTGGGGCTCGCCAAGCGTGTACATGAACAGGCTGCGCGAGAGCGGGTACTCCCCGCTCTTGGCCGTCTCCGGTGTCGGCGCCACGCACGGCGCGTCCTTGGTCTTGGCGAGGCAGACCTGGTGCACCTCGGGGGTGGCGTAGCCCATGCCGCTGTAACCGATCGAGCAGGGCGTCTTCGAAACCAGGTCGACCACGTCCTTGCTGCCCTGCATGTCGCGCGACCCGAGCTTGAAATCGCTCGTCTTGCCGAGCACGGCCTCGCGGAAGTATTCGTAGGTTCCCGAGTTCGACTGGCGGCTGACACGGATGATTTTCTGGTCTGCGCAGCCCGGAACCTCGACGCCGACCGAGGTCCACGTGTCGCAGGTTCCCTTCTCGCCGTAGATGCAGGCGAGCTGTTCCATTGTCAGGGTCTTGGCCGGATTGGTCGCGTGCACGAAGACGACGATCGCGTCGCGTGCGACCTTGTGCTCGACCGCGTCCTTCTGCGTGTGGCTCTTGACCTGCTCGCGTTCGTCGGCGTGAATGTCGCGGCTCGAGTTGGCGATGTCGACGTTGCCGTTGATGAGCGCGGCGATGCCCGTGCCGCTGCCGCCTCCCGAGACGGCGATCGCCACGCTGGGCTTCACGCTGCGATAGGTCTCGGCCCAGGCCTGGGCCACGTTCACGAGCGTGTCGGAGCCCTTGTTCTGGAGCAGCACGCGGCCGCCGGACTCGCCGCCACCCGAGCAGGCGGACAGAAGGGGCATCAGCACAGCCAGCGCGGCCAACGCGGCCAGGTCGGCGATCCTCGTTCGGCTCTTCATTCCTCGACTCCTTCCGGGCTCGGCGGACCGGCCGGTTCTCTGGTTGTCGTGTCGGAGTGAGATCACGGTTGTGTTCCTTTGCGCCGCGCGTTTCGCGCGTGGGATTTCGGGACGGTCAGCTACCGAGGCTCGCGACGGTTCCGTGCAGGCTCTGGACGAGCTGTGTGATGCGCTCGAGCAGGTCGTCGAACAGGGCGGACAGGGCCTCGGCACCCGCGTCGGGTGCCACGTCCGGAAGGTCCCAGTCGACGACGATGGTACGGAAACCTAGCGACTGCCGGCTGACCACCTCGGCGGCCTCGCGATCCACGGCGACCACGATGCGGTAGTTGTTGAGAGAGCCGAGCGACGACAGCGGCTGGGCCGTGCGGCCGGAAAGATTGATGCCCCGCTTGGCAAGGAAGTCGAGAAGCTGGACGTCCGGGCTGCCCTTGCCGGTCGTCGCCGAAGCGAACACGAACTGGCCGCCGGCTACGGTGCTGGCAATGGCTTCGGAGATCGAGGCCAGCGACGACGTCCCCGACGACAGGAAGAGGATGCTCGCGGCCCCCTTCGACTGGTGCTTCACGCTGTCGCCGGTGAGCATGTAGAAGACTTCTTCGCAGATGTTCACGGCCTGGTCCGCGACGCGCTCGTAGCGGTTGGCCACCGACAGCAGGCTGAACAGCCGCGACAGCTCGTCCGAGCTGACGGGGATCTCGCCGACCAGGTCCTCGTAAATCTCGTGGTGGAGCGAGTTGGCCCGCGATTCGAGGGCAATGGTTCGCTTGGCGAGATCGAGGTCCTCGTCGAGGAAGGACCGGACGGCCTGGCGCATCATCGAAACCGCCACGTCCGCAATCTTCTCGAAAGCCTCGAATTTACTGGACTTCTCGGTCCGGCTCAGAAGGATGGCCTGGCGGTTGATGCTCTCGGCGTAGTCGCCCACGCGCTCGAGCTCCGAGACGATCTTGGCGACCGAATGGACGAAGCGCAGGTGCGTGGCCACCGGGATGTGCCGCACGATGAACTCGACACACATGCCGTCGACCAGGGTTTCGAGGTCGTCCACGCGCGAATCGCGCAGGATGGCAGCGTAGGCGAGCTTGGTGTCGCCGGCCGTCAGCGCGTGGACCGAGTCCTCCAGACCACGCAGCGCCAGGTCCGCCATCTCCCGGACGCGGTCCCGGATGCGGTGGATGTCGTTCTGGAGTTTCTCTTCGAGGTGCGAGGTCACGCCTCGGATCCTTCGGGTCGGTGGGGGAAAAAGGCCGAAATGGCCGGAACCGACATCGCCCGCTGTCTACGGTCCGGGTTCCCTCAAATCAACCGGCCGGTGGGCGCTACCGAGTCGCGGCGCGGTCTTGTGCACGGCCCTGTGAAAGAGCCGACAGGACGGTCGCGCGTTGGCAGAACACGTTGCACCGTGTAGAACGCGTTCCACTCCGGGCGAATCCATCGGATGAACGGGGCCGAATCGGCCCCGGCGCCGAATCGGCCGACGGCGGCCGGCCGGCCGCCGTCCCGGGGCCAAGAGGAACCAGAGCGGCATGAGCCAGGACAAACTGAGGCACTACCAAGGGGTCCTCTCGGCGATCCACACGCTGGAGTACCCGTACACGCGATCGGTCGGAACGGTCATCGGCACCTTCCTGGCCGGACTGAAGGAAGGCCGGATCCTCGGCACCCGCACGGCGTCGGGGAAGGTGCTCGTGCCGCCGAGCGAGTTCGATCCGGACACGGCCGCCACGTTGACGGAGATGATCGACGTTTCCGATGCCGGAGTCGTCACCACGTGGAGCTGGGTTGCCGAGCCGCGAGCCAAACATCCGCTGCAGAAGCCGTTCGCCTGGGGCCTCGTCCGTCTCGACGGCGCGGCGACGTCGATGCTCCACGCGATCGACGCCGGCGACGAGTCGAAGATGAAGTCGGGCATGCGCGTGAAGGCGCGCTGGAAGGAGAACCGCGTCGGCATGATCACCGATATCGAGTGTTTCGTTCCCGAGGGGGAGCGCGCAGGCGGGACGGCAGGAGGCCAGGCGTGAGCGCGCGCGAGCTTCCCACTCCTCTCAAGATGGTGACGATCCCGTCGAGCCTCGAGTACACGATCACGCCCGGCGAGGCGACGACCCGTTTCCTCAAAGGGATGATGGAGGGCCGCATCCTCGCGGAGCGCTGCCCGAAGTGCCGCAAGGTCTACATGCCGCCGCGCGGCTCGTGCGCAACCTGCGCCGTTCCCACGAAAGAGCAGGTCGAGATCTTCGCGAAGGGAACCGTCACGACGTTCTGCGTCGTGAACCTGCCGTTCTACGGACAGGCGGTCGAAATTCCTTACGTGTGCGCATCGGTCGTGCTCGACGGTGCGGACCAGCCGTTTTTCTGCCTGCTGGCCGAGTGCGCCGTGGAAGACGTCCGCATGGGCATGCGCGTCGAGGGCGTGTGGTGCGAGCCCGAGGAGCGCAAGCCCTCGCTCGAAAACATCAAGTACATGCGGCCGAACGGCGAGCCCGACGCTGCCTACGAGACGTACAAGGAGCACCTGTGATGCGCGAAATCGCCGTCGTTTCCTTCGCGCAGGCCAAGTCCATCCGTCGCGAGATTCTCCGCAACGAAGTCGAGATCCTGATGCCCGTGGTGGCCGAAGCGGTCGCCGACTCGGGGCTCGCTCGCGACCGCATCGGTTTCACCGTCTCCGGAAGCTGCGACTACCTCGCGGGCGTTCCGTTCTCTTTCGTGCTCGCGCTCGATGGAGTCGGTGCGTGGCCGCCCATCGAGGAGAGCCACGTCGAGATGGACGGCGCATGGGCGCTCGCCGAAGCGTGGACACGCCTCCAGCATGGCGACATCGACACGGCCCTCGTTTTCGGCTTCGGCAAGTCGTCGGTCGGAGAGCTGCCGGACGTGATGACGCTTCAGCTCGATCCGTATCTGGTCGCGCCTCTGTGGCCCGACTCGATCAGCATCGCTGCGCTTCAGGCGCGGGCGATGATCGACGCGGGCCTCTGTACGCAGAAGGAGATGGCCGAGGTGGCGGTGCGCAGCCGGCGCGACGCGAAGTCGAATCCCTTCGCCCAGCTTACGGGCGATTTCTCGGTCGAGAAGCTCCTCTCCGAGCCCTGCATCTCGTCGCCGCTTCGAAGGCACGACTGCGCGCCGATCTCGGACGGCGCATCGGCCATCGTACTGGCCGCCGGCGACGTGGCACGCGCGCTCTGCGAGAAGAGCGGAAAGACGCCGGCCTGGATCCGCGGCATCGACCATCGGGTCGACGCGCAGAATCTCGGCCAGCGCGACCTCACGACCTGTCCGTCCGCGCGCATCGCGGGCGAGAAGGCGGGTATCGCCAAGGGGCCCGTCGACGTCGCCGAGCTCTACGCGCCGTTCACCCACCAGGAAATCCTGCTCAGGAAGGAGCTCGGGCTTTCCGACTCGACGCGCATCAACCCGTCGGGCGGTGCGCTTGCGGCCAATCCGATGATGGCAGCCGGCCTGATCCGCATTGGGGAAGCCGCCGGTGCGATTCACCGGGGGGAGGCGAAGCGTGCGGTTGCGCACGCGACGTCGGGCCACTGCCTGCAACAGAACCTCGTCTGCGTCCTGGAGGGAGAGTGATGGGCCGTCATTGCGCTGTCGTTGGAGTGGGCCAGACGCGGCACGCCGCCAAGCGCGGCGACCTGTCGATGGTCGGGCTCGTGCGCGAAGCCGCGCTTGCCGCGCTGGCCGATGCGGATCTCGATTGGAAGGACGTCGAGGCGCTCGTGATCGGCAAGGCGCCCGACATGTTCGAGGGTGTCATGCAGCCGGAGCTCTATCTCGCCGACGCGCTCGGCGCGGTCGGCAAGCCGATGATCCGCGTGCATACGGCCGGCAGCGTCGGCGGCTCGACGGCCATCGTCGCCGCTCACCTCGTGCAGTCGGGCCAGTTCTCGCGCGTGCTCACCGTGGCCTTCGAGAAGCAGTCCGAGAGCGAGGCCACGTGGGCGATCACGCCGAAGATCCCGTTCCAGCCCCCGCTCGTCGCAGGCGCCGGCGGCTACTTCGCGCCGATCATCCGCGCCTACATCCAGCGCTCGAAGGCGCCGGCCGACATCGGGCTTCGCGTGGCGGTCAAGGACCGCCAGAACGCGATGCGCAACCCGCTTGCGCATCTTCACCTGCCCGACATCGACATGGAGACGGTGGCGAACTCGCCGCTGCTCTGGGATCCGCTCCACTACCTCGAGTGCTGCCCGTCGTCCGACGGTGCGTGCGCGATGGTGCTCGCCGACGAGTCGGCCGCGAAGAAGGCGCCGAAGAAGCCGGCGTGGGTTCTCGGTACCGCCATGCGCAGCGAGCCGACGATGTTTCCCGGCCGCGACCAGATCAATCCCCGCGCGGGCCGCGAATGCGCGGCAGCCGTCTACCGGCAGGCGGGCATCTCGAATCCGCGCACCGAAATCGACACCGCCGAGATCTACGTGCCCTTCTCCTGGTACGAGCCGATGTGGATGGAGAACCTCGGCTTCGCCGACCTCAACCAGGGCTGGAAGATGACGCTCGACGGAGAGACGTCCTTCGAGGGCCGCTTCCCGGTCAATCCGTCCGGCGGCGTGCTCTCGTCGAACCCCATCGGTGCGTCGGGAATGATCCGCTTCGCCGAGGCGGCGATGCAGGTCAGCGGGCGGGCCGGCGAGCATCAGGTCGAGGGCGCGAAGACCGCGATGGGCCACGCGTACGGCGGCGGCTCGCAGTTCTACTCGATGTGGATCGTGGGAGCCGGGAAACCCTAGTGCGGGGACACAACAGGAGGATCAGCCGATGGAGCTGAACATCGCCGATCTCTTCGAGCTCGTCGTCGATACGGTGCCCGAGCGCGAGGCTCTCGTCTGCGGCGACCGGCGCTTCACGTACGCCGAGCTCGACCGCGAGGCGAACCGCCTCGCACATTTTCTTGCCGGGCGCGGTGTGAAAGCCGGCGAGCACGTCGGCATGTATCTCTACAACGGTCACGAGTACCTCGTCGCGATGCTGGCCGCGTTCAAGATCCGCGCGGTGCCCGTCAACGTGAACTACCGCTACGTGGAGGAGGAGCTCGAGTACCTTCTGAACGACAGCGACCTCGTCGCGCTGTTCTACCAGCGCGAGCTCTCGGACCGCCTTGCGGCGGTCCGGAAGAACGCCCCGAAGGTGAGGGTGCTCGTCGAGGTGGACGACACAAGTGAAGCGCGCGAGCTGCTCGAGGGCGCGGTGCGCTACGAAGAAGCCGTTGCTGCTTCGAAGCCGGAGCGAGGCTTCGCGCCGCGATCCGGCAAGGACATCTACATCATCTACACGGGCGGCACGACCGGCATGCCGAAGGGCGTGATGTGGCGCCACGAGGACGTTCTCTACGCGGGCCTCCAGGGCGGCAACCCGGGTGGCACGCCGATCCAGCGCGGCGAAGAGATCGCCGACGTCGTGGTGAACGGCATGAGCCTCACGTTTCTCCCGGCGGCTCCGCTGATTCACGGCGCGGCGGAATGGGCGTCGATCATCGCGTTCTTCGGCGGCGGCAAGTGCGTCCTGCAGCGCGGCAAGAGCTTCGATCCGAAGATCGTCGCGCGCCTC
>CAYYVZ010000137.1:0-11772 GCA_964475235.1 uncultured Myxococcales bacterium | reverse complement strand
CGGCGCGAATAATTCAGATCCGTCCCCGATTTCGCCGATTTCAGCGGAAGAGGAAGAGGAAGCGGACGAGCTCGAGGCGGTTGCGGTCTACCTGAACGTCGCCGCTCGCGAAGGCCATGGTCGCGTTGCGCTTGCCCGTGAGCACTTCCTTCCAGACCTGCGACGTCGTCGTAACCGTCATGTCGGGCACCTCGGGCAGCCGCGGCGTGAGCTCGACGACGCCGCTGCGAAGCTGCATGCCCCACTCCTCACCCACGTCCGTGAAGCGAAAGCCCACCGCGAGGCGCTTGCCCTCGGCCTTGCCCGTGTCGAGGCGTCCCGTCATCGCACGCAGGAAGCTCGAAACCGGAATCCTCGCGAGCAGGTCGTCGGGAAGGCGCGACGGGTCGGGCGCGTCGATCACGACCTTATCCTCTGCCTCGAGTGCCTGCGTCAGGTAGTAGTTGCGCCCGTTGGCGCTCGTCTCGGCGGCCGCGAGCGCCCGCAGCGCCGACGCGCGCACACGCCGCGCCACGTCGCTGAACTCGCCGAGCACGAGCAGGTGGCCGGCCAGCTCGAGGGCCCAGCGCGGATCGTTCGCGTCGAGCGCGGCCGTCGCGCGGTCGCGAAGCTTCTCGCTGCCGCCCGCGAGGGCGACGAGATGCTCCGCGCGTTCCCTGCGCGTGAGCGGGGAGAGATCGGCCGCATCGCCGCCGAACCAGCCGAGGTAGGCGTCGAACACGCCGCGCACCGACCAGTCCACGCGTCCGTAGCGCTCGGCAAGCCACGGCTTGCCTGCCAGCGACGCAGGCAGTTTCACGCGCTCGACGATCGCCTCCGGCGCGAGGCCCTCGTTCATGGCCCGCACGGTCTGGTCGTGCACGAACTGCATGGCGTCGCGATAGTCGGTGAGTCGAGTGCGAATCTCGTCCTCCCCCGACACCGGAAGCGTGTGCCCCGGAACGAGGAACGCCGGGCGAAGCTCCCGCATCGCGTCGATGCTCGCGACCCACTGCAGCACGTCGCGCGTCGTGGTGCCGCGAATCGCGTAAAGGTTCGGGAACGAGTGGTAGTAGTTGTCGCCCGAAAGCAGCACGCGCTTTTCCGGGAGCCAGACGCCGATCGTGTCGGGCGTTTCGCCCGGAAGGTGCAGCAGCACCATGCGGATTCCGGCAATCGTGATCTCGAGCCGGTCGCCGTCGAACGTGCGCGTCGGAGGCAGCAGCGACATCGTCGACGCGACGGTGCTGTCGAGTTTCGGCCCGACGCCGCAGTGCAAGCGCTCTTCGTCGGCCAGGAAGGTGCCGAACTGGCGCATGCTGCGCTTCCAGGTGATCGCGCGCGTGGCGGTGACGATGCGGTCGAGCTCGGTCTCGAACGACGCGTGCGCGAGGACTTCGGGTTTCGAGTCCCCGGCGAGGACACCCGCGCCGAAGATGTGGTCGGCGTGGTTGTGCGTGTACACGATCGCCGCGACCGGCGCGCCGCTGATGCGCGCGAACTCGTCGCGCACGGCGGTCGCGGCCTCGGCGCTCTCCATCGTATCGACGATGACGTTGCCGCCCTCGCCCGTGAGCAGCACCGAGTTGGCCAGCCCGAAGCCGACCGCGACGTGGACGCCGTCGGTTACCTCGACGACGCCGCGCGGGAATTGCCGGGACTGCGATGCGAAGTCGGGCGAGACGTGCGCGGCCTCCGGCGCCCGGTCGCCGCCGCAGCCCGCCGCCCAGGCAAGCGACCATGCGACCGCCGCGATGCCCGCCGCGAGCGCATGCGAGCGAATCGCGACAGTGGAATCACGGAGCGGTGAGGTCATGACGGCGGGGCGAGACTATGCCGGATCGCCTCCTTGTGGCCAGTCGCGCCTGAAATCCCTGCGCGCGCCGGTCGCCGCGATGCGCGCCGTCACGCTCACGCCTCGGACAGTCCGCACGCGCGCTTTGCTTTCCGACGGCGAGCCCCTACCCTTCGCCCTTTCCGCTTCGAGGAAGCATCCGGAGGCAACCGATGAGCACCGCCGCCACCACCACCGAGAAGGTTCCCTTCTTCCTGCGAGGCAACTACGCGCCGGTCGACGAAGAGCGCACGCTGACCGATCTGCGAGTCGAAGGTGCGATTCCGAAGGCCCTGAGCGGCAAGTACCTGCGCAACGGCCCCAACCCGAAGGGCGTCACGCCGCCGCACTGGTTCTTCGGCGACGGGATGCTGCACGGAATCGCGATCGAGGACGGCCGCGCGCTCTGGTATCGCAACCGCTGGATCCGCACGCGCCAGCTCGAGGAGCGTGCGCGCGGAGTCGGCCCGGACGGGCAGCGCGACATCACGGCGGGCCCCGGCAACACCAACGTCATCCAGCACGCCGGCCGCATTCTCGCCGTGGCCGAGACGGCGCTGCCGTGGGAGATCGGCGCCGAGCTCGAGACCATCGGCAATTACGATTTCGGCGGCCGCCTGAAGACAGGGATGACCGCGCACCCGAAGATCTGCCCGGTGACGGGCGAGCTGCACTTCTTCGACTACAACTGGTTCCCCCCGTACGTGACGTACCACTGCGCGAACGCGGCCGGCGAGCTCGTGCGCAGCGTGCCGATCGAGGTGACGGGACCCACGATGATGCACGACTTCGCGATCACGGAGCACTACGTCCTCATCATGGACCTGCCCGTGGTGTTCGATTTCCAGCGCGCGATGCAGGGACGCATGCCCTACCGCTGGGACGACGAGTACCCGTCGCGCGTCGGCGTGATGAAGCGCGGCGACGAGTCGGGAACGATGCAGTGGTTCGCCGTGAAGCCCTGCTACGTCTTCCATCCGCTCAACTCCTACGAGAAGGACGGCCGCATCGTGCTCGAGGTGGCGCGGTATCCGGAGCTGTGGCGCGAGGGCGCCGGCCGCTTCGACCTCGCGTCGCTGCACCGCTGGGAGCTCGACCTCGGGGCGGGCAGCATCACCGAGACGGCTCTCGACGACCGGCCGATCGAGTTTCCGCGCATCGACGACCGGCGGTGCGGCTCCGAGCACCGCTACGGCTATGCCGTGCGCAACCTTTCCTCGACGTCCGACGAAGCGACCTCGATCCTCAAGTACGATCTGAAAACAGGCACGTCGCTCGAGCACGACTTCGGTCCCGGACGCTACCCGAACGAAGCCGTCTTCGCGCCGGATCCCGCGTCGCGCGAGGAGGATGCGGGCTGGCTGCTGACGTACGTTTACGACGCTGCGTCGGACTGCTCCGAGTTCGTGATCCTCGACGCGCAGCGCGTGGCGGCGCCGCCCGTCGCGACCGTCCGCCTGCCGTATCGAATTCCGTTCGGCTTTCACGGGAACTGGATGCCGGCCTGACGGAGCCGGCGTTCCCGGTCCTGCATCGATCAGCTTCCGTCTCCGGACGGTGAGTTCTCAAACCGGGGAGTCTGCACGAAGGACGGAGCGCTACTCCGGCGCCGCGGAGTCTGCGAGCTCGCCTGAGCTCTACGACCGCGCCGGCGCCCCGGATTCGGCCTTCGAACGTCCAGGCACCGCTTCTTCGGCGCCCGCCGCTGCGCCGATCTCTTTGGCAACCGGCACCGCGCCGCTCTTCAGCAGCGAGTTCGGTCCGGCCAGCAGGTGCGAGCCGTAGGTGTTCGCCCACACCTGCGTGAACTCCGCGCCGAACAGCACGATCTGCGCCGAGTAGTAGACCCAGATGAACAGGACCGCGAGCGAGCCGGCCGCTCCGAACACGCTCGCGGTGCTGCTCTTGCCGAGGTAGAGCCCGATCGCGAGCTTGCCGATCGAGAACAGGATCGCCGTCACCACGGCGCCGACGGCCACGTCGCGCCACGTGAGCTTCACGTCCGGCACGAACTTGAAGATCATCGCGAACAGCAGCGAAACGACGCCGAGAGAGACGACGACGTTGACCGCTTGCCAGACGGCCGCGCCGCCCGGAAGCGTCGAGCTCATCCACTCGCCCATCGCGCCGAGGAACGCCGTGACGACGAGGGAGACGAGCAGCAGGAAGCCGATGCCGAGCACCATCGCGAACGACAGCACGCGATCTTGAACGAAGCCCTTGAAGCCGCGACCCGCTTTGGCCTCGACGCCCCAGACCGTGTTGAGCGAGTCCTGAAGCTCGATGAACACGCCCGACGCTCCGACGAGAAGCATCGCCACGCCGAGTATGCTTGCGACGATGCCGCCTTCCTTGTGCTTGGCGGCGTTGTCGATCATGCCCTCGATCGCCTTGCCGCCGTCGGTACCGATCAGACCGCCCATCGCATCGATGACGCCGGCGCGCGCCGTGTCGCCGCCGACGACGAACCCGGCGACGGCGATCGAGATCAGGAGCAGCGGAGCGAGCGAGAAGACGGTGTAGTACGAGATCGCTGCGCCGAGGCGCGGGGCCCTGTCATCCGACCACGCGACGGCGGAATCCTGGAAGAGCCGAACGACGTCACCGATGGAGCGAACGCGCCTGGGTGGCTCCGCAGCCTCGGATGGAGGCACGGCGCGCGGATCGTCGTCGGCAAGAACCATGACGAGGGAAGGACGTTCTCGTCACGCGCGAAATTCGCGCGCGAAAAACGGGGACGGGTACAGGTTTCCCCAGAGGGCAATACCTGTACCCGTCCCCGATTCTGTCGGGGAAACCTGTACCCGTCCCCTAGCGGCGCATCGATTCGAGTCGCTGAATGGTGGATTCGAGGTCGCCGAGCCCCTGCGTGCTGTGGCCTTCGCCCTTCAGCACCTCGAGAGGGTCGCGAAGATCGTCCACGTAGCCGAGCGCGTATGCGCCGCGCTGGTAGCCCATGACGCGCAGCAGATCGTCGTCGAGCGTGCGCGCGATGTCGTGAGGCACCGCGAGGTACTGGTTCTCTTCCTGTCGCAGCCAGCTCAGCGCGTACGTGATGTTGAGGCCGAAGCGTACGGCGCTGGAGCGGTTGGCGCCGCCGCCGTGGTAGAGCGCCCCCGTGTAGAGCAGCACGGAGCCCGCCGGCATTTCCGCCGGCTCGGTCTGCTCGACGCGGAACTCGAGCTTGTCCTCGTACTTGTTGCTGCCCGGGATCACTCGCGTCGCGCCGTTCTCCTCGGTGAAGTCGGTCATCGCCCAGATCGTGTTGCACTGGACCTCGTAGCCGTTCGGGAAAGGGAAGAAGTCGAAGGCCCACTGGTCGCGGTGAATCGTCTGGCCGGTCTCGCCGGGGCCGATCGCGATGACCTGCGTGAGGTGGAGCTGCCAGCTCGTCGCGTGCGAGAGGACGCCGCTCACGACGTCGCGCACCGTGGAATGCATGACGAGCTCGCGGCACGTCTCCGAGCGTCCGATCAGTCCTCCGGTGCGCCGCGTGTGAAAGCCCGAGAAGTCGTCGGGGCCGATCTTCGTCGCCTCGAGCCACGGCTTCAGCTCTTCGCGGGCGCGCAGCATCTTCGACTCGGGCACGAGGCGCTCGAGGACGGCGCAGCCCTGGTCGGCAAGGGCCGCGGTGACTTCGGTCGCGCTGGCGGAAGCGGAGAATCTCGGGATCGGCATGTCGTGTCCTCCTCGGCTCGTCTTCGCGGCGCGGCCGGCCGGCCGGTGACCCGTCGTCCTGCGGCTCGCGGGCAAGACTGCGACGCGCACCGCCCCCGGGCAACCCGCCGGGAAATCGGGGACGGATCCCGATTTCGCACGAGGCTCTCGTTCGAGCAGCTGGTGATGGCAACTTTCGCTCGAACGCGGTCCGACCTCGAAATCGGGATCCGTCCCCGATTTCCGGGCGGCGCTTTTTCGGGGCGGGACTTCCCTGTAGGAGGGCCGGCATGCGAATCATGGTTCGTGCCGGACTCGGTATCCTCGCCGTTGTGGCCGGGTGCACTCTGGCGACCCGTCACAAGCTCGACGACGTCTACGGCAAGGCCGATCCGGGCCGCTACGACCGGCCCGCCGCCGACGCCTCGGCCCGTGCGGCCTGGGAGAAGGTCGCGCCCGTCGTCGAGACCCGCTGCGTCGTCTGCCACGCGTGCTGGGACGCCCCGTGCCAGCTCAAGCTGTCTTCGTACGAGGGCATCGCGCGCGGCGCCAACCGCGAGAGCGTCTACGCGACTCGCCTCGTCGCCGCCCCGCCGACGCGCCTTCTCGTAGACGCGCTGTCCACTTCCGAGTGGCGAACGAAGGGGTTCCACGCGGTGCTGAACGAGCGCGCCGCTTCGGCGGAAGCCGACCGGGCCGGCAGCGTGATGCACAGGCTGCTCGACCTGAAGCGCGCCCAGCCCGAAGCGACCGGCATCCTGCCATCCGACCGCTACGACTTTTCGCTCGGCCGCGCCCAGGTCTGTCCGACGATCGAGCAGATGGACGAGCTCGAGAAGACGATGCCCGAGCTCGGCATGCCGTACGGACTCCCGAAGCTCAGCGACGCCGAGCACGCCACCATCACCGACTGGATCACGGCCGGTGCGCCGTATGCGCCGCGCGCGCCGCTCGGACCCGACTACGCCGACCGCGTGCGCCGCTGGGAGTCCTTTCTCAACGGCGACAGCCTGAAGCAGCAGCTCGCGAGCCGCTACATCTACGAGCACTGGTACCTCGCCCACCTGTGGTTCCGCGACCTGCCGCGGGGCGAGTACTTCGAGCTCGTGCGCTCGAAGACGCCTCCCGGACAGGCCATCGACATCGTCGCCACGGTGCGGCCCTTCGACGACCCGGGTGTCGCGCGCGTCTACTACCGGCTGCGCCGCGTGGAGGAGTCGATCGTCGCGAAGACGCACATGCCGTACGCGCTCGACGACGCGCGCCTGCGGCGCATGCGCGAGCTGTTCGTGGACGCCGACTACGAAGTGACGAGCCTTCCCTCCTACGAGGGCCGCATCGCGTCGAATCCTTTCGTCGCGTTCCGCGAGCTGCCGGTCAAGGCACGCTACCGGCTGATGCTCGAGGAAGCGCAGTACACGATCATGGGGTTCATCAAGGGCCCGGTGTGCCGCGGGCAGGTGGCGCTCAACGTCATCAACGACCTGTTCTGGGTGTCCTTCGTGGACCCGGAGCTCGAGCGCTCGGAGCTGAGCGCAGACGAGCTCAGCAAGGCGCTCCAGGAGATTCACCTTCCGGCCGAAGACGAGAACCAGCTTCCGCTGCTGCAGTGGAAGAAGTACGCCAACGCCGAGAACACCTACCTTCGGTCGAAGTACGACATCCTCAACCGCGAGTTCGACGGCAAGCGCCGTCCGACGCTCTCCGTGCTGTGGGACGGCGACGGGAACAACCGCAACGCCGCGCTCACCGTCTTTCGCCACTTCGACAGCGCGACGGTCGTGCAGGGCTACGTCGGCGAGCGGCCGCAAACGGCCTGGCTCGTCGGCTATCCGCTGCTCGAGCGCATCCACTATCTGCTGGTCGCCGGCTACGACGTCTACGGCAACGTCGGACACCAGCTCACGACGCGCCTCTACATGGACTTCCTGCGCATGGAGGGCGAATCGAACTTCCTCGCCCTGCTTCCGTTGAAGGACCGCGACGACGTGCGCGACCGCTGGTATCGGGGCGCCGGCGACGACGTGAAGCAGTACCTGCAGGGCGCGCGTGCGTGGTTCGGCGCGGAGACCGGTGTCGCCTACCGCACGGAGGACACGCTCACCGAGCTCTACGGCCTGCTGAGGAAGCAACTCGCCCCCGTCCTCGACCGCCGCTTCGACCTTGTGACGAAGGGCCTGCCCGCCGGCGTTCGTTCCGCCCTCCTGCGGCTCGACGCGCTCGAAGGAGCGGCGACGTCGCACCTGCCCGAGCTCACGTTCCTGCGGGTGACGGGCCTTCCGGGCGGACCGCGCGACTACACGCTCACCCACAACAGCGCGCACTCGAACATCTCGACGCTGTTCCAGGAGGCGAAGCACCGCCTGCCGGCCGAAGACACGGTCACGCTCGCCGAAGGTTTCCTCGGAACGTACCCGAACGCCTTCCACCAGGTGGAGGCGTCCGCCCTCGATGCGTACGTGGACGCGATCGCGCGGCTCGGCAGCGAGACGGACTACGCGGGCCTGATGTCGCGGTTCGGCATCCGCCGCACCGACCCCCGCTTCTGGGCCCATAGCGACTCGCTTCACGCCGCCTATCGCAGGAGCGCACCCGTCGAAGCGGGTCTCCTCGACTACAATCGCTACGAGAACCGTTGAGTGTCGGCGCGACTCGCGGGCAACCTGGGGAAACACGGCAGCTTGCCGGAATCGGAAAACGCGCACTGCCGGGAACGAGGTCCGACGACTGTGCTCCGCGAGGAGCGCTTTTCCGGCAGGACCGGACTGTCGCAGACAAGGCTGGAGGGAAGAAGAATGGAGACCACGATTGGCCGGCTGACCGCCGTGTTCCTGCTGCTCGCAGCGGCGGGCTGCGGCACGATGAACGACGGACAGAAGTACGAGAAGGATTCGAGGACGGACACGATGACGCTCGCCGAGATGAGGATGGACGACGCCGGCGGACCGTCTGCGCCGGCCAGATCCGCTGGAGTCCCCGACCCCGTGTCGCGCGAGAACGCCCCGCCTCCGTCCGACCGCGCTCTCACCGACGCGGGGCCGAACACGCCGCTCGGCAAGCAGTGGATCTTCACGGAAGTGGAAGGCTTCGACGGAACGCTGCCGCCGCCGCCGACCAACGCGAGCTTCCTCATGGCGCGCGAGAGCGGGCGCGTGGTGGGAACGACCTCGTGCAATCCGATTTCCGGATCGTTCGAGATCAGCATCGCGTCCGGCAGCCTGCGCTTCAAGAACCTCCAGAACGGCTCGGCTCTCTGCGCAGGCAACAACGCGCGCACCGAGGAAGCGGTGATTCAGGCGATGGTCGCCACCGACGCGTTCGAGCTGAGCGGCAGCACCCTTTCGCTGATTTCCAAAGGGAACGTGGTCGCCAGGCTGACCACGCCATAGCGGGGCGATGCGAAGCGTCGTCTCTCTTCTCGTCGTCGTAGTGCTCGCCGGGTGCTCGGCGAGCGGAACGGCGTCTACGACGGGCGATTCTGCCGCGGCGTTACCGGAGGTCGCGCGGCCCGGAGTTGCAGCGAGCGACGTAGAGGCTCCGGCGGGCGTTGCAGCGAGCGACGTGAAGGCGCCGGCGGGCGTTGCAGCGAGCGACGCCGCGGCCCATGCGCCGCCGTACGTCGTGACGGCCGGCGGCGACGACGCGGGCCTTTTCGGGCGCGACTGGATCTTCGTCCAGCTGGACGGCTACGACGGACCGCTCCCGTCGCCGCCGCCCGTCGCCGGTTTCAACATCACGCGTGAAGGCCATCGCGTGACCGGAACGACCGCCTGCAACCGCCTCGGAGCCGGCTACGAGATCGACGAGCACGCAGGCCTGCTGCGCTTCACCAGCCTTCGCAACACGCGAATGATGTGCGACCGCGTCGCGGCAGATACCGAGGAAGCCGTGCTCGCCGCGATGATCGCGACCGACGCCTACCGTCTCGACGGCGGCCGGCTCGATCTGTTCGCGAAAGGGCGGATCGTCGCGCGGCTGACGACCCCGGACTGAGCCGCTTGCCTCGCCCCTTTCCCGGGGACAGAAGTACGCCGCCATGGGTTTTTACGACCGCTACGTGCTTCCGCGAATGCTCGATTTCGCGATGGCCCAGAAGCCGATCTCGATGCAGCGCGCGAAGGTCGTGCCGCTCGCGCGCGGGCGCGTGCTCGAGGTCGGAATCGGCTCGGGCCTCAACCTTTCTTTCTACGACAAGTCGAAAGTCGACTCGCTCGTCGGCCTGGATCCTTCGCCCGAGCTCGGTGCGATGGCGCGCCGGCGCGCTTCCGAAGCCGGCATCGACGTGGACTGGCTGGCGCTCTCGAGCGAGAAGATTCCGCTACCCGACAGCAGCATCGACAGCATCGTGATCACCTACACGATGTGCACGATTCCCGACGTCCACTCCGCGCTGCTCGAGATGCGCCGCGTGCTCAAGCCGGGCGCGAAGATGCACTTCTCGGAGCACGGTCTCGCGCCCGACGATTCGGTGCGCAAGTGGCAGAACAGGCTGAACGGCGTGTGGGGGAAGATCTCGGGCGGCTGCAACATCAACCGCAGCGTGCCGACGATGCTCGACGACGCGGGTCTCAAGATCGACAAGATGGACACGATGTACCTGCCCGGCCCGCGGCCGTGGACGTTCACGTACTGGGGAACCGCCTCGAAGGCGGAATGACGGCAAGCCGCGGCTCGCGGCGGACGAGTACCAGCTGCGACACGCGGCGGATGAGCACCCGCCGCAGCACGCGGCGGACGAGAAGGAACACACCATGGCGATCGGCGTAGGCGACAAGGCTCCGGATTTTCAACTGAGCGACCAGGCGGGCCGCAAGGTCTCGCTCGCGGATTTCCGCGGACAGAAGGCCGTGGTGCTCTACTTCTATCCGAAGGACGAGACGCCCGGGTGCACGAAGGAAGCCTGCAGCTTCCGCGACTCGTACGAGGATTTCACGAAGGCCGGCGCCGAAGTGATCGGCGTGAGCGGCGACTCGGTGGACAAGCACAAGTCGTTTGCCGAGCACCACCGGCTGCCGTTCACGCTGCTTGCCGACGACGGCAACAAGCTGCGCAAGGCGTACGGGGTACCGGCCACGCTGTGGATCCTGCCCGGCCGCGTCACCTACGTGATCGACAAGCAGGGCGTCGTGCGCCACGTGTTCGACTCGCAGCTCCAGGCGACCAAGCACATCGACGAAGCGCTCGCCGTCGTCCGCACGCTCTGAAAAAACGGGGACGGATCTGAATTATTCTCCCGGCTGTGGGAGACGAACTTCGCTGTATCGCATGAAGCGGATGTTCCCTTCCAGGCGAGGAAGTCTCACGAATGCTTGCGGATCCACGCTGCCAGCTGCTCAGAGGTCGTTAACACAGTCGTGTGACGCTGTAAGTTTGGGTGCACATGGGCAGTCGCATAGTCTGTTGGAAGATGAGTCGACGAGGACACCACCCAGGAGTTACGCGGACACTTGTCCCGGCCTTGCATGACAGATCGAGGAATCCGTCCGACCAGGCCGGCGACAGCCCCGTACGTGGCACGTTGCGCGTGCTTCTCGAGCAGAGCGACTATTCGATCGATATCGTGATCGGCCACGTGAATCCCAAAAGCTTAACGACTGAAGTAAACGGCGGCCGCACCCACACTCGGCCCTGAGCGATGCGCGCGGCCGGCCGGCCGGTTGGGTGAGTTGTTATGACATCGGCGGGATTGCGGCCGCGTGAGCCCTTGTTGTACGCCTGCCCCAACGTGAAGAAACCGGCAAAGACCGTCATCCCGCCGGAGCGTATCGAGCACGCGATCTACTTGATTCGCTCCGAGAAAGTGATGCTTGGTCACGACTTGGCCGCGCTGTACGGTGTAACTACGGCCGCGCTCGTGCAAGCAGTGAAGCGCAATCCTGGGCGATTTCCGGAAGACTTCATGTTTCAGTTGTCGGACGCCGAGTTCGCCAACTTGATATCACAAATTGTGACATCAAGTTGGGGCGGCCACCGTAAGAACCCGTATGCCTTCACAGAACAAGGGGTGGCGATGCTCTCGGGTGTCCTCCGAAGTGAGCGCGCTGTGGTTGCCAACGTAGAGATCATGCGGACGTTCGTTCGGCTACGTCGGCTACTCCTCTCGCAGGAGGAAATGGCGCGTAAGCTGTCCGCACTCGAACGGCGATACGACGAGCAGTTCAAGGTAGTCTTTGACGCCATCCGACAGATCATGGCGCCTCAGATCCCGCCCAAGAGTCGCCGCATCGGGTTTCGACCTCAAGAGTCATAACGACTGAATTAACTGGCGGCCGCAGGTGAGGCTAGCTCGAAGTGCAAAGCTC
>CAYYVZ010000136.1:0-11795 GCA_964475235.1 uncultured Myxococcales bacterium | reverse complement strand
TCGGATAGTGCTGGCGGAACTCCGAGTACGCGCGCGAGCGCACGCGGCCTTTTTCGTCGAACACCATGACGGTCGAACCCGTCGTGCCCTGGTCGATGGCGAGAATGTATCGCGGCATGGCGCGTTCTTTGTCGCGTGCGCGCAGGCGAAGCCAGTGCGCGCAGCGGCCGCTGTCACGTGCGACGCCGACGGGCGGCGCCGCACCCGAAGAGAGGCGCGAGCCTAGTTCCGGCCGCCTTTGCCTTGCTGGTCGCCGCTCTTGCCGCCTTTCGAAGATCCGCCGCCGCCGCTTTTGGAGGATCCGCCGCTGCGACTGCCCTGCGATCCACCGCCGCCGCTGCGCTGCGACGATCCGCTGCGGCTCCCGTGGTCGCCGCCGCCCTGCTTCATGGACGAGCCGCCGCTTGGCCGGCCTCCCCCGCCGCCTTGCTGCATCGAGCCGCCGCTCGGCCGGCCGCCACCGCCGCCGTGCATCGAGCCGCCTCTCGAAGATCCGCCGCCCTGACCGCCGCCCTGCTTCATCGACGAGCCGCCGCCTGGCGGCCGACCGCCGCCACCACTGCTGCCGCCGCCGCGCTGCACCGCGCCGCTCTTCGAAGAGCCGCCGCCCTGGCCGCCGGAAGGCCGCTCGACTTTGCCGCTGCCACCGCCGCCCGAGGGGCGTCCGCTGCGGTCGCTGCCGCCGCCTTTGCTGCCGCCGCGATCCATCGACGGGCCCTTGGCTCCGCCGCGATCGGTGGGCTGTCCTTTCGAGCCTCCGCGATCCATCGACGGGCCTTTCGAGCCTCCGCGGTCGCCGCTGCGATCGGTCGCCGAACCTTTCGAGCCGCCGCGGTCTCCGCCGCGATCGACCGCAGATCCCTTCGAGCCGCCGCGCTCGCCGCCGCGGTCAACCGAAGACCCCTTGCCGTCGCGGTCGCCATCTTTCGAGGTACGCCCGGAGCGATCGCCGCCTGCTCCGCCATCTCCGCCGGGTGCGCGATCGCCGCGCGCCTGCGAATCGCGCTGCATCTTCTCGCGCGCATCGTCGCGCGCCTTTTCGCGCCAGTCGCGCGAATCCCCGCGCCCACCGTCGCGTCCGTCGCGAGCGCCGTCGCGAGCGTCACGGCCATCGCGTCCGTCGCGCCCGTCCCGTCCATCGCGGTAATCTCCGCGAGCGTCGCCTCCGTCGCGGAAGCCCGGCATGCGGTTGTAGTCGCCTCGCGACGCCTTGTGACGGTCGTAGCGATAGTCGTTGTCGCGATAGCGGTACGGATCGCGGCCGCGAACGCTGTAGAAATTCTGGACGTTGCGGCTCGAGTAGTGAACGCCGCGACGGTGATCGAGGTCGTGACGCCAGTAGTAGTCGCGCGCGAAACCGGCGTTGTAGAAATCGTTGTAGCCGCCGTAGCGGCCGTTCCAGTACCAGCGTCCGACGTAGCGGTCGCGGTAGTAGGGACGTGCGTAGACACGGTGGTAGTGCCAGTCGCAGTCGCCCCACAGGTACCCGCCGATGGCCAGGCCCACTCCGAACGTGATGACGGGCGCGACGATCGAGGTGTACACGGGATACGAATAAATACCCGGGTAGTAGTAGGTCGGCGGCGCGTAACCGTAAACGATCTGCGGGTTGTACTGCGGGACGTACACGACCTCCGGCTGCACGGGCTCGATGCGCACGACGCGCTGCGGAGGCGCCACGACGTAGTCCGACGCCGGCTCCGGAGCCGCGGGCCGGTCCTCGATGATGACTTTCTGCTGCGCGGTGGTCTTGAGGTTGCCCACGTCGCAGGCTTTCACGCGCATCACCTGCACGGCGTTGAGCACGTCATCCTGCTGCGCGAGGAACGCGTCTCCGAGATCCTGCATCCACTTCGGATCGGCAGCCAGCAGCTTCAGCGCGTCGGGAGCGTGCGTGATCGAATTGACGCTCACGTCCCACTTCTGGTCCGCGATCGCGTCGTCGAGCTCCTTGCCGTTGAGACCCGGGTGATCCTTCACCCACGCTGCCGCCTGCACCACCTCGAGCGGATAGGTCGCGGCCATGAGGATCTCCATCAGGAGGGGATCCGGGTAGAGCGCGATCGGCGCGACCATCGACTCCAGCTTCTCCTGCGTGAAGCTCGGCGCTTCCGGTTCCACGTAGGCGGTGTCGGCCGGCGGCGCGTCGGCGGCTGGCGGCGGCGCAGTGTCGGCTTCGCGAACGTCGCTCGCGACCGCGGCGGGAGCGTCGCCCGGATTCCCGGCCGGCGGGTCACCCGGCGACCTCGCGGCCGCGTCTTCCGAAGCGGTAGGCATCTGCGCGGACGGCTCCTGGCTGCAGCCGAGGAACGTCGCTGCAACCAGCGAGAGGGAGGCGAGGGTCGCCGGTACGAGGCGCTGAAAGGGTCGATGGTTCATACGATCGTTTCCTCTGTGCTTTGCCCGGCGCGCCTCGGCTCGGCCCGCGCCGGGGCTCGCGTCAGATCCTCTCGATGATGATGGCCGGCGCCATGCCGCCCGCCGCGCACATCGTGATGAGCGCCGTCCCGAGACCGCGGCGTTCGAGCTCGTCGAGCGCGGTGCCGATCAGGATCGAGCCCGTCGCGGCGATGGGGTGACCGAGCGCAATTGCGCCGCCGTTCACGTTCACCTTGGCGGGGTCGATCGCGAGGTCGCGCATGAACTTGTAGGCGACGACGGCGAACGCTTCATTCACCTCGAACAGGTCAATGTCGTCCAGGGACATCCCTGCCTTGGCCAGAACCTTGCGCGCGGCAGGGACCGGCTCGTTCAGCATGAGCTCGGGGCTGCCGGCCGCGTTGGCCATCGCGACCACCCGGGCGCGCGGCTTCCAGCCCTTGCGCTGCGCGAACTCCGGCGAAGCGAGCAGGAGGCCCGCGCTGCCGTCGACGACGCCGGACGAGTTGCCCGCGTGGTGGACGTGGTTGATCTGGATGTCGGGGAACTTGCGCCGGACCAGGTGATCGAACGTTTCGCCGGTTTCGTCGACGGGCATGGCCATGAAATTCGAGAAGACGGTCTGCAGCTTGGCGAGGCCTTCGGCCGTCGTCTGCGGCCGCGGGAACTCGTCGTGTCCGAGCGCGAGCGAGCCGTCGTCGTTGTGGACGGGTACGACGCTCTTGTCGAAGTGGCCGCCTTCGATGGCGCGCGCGGCGCGCTTCTGGCTCTCGAGCGCGAGCGCGTCGACCTGCTCGCGCGTGATGCCCTCCAGCGTCGCGATCACGTCGGCGCAGACACCCTGATGGGGCTGGGGGTGAAGGTCGCGGAGGTGAAGGTTGCCCGCGTCGAGGAGCCCGCCGGGCAGCGTCGAAGTAAACGACATCATCTCGACGCCGCCGGCGACCACGCAGTCTTCCATGCCCGACAGGAGGCTCGCCGCCGCGAGGTTCACCGCGGTGATGCCCGAGCCGCAGAAGCGGTCCAGCGTGACGGCGCTGGCCCTGGTGTCCCAGCCGGCGTCGAGCACCGACATGCGACCGATGCAGGCGCCCTGGCGTCCGACCTGGGCGCTGCAGCCCCAGATCACGTCGTCGACTTCGCTCGTGTCGAGGTCGTTGCGGTCCTTGAGCGCGCCGAGCACGGTGGCCGCGAGGCGCTGCGGATGAAGATGCGCGAGCGCGCCCTTCCCCACCTTGCCGATTCCGCGCGGCGTGCGGACCGCATCGATGATCCAGGCTTCCTTCGACGACGTGGGCGACGACATGGACTGCTTCCTCCCGCGATGGCTCCGCCCATATGAGGGTATCCGCAGCACGACGGCTGCAGGCAAAGCCTTGCGCAGCGGTTGTAGCCGCCGCGGGCGTTGGGGTCCAAACGAATAGGAACGGGACGGGTCCGGGCTCGAGATCGCTCGTCGGCCGCCCGGGCGAAAGGCCGCTCGTCGGCCGTCCAGGCGAAAGGCCGCTCGTCGGCCGTCCAGGAAAAAAGCCGCTCGTCAGCCGCGCAGGATCGACTCGCGCTGCGCGAGCAACTCTCCGACGAGAGCCTGCACGCGGCCGCGAATCGCGTCGCAGATGGCGTCCACCGGCGGAGCCTCGTCGTCCTTGACCGAGTATTCGACAGGAGAACCGAGCCGCAGCGTCCAGGCCACCGGAAGCGGCAACAGGCCGAGAGGCCCGAGCAGCGGAAACTGCGCGGTAACCGGCAGACCCGCCACGCGCCCCAGCAGCGGGAAACTCTCTTCCGTTCCCACGACGGCGCCCGGGACGATGCGCGCTCCAGTCTCGAGCGCCGCCGCGATCACGCCCTTCGCGTCGAAGCGAGCGAGGCGGTAGCGGCGCTCGTAGGTTCGCTCGCGCGCCGCCCTTCCTTCCGGGAACGCGAGCACGACGCAGCCGCGCTCGAGCAGCACGCGCGCGTTCTCCGGAGTCGCGCCGGCAAGCCCGATACGCCGGAGGAAATCGCCGAGCCACGGTACGTCGGGCAGGTCGTCGTCCCAGAGAACGACCATGCGGCGCTCTCCTACCCTGCCGTCGCACAGAAAGGCCCACAGCACGAGAGCCTCGAGCGGAAGCGGCCACGGACTGCGATTGAGCAGGACGAGCACGCCGCCGCGCTCGGGAAGCGCAGCGCTTCGCACCTCGCGGAAGCCGAGCCAGCGGCGCGCGAGCGGCCTCAGCACCTCTCGAAACGTCCCCGCAAGCTCGTCGTCGAGGCCGAGATCGTCGAGCGGCGGTCCGGAAAGCAGCGAAGCGAGGAGGGAGCGCCCGCCGGCGAGCGACGTCGCGACGGCGGCAAGCGACGAACCGGCGCGCCACGTCTCGCGCGCGAGATCGAGCACGAGCTCGGCGACCGGGCCTCCCGCGTCGACTGGCCGGTCGAGCTCGCGCTCCACGCGACGTTCCAGATCCGCGAGCCGGCGGGCGAAGAGGTCTCCGAGCGTCCCGCGCGTGCGGGCCCCGCCCGTGTGAGCAGCGGTTTGCACCGATTCGTCGGCGGCGGGCCTCGTCACGGGCGGATCATGGGATTCGCCCTCTCGTCTTGCAACGGGCCCGGCTGGTCCGCCGGCGGCTTTGCACCGCCGGAGTGCGCAGCGACGGACCGCGGCGCCGCGAATTCCTGCATTGCCGGCGGGGCGAATGCGTACTACAGGCGGGGACGTGGGTGCCCGCGTCCTGTTCGTGACCGGCAAGGGCGGCACCGGCAAATCGAGTGTCGCTTCCGCGCTGGCACGCGAGGCGGCCGCACGCGGCACACGCGTGCTGCTGATCCGGATGCCGGCTTCCGACGAAGCCGAACCTCCGGCCGAGCGACCGGCGACCGCGCGCGGCCGCGTGTTTCCTTCCCCTTCCCTGTTTCGCGAGCGCACGCTCGACGACCAGCGCGACCTCGAGGCCTTCCTCACGCGCGTGCTCGGGCTCGGCTTCGTCGCGCGGCGCCTCGGTGCGAGCCGCACGTTCTCGGCGGTAGCCGCGGCGGCTCCGGGCCTGCGCGAGCTCGTCGCGCTCGCAACCATCGCCACCGAGGCTTCGCGGCGTCGCGGCCTCGTCGTGGTCGACGCTCCTGCAACCGGCCACAGCATCCCTCTGCTGCGCGCGCCCGGACGCGTGCTCGAGATGGCGCCCATCGGACTCGTCGCGACCGAGGTCGAGCGCACCCGTGCGCTGGTTCACGACGCCGCCCGGTTCACGGCCGTGCTGGTCACGACGCCGGAGGAGATGGCCATCGCCGAAGTACTCGAGCTGCGCGCCGACGTTCTCGCCTCCGGCGTCGCGTCGTTTCGCGTCGTCGTCAACGGGGTGTGGCCGGCGTACGTGCCGGACGACGACGGCAATGCCATCACGCGCAGCGACGCATCGGCCGACGCGACCCTGCACTGGCGCCGCCACCTTCGTCACGAGATGCTCGCGCGCTGGCTCGAAGAGCGCGCCGGACCTTGCTCGCGCCTCGCCTTCTCGTTCGTCGGCGAGGAGCCGCCGGCCTCCGACGTCGCGATGCTGCTGGCCTCGATCGAAACGGAGCACCGGTGAGACGCCTGCGCGCCGCCCCGCTGGTCGAGGTGCTCGCGGGCAAGCGCCTCGTCGTGCTCGTGGGCCAGGGCGGCGTCGGCAAGACGTCCGTATCGGCGGCCGTCGCGTGGTCTCGCGCATGTGCCGGCGAGCGCGTGGCCGTGCTGACCATCGATCCGGCCCCGCGGCTCGGCGACGCCCTCGGCCTCGCGGCCATCGATGCGCAGCCGCGCGCCGTCGCGCTTCCGCCGTCCACGCGCGGCTCGCTCACCGCGATGCGTCTCGACACGAAAAGCACCTTCGACCGCATGGTCGAGCAGCACGCCCCTTCGCGCGAAATTGCGGCGCGACTGCGCGCGCATCCGCTTTACCGCTCCATCTCGACGCAGCTCGGCGGCACCGAGAGCTACATGGCCTTCCAGCGGCTTCACGAGCTCACGACCGAGGGCGGCCACGACTGCCTCGTCGTCGATACGCCTCCGGCCCCCAACGCGGCGTCCCTTCTCCAGGCGCCGGTGCGCCTGACAGGCCTGCTCGACACCGGCGCGCTCTCGATCCTTGCCGACCCCGCGCGTGTGATCACGCAGGCCGGAAGCTCGATTGCACGCGCCACGCTGTGGATGCTGCTGGCCGCGATGGAGCGCGTGACGGGAGCATCGCTGCGGAAGGGCGTGGGCGAGTTCGTCGAGCTGGCAGGCGATCTCGTCGGCGGTCTCGAGAGGCGCGCCCGCGACATCGAAGACCTGCTGCGCTCCGGGGAAACGGCGTTCGTGCTCGTCACGCGGCCGCGCATGCGCGACATCCGGAGCGCGCTCGCGTTCCGCAGCGATCTCGGGCGAATGGGACTCGGCGTCGATGCGGTGATCGTCAACCGCGTCACGCCGCCGCGCGTTCCCCGCGCCGGCGGTGCGGAGCGGCTCTCGGCGCTGCCGGGGCGGCTGCACGAACCGGTACGCCGCATGGAGCGCGACATCGATTCGATGCGAGAGACCGAGGCAGCGGCGCTCAACGGACTCGAGTCCGGCCTGCCCCGCGAATCGGCGCCACCGATCTACGCGATCCCGGCGCGCGAGGTCGACGTCGCGTCGCTCGCCGACATCGCCGAGCTCGCGGCCGAGCTGGGGCGGTAGAAACCGGGGACGGGTACAGGTTTTTCCGTTGGAAAACCTGTACCCGTCCCCGGTTTCGCTAGTCCTCGCCGGGACGGATGCGGGAAGGGCGGCGACGCGCGGGCGAGTGCGACGGATGATCCTGCTGCGCGACTTCCTCGGCGAGGCGGTCGAGCTTGCGGGAGAGATTGGCGAGCGTCGCCTGCACGACGTCGAGCTGACGCCGGAGCGAATCGAGGTCGCTCTTCGAGGGAAACCCGGCGAGGCCGAGCATGGCCGCGACGTTGTCGTCCACCGCGGCTTTCGTCTGTGCGGCCGTCTGCAGCACCTGACCCGCGGCATGGATGACACGGTCCGCGCCGAACACGCTGGCGAGCTCCTGAAGCGCCGACACCAGCACGTTTTCGAAGCGCACGGCCATGCCGCGACTATAGGCGAGAGCCGGACCTTCAGCCAGACGGACGGCTAGAGTGCGCTTACCTGCCGGGTGAGGTCGTCGAGAGCCTTCGACGTGCGGCTCCAGATGCGCTCGGCGAAGTCGCGCTCCGCGGCAATCCGCGCATCCGCGCCGGACGGAAGCGACTCGACGAGCTGACGCGTCTCGCGTGCCACCGCCTCCTCGTGCGGCTTCCAGAACGCACGCACGGCGGGGGCCCGCGTCGCGAAGTCCTTCTCGACCTCGCCGAGGAGCACCTTGAAGCGCTGCCAGCCGCCGTCGGGGCCGTCGAGCAGCAGCTCACGCGGAACCGGCGCATCCACGAAGACCGGAAGGTAGGGCGAGATGCACGGGCTGGTGAGCGCCATCCACGCGACGAGGGGCCGCGTGGAGTCGCCGTGCAGCTCGATCACCATCGAGGCCGTCGTCGTGCCCACGGGATCGGCGTGCATGCAGACGCTGAAATAGCGCGGGTCGTCGGGAGTCGCCCCGGGGACGTGCACGTCGCCGCCCTCGTAGTGGTCGCGCATCACGCGTTGCACGCCGGGAACGTCGAGCGGTCCGCGCGCGAGAGCGCCGCACGTCGTTGCGTAACGGCCCGACGAGACGACCGCGGGAACAGTCTCGGTGCTGCGGTAGGCGCGCGCGAAGTCGAAACGCACGCCGGTCGGCTCGGGCCACCAGTCCATCGCGATGGCGTGCTCGATCGTGTCGTGGCCGAGCCGGTCCCAGTCGGTGCCGATCGTCGTGTGGTTGCTCGCCGACAACGCGCCATCGGCGACGCGACGCAGCGCCCAGCGCGAGGCGGACGCCTCGAGCAGCCACGCCTCGCGCGCGTCGGCGACGAGAAAGGAGTTGTGGTAGGGCCAGTGCGTGTCGGCGTAGCCCGAGCCGCCCTGGCCGTGTCGCTCGATGAGCTCGACGATGGCTTCGACGGCGGCCTCCGCCGTCGCTCCGCGCTCGAGGCCGAGCCGGACGAGATCCATCCCGAGCAGGCCGCGATCGGCGACCGCGTCGCGAGTGAAGATCGTGTGGTTGCCGATCGCGACGCCTTTCTCGTTGACGCCGTGCTCGAGCCCCCACAGCCACGCGGGCCGTGCGCCGACGAAGCCGAGCGTGTGCGGCACCTGGTCGATCTCGACGTACTGGCAGGAAACCCGCGAGCCCTCCGCCCAGTCGCGGGCCGGCATCTGCACGAGGGGCTGGCACTCGGCGGCGGGCCGGTCGGAGTTTTTTGCGAAGATCGTGCGGCCCGCCGCGGTGCGCGAGCCGAGCGCGACGAGGCTGTCGCAGCTCACGCGCGCGTGGCGCGCGAGTCGTGGATCCATCCTGCTGCTCACGCCGGTTCTCCCCCGGACGTTGCGAGATCGCGCTCGACGACGACCGACGCGAGCGCGAGCGGTTCCGCGTGAGTCAGCGAGACGTGGATGCGACCCGCCCCGAGCCGGAGCGCACGCTCGGCCACGCGCCCGTGCAGCACCACCGACGGTGCGCCCGACTTGGCGCGCGTGACCTCGATGTCCTTGAACGCGAAGGAAATCCCCTCGGCTCCCAGTGCCTTCATCACGGCCTCCTTGGCAGCGAAGCGTGCCGCGAAGCATTCGGCGGGGTCGCGCCGCGCCTCGCACGTGGTGCGCTCGTGGTCGGTGAAGACCCGCGCGCGGAACCTCCGGCCGCGCTCGCTCGAGTCGGCCGCGCGCCGCATGCGCTCGATCGATACGGCATCGATTCCGACTCCGACGAAGGCCGTGTTGCTGTTCATACGCTTCGCTCGCTGCTCATACGCTTCGCACGCTGCCCATTCGCTCCGCTCGCTGCTCAGCACGCTCCGCACGTGCGACACGTCGCGACGTCGCAAGGCTCGGTCTCGCGCTCGGCATGCGCACGCCGCCGCTCCAGCCACAGGTACGAGCGGTCGATGTGATGATCGACGAAGTCCCATGGAAAGACCGTGTCCTCTTCGTACTCGCTGTGCACGAACTGGTCGAGGTCGAAGTCCACGTGCGGGTTGTTGCCGCGACGCATGTCGGACAGCTCCTGCCACCAGCCGCGCTCGCTGCGCGCCAGCACTTCGACGACGCTGGCCACGCGGCGGTCGCCGCGGCTGAGCAGCGTCTGCATGTAGGCCTCGCGCGGCGAATCGGCGTCGAGGTCCACGTTCGGCATGCGGCCTACCTTCTTCCGGATGTACGCGATCTTCGCCTGCGCGACGCCGACCGGCGTCATCGCGTCCCACTGGAACGGCGTCCACGGCTTCGGCACGAACGGGTTGAGCGAAACGGTGATGCGGCCCACGCGGCCGCGTTTCCTGCCGTGGCTCATCATGCGATCGCGGATCTTGCCGGCCAGGTCGCAGATGCCGTCGAGGTCGGCGTCGGTCTCGGTCGGCAGCGCGCACATGAAGTAGAGCTTCATCGAGTCCACGCCATCGCCGGCCATCAGCTCGGCCGCCCGCAGGATCTCGATCTCCGAGAGGTTCTTGTTGATCACGCGCCGCATGCGCTCGGAGCCGGCTTCGGGCGCCACGGTCACCGACCTGGTGTCGCTGCGCGCGAGCACCTTGGCGAGGCGCGGGCTGATCTGATCCGCTTTGAGTGACGACGGCGACGGTCGCCCGCCGGCGGCCGAGATCCGCTCGCAAGTGGAAGCGATGCCCGGATGGCTCGCCATCTCCGCGCCGACGAGGCCCACGGTCGATGCGGCCGAATACGGTAGCCCCTCGAGGGCCTGCGCCGTCAGCGACTCGGCGCTTCGGTGACGCACGGGCCGGTACATGAAGCCCGCCGCGCAGAAGCGGCAGCCCCACTCGCAGCCGCGGCTCGCCTCGACGAGGAAGTAGTCGCCGAACACGGAGCCCGGCGCGACGATCGACGTGGCGGTCGGATACGCATCGAGGTTGGTGACGTAGCGACGACGGACGGTCGGCGAGACACCGGCAGCGCTGCGCCGCGCGACGAGCTTGCCGGAGCCGTCGTAGACTTCGTCGTGCTGCTCGGGCCGGTACGCGCCTTCGACGCGTGCGAGCGACTCGAGGATGCGATCGCGCGACAGCCCCACCCAGCCCTCGGCGCCGTCGAAAGCCTCGGCGATCATCTCCTCGCCTTCGCCGATGAGAAACAGGTCGAAGAACGGCGCCACCGGCTCGGGATTGAGAAAGGTCGCGGGCCCGCCTGCGACGAGCAGCGGCCAGCCGCGCTCGCTGTCGCGGCGCGCTTCGGCGCGCGCCGGAATGCCGGCGCTGTCGAGGATGCGCACGATGTTCGGATAGTCGCTCTCGAACGACAGCGAGAACGCGAGGACGTCGAACTCGGACGGCGAGCGACCGCTTTCCTCCGTCGTCGCACGCGATCCGTCTTCGGACAGGAAAATGCGCTCGCAGACGACGCCGGGCGTGGTGGCGAGGATGCGGTAGACCGCCTGGAAGCCGAGGTTGGCCATGCCGACCGCCCACGTGTTCGGGTAGGCCAGGCAGACCGAGACCGGTCCGGACGTGTTCGGGCGGAACAGGAGCTTTTCTTCGGGGCGGACCAAGCCCCCGACTATAGGGGCGGAGGCGCCCGGCGCAAAGGCCGTTTCCGGCCGCATCGCAGGACGGAGCTGCTGCGGCTTGAACCCCGTCAGCGAGGAGCAGGATACGTTGATTGTGGAAGAATCTACGCCCTCCATGCACAGAGAGACGGTGTCGCCCGCGAGAAGGTTCGACACGGAAGTCACCGAGAGGACCGTCGTCGGTGCCGAGATCGAACACGCCGCTGGAATCGCGCTCGTTCACAAAATTGACCGTGGAGTTGCCGGAAGCCGAGATGGCTTGTCCGCTGGCGCCGGCAATCGCCGGGGCGATGCCGGCGGGCGAGCGCAACGCATCGCCGCGCTCGCAGTCGCGACACGGAACGGACACAACCTCGCCCGCTGTTCTTCCGCGGCCGCCCGAGGCGGCCCAATTCTGCGGAAGGGCGCCAGGAAGACACCATGCCTCGAATGAACCTTGCAGGAAGCTCTTCGATCGTGACCGGCGGCGCGTCGGGAATCGGAGAAGGATGCGCGCTCCAGCTTGCGGCGGCCGGCTCAAAAGTCGTGGTCGCCGACCTCAACGCCGACAAGGGCGAGGCCGTCGCGGCCAGGATCGGCGGCGTCTACGTCCAATGCGACGTCACCAGCATCGAGAACGTCGATGCGGCGATCTCCGCGGCGGGGAAGCTCGGCCCGCTGCGCGCGGTGGTGAACTCGGCCGGTCTCGGCTGGGCGGGCCGCACCGTCGATCGTGGAGGGAATCCGTTCGATCTGGAGCGCTTCGAGTTCGTGATTCGCGTGAACCTGATC
>CAYYVZ010000135.1:0-11810 GCA_964475235.1 uncultured Myxococcales bacterium | reverse complement strand
CCTCGACCTGGTTCTGCTCGGCAACGACGCATTCCGCCACTACTTCTTCCGGGTCACGCGCGACGCGCGCGGCGACAGCGAAGACACCGACGAAGAGATCGACGAGAGCGAGACGCTGCTGCCCGGCAGCATCGTGCGGCAGGTCAGCCGCGACCTGAAGGCGCGGCGCTTCGCGGGAATCGCGCGCCTCAGCGTCAGCAGCGACATGCCGCCGGGTCTCCAGCAGTGGCTCGCGCGTCAGCTCGGTGTCGCTCCGGACGACGTGTATCCGGAGAGCACGTTCCTCGGGCTCAGCGACCTGATGTCGCTGCGTGTGCCCGCCGGCGATTCTCACCTCGCGCCTGTCCACGAGCCCGCGGACCACCCGAGGCTCCGGGCCGAAACGCGCGGCGAGCCGGGCGCGATCTTCGACGAGATCCGGCGCGGCGACATCCTGCTGCATCACCCGTACCACAGCTTCGAAACCTCGGTGCTGCGCTTCCTGGTGGAGGCGGCCGAAGATCCCGCCGTCGTCGCGATCAAGCTCACCATCTACCGCACGAGCAGCGATTCGCCGATCATCCGGGCGCTCGCCGACGCCGCGCGGCGCGGCAAGCAGGTTGCCGTGCTCGTCGAGATCACGGCACGCTTCGACGAGGCGCCGAACATCGCGTGGGGCCAGCTGCTCGAGCGCGAGGGCGTGCACGTTTCCTACGGCGTCGAGAAGCTGAAGACGCACGTCAAGCTCGCCCTCGTCGTGCGCGACGAAGGCGGCCACCTGCACCGCTACGCGCACATCGGTACCGGCAACTACCACACGGGGACGGCGCGCATCTACGAGGATCTCGGCCTGCTCACCTGTGACCCGACCCTCTGTCGCGACGTCGCGCTGCTGTTCAACCAGCTTACCGGCGCGCTGCCGCCGCGTTCCTACGAGCGCCTCATCGTCGCGCCGCACGACATGCGCGCGCGTTTCACCGACCTGATCCGCGCCGAAGCCGAGCATGCGCTCGCCGGCCGCCCCGCGCGCATCCGCGCCAAGATGAACCAGCTCCAGGACCAGGAGATCATCCGCGAGCTTTACAAGGCGTCCCAGGCCGGCGTGGCGATCTCCCTCAATGTGAGAGGACTCTGCTGCCTTCGCCCTGGCGTTCCAGGCTTGTCGGAGAACATCGAGGTGTTCAGCGTCGTCGGGCGCTTCCTCGAGCACGCGCGGATCTATGAGTTTGGCGGCGTTTCGCCGCGCGAATTTGGCGGCGTTTCGCCGCACGAGTCTGGCGGCGTTTCGCCGGACGAGCCCGGCGGCGGACGCACGCCGCGCTATTTCCTCGGCTCGGCCGACTGGATGAAGCGCAACCTCGACCGCCGCGTGGAGAGCGTGGCGCCCGTCGAAGACCCCGCGCTCGCGCGCGAGCTGTGCGAGATTCTTGACACCTACGATCGCGACAACTACTCGCGCTGGGACTGCGGCCCCGACGGAACCTACACGCGGCGCCGTCCCGCGGCCGGCGAGGCGCGCGCCTCCTCCCAGGAAGTCTTCCTGGAGAAGGCGCGTCGCGAGAGCGCCCCGCCGGCGACGAAGCGCGGCCGGCGGCGGACGAAAAAGGAATAGGTGTCCCGCTTTCCGGCAGCCGTCATCGATCTCGGCTCCAACTCGGCTCGCGTCGTCGTCTTTCGCAAGGCGGGCGGCGGTGTGCTCGAAGTGGTGGCCGACGAGCACATCTCCCTCAAGCTGATCCGCGAGATCGGCAAGGACGGCCGCCTTTCGACGGCCGGTTTCGACAAGACCCTGCGCGTGCTGCGCGACTTCCGCCGCATCGCCGACGCGGCCGGCGCCCAGCGCCTGCTCGCGTTCGGCACATCGGCGCTTCGCGACGCGAAGAACGGCGACGAGTTCCGCGCGGCGGCTGCGAAGGAATGCGGCGTCAAGCTCGAGATCATGTCGGCGATCGAGGAAGCCCAGGCGGGGTTCGTCGGCGCCGTCTACGGGCTGCCCGTCATCGACGGCCTCATGTTCGATATCGGCGGCGGCAGCGTGCAGATCACGCACTTTCAGAACCGCCGCCGCCGTCGCGCCTGCAGCCTGCCGCTCGGCGCATTGCGGGTGAGCGACGACTTCCTCAAGTCCGACCCGCCGTCGCCGCGCGAGATTCGCAAGCTCCGTGCGCACGTGGCGGCCGTGCTGCACGAGGCCAACATCAAGGAGCTCGGCGACGACGAGATGGTGATCGGCACCGGCGGCACCGTGCGCAACCTCGCGAAGGTGGATTCGCGAAGTGCCGAGTACCCGATTCCGCGCCTGCACGGTTACGAGCTCGACCGCGGCGCGCTGCGCAACCTCGAGCGTATCCTGTCGTCGCGCAGCGCGGCCGAACGCAAGGACCTCTCCGGTCTCAACTCGAGCCGTGCCGAATCGATCCTCGGCGGCTGCATCGTCGCGGAAGGAATCCTGGCAGCGAGCGGTTGCGACAGCTTCCTCGTCGCGGGCCAGGGTCTGCGCGAAGGCGCCGTGCTCGACACCATGGTCGAGAGGCTTCCCGCTCCCGTGCGCGTGCGCGAGCAGTCGATGCAGGAGCTGGCCTCGCGGTTCTCGAGCTGCGAGCCGCTGCGGTCGGCCCGGCGCCGCGCCATTTCGCTCTCGCTCTACGATTGCCTCGAGAAGGACGCCGATCCGCTGATGCGCGAGATGCTCGGACACGCGGCGGCCGTGCTCGACATCGGCCGCAGCATCGACTTCTACCGCCTTCACGAACAGACGGCCGCGATCGTCCGTGCGAGCGCGCTGCTCGGCTTCAGTCATCTCGAGGTCGCGCTGCTCTCGTCGATCGTCGAGCTCGGGGACAACGAAGGCTGGGACCCGGCGCTATGCTCGCCGCCCCTCGATCCCGACGATTTCGAGGCCCTCGAACGAGCGGGCGTGCTGCTTTGTCTTGCCGGTGCGATCGAGGAACGGCGCCTGCCCGGCCGCGCCGCGCCGGCCGCCTGCTCGGTTCGCGGCCGTTCCTTCGTGCTCGCGGAAACCGGCATGAAGGCGTGGAAGGACGATCAGCTCTCGACGCGGTTCCGCAAGGCGTTCGGAAAGGACCTGAAGATCGCCTGACGCCGGCACGGTCGCACGCGCCGCTCGCGCCTCCGGCGGACGCTCCCGCATCGCGGACACCGGAACGTGCCTTGACTGGCCGCGGATACCGTTGTTTCTGGACCGCTGGGGGGAGGGCCCGGCATGACGAATCGGTGGGAATGGTTCGGCGCAGTCGCAATCGCGGTGCTGTCGGCGAGTTGCGGCGGCGGTGGCGGCGCGCCGCCGACGCTCGACGAGCAGCTCGCCGTGCTGATCGACGACAACGACCTCAAGGGCTCGCCCAGGCTGCGCGAGCCTCAGCTCACCGCCGCCCAGCTCGAAATCCGCGAGATGCGCCGTGAACTCGGCCGCAACCTTTTCTTCGACCGGCGGCTGAGCGGCATCGAGCAGACCACCTGCGGCACCTGCCATCACGCCGCGTTCCAGTTCACCGACGCGCGCAACATCGCGCGCGGCGTGTACTGCGACCTCGTGCCCGACGTGAGCATCACCTGCGACGACCTGCCGCCCAGCGGCGATGTGGTCGGCCCCGACCGCACCTCCCCGCTGAACAGCCGCAACAGCCCCACGCTGATCAACGCTGCGCTCTACCCCCGCCAGATGTGGAACGGCCGCTTCCGCTTCGTCGAGTGCGAGAGCGACGACATCAACGAGTGCGACGCGAGCAAGGGGTTCCACTTCCCGCCACCCGAGAACGTCCTGCTCGTGCGCTCGCTGTCGACGGCCCAGGCGCACATCCCGGTTACCGAGCTGGTCGAAATGACCGGCGACTTCCCGGACTTCACCGGCGAGGTGGAGGAGCCGGACCACGCCAATCCCGAGATCCGCGGATCGATCGCCACGGAGATCGAGCTGGCCGGCACGTACAGGGACGCGCTCGAAGAAGCGTACCCGGCGGGTCGGCCGGATCTGAAGCTCACCGACCTCGACCCGGTGGTCACCGCGACCGGCTTCATCCCCTACCTCGCTCTGGCGGACTCGCTCGGTTACTTCATGGAGACGCTCATCATGACCGACGCACCCTGGGACCGGTACGTGCAGGGCGACACGGACGCGATCGGCGAGAGCGCCAAGCGCGGAGCGCTCGTGTTCTACGAGGACGGCCGCTGCTCGTCGTGCCACTCGGGCGACCTGTTCAGCGACTTCGAGAACTACAACATCGGCGTGCCGCAGGTCGGTCCGGGCACCGGACGCAAGGATCTCGCCGACGACGCGTACGAAGGCCTGACCAACTGGGATTTCGGCCTCGCCGAGATCACGTTCGCGCGCGGCGACCGTTTCAAGTTCCGCACGCCTCCGCTGCGCGGCGTCGCGCTCACGTCGCCGTACATGCACAACGGCGCGTATGCGACGCTCGCGGACGCCATTCTCCACCACGTGGACCCGGCGGGCGCCTGGGACAACTACGACCTCGAGCAGATCGAACCCGACATGCAGGCGTTCGGCCTCAATCCGGCCGCGCCGGTTTTCGACGACCGCAATCCGGTGGTGCTCGGCGACGGCCCCGGCCGGCAGCAGATTTCCCTGACGAACACGCAGGTCGCCGACCTGATCGAGTTCCTCAAGGCGCTCACCGATCCGCGCATGCTGACCTCCGACCATCTCGCGCCGCAGACGGTTCCGAGCGGCCTCCCGGTAGACGTCGTCGGCCCCCGGCGCTTCCCGATCTACGAGTAGGGAATCGGGGACGGATCCCGATTCCCAGGCACCGCGCGCCCCGGCGCTTTCCTGGTGCACTTTCGTGCGCCGCCGCAGCGGCAGAGCGACGCGCTGCACGCGCCACGGGTGCACAGATACTCCGCCGGCATCTCCGAACGCAGAATCGGGATCCGTCCCCGATTTTCACACCTTCTCGCCCAGGCGTTTGCCGAGGCGCTCGAGGGCGGTGGAGCGGTCCAGCTTGTCGAGATGGAGATTCACGATCGAGAACGCGGCGGTGTTCGCGCGTGCTTTCGTGAGCGCCACCTCGAGCTCGCCCTCGGTGCGCACCTCGCAGCCCCAACCCTTGCGCAGGATCTCCGGCATGCGGTGGTAAGCCCAGTCGTGGATGTCGTTGTACGGCCCTTCGCGGATGAAGCGCTCGGTCGTGTATCCCTTGTTGTTGAGGACGAAGACGATCGGATTCAGGTCGAGGCGCGCCGCCGTGGACAGCTCCTGCCCCGACATCTGGAAGGCGCCGTCTCCGACCAGCACGATCGCGCGCGAGCTGCGGTCGTGCATCTGCGCGCCGATCGCGGCCGGCACTGCGAATCCCATCGACGTGTAGTACGCGGGGCTCAGGAACTCGGTGCGATGACGGATCACGAGATCCGCGGCGCCGAACAGCGAATCGCCGATGTCGGCAATGACGACGTCGCGATCCTCGAGGAAGCCGTCGAGGCGCGCGAAGAAGCGCCGGATCGTCATCGCACGCGACGGCTCGGGAACGAAGGGCTCCGCGGCAGCAGCAGCCGCGGCGTTGATGATGTGGCGATCGCGGCGCGGGCCCAGGTCGGCGGCCATCAGTCCTTCCAGGAAGTCGCCGAGCACGATGTCCTCGAAGTGGTGCCGCTTGATCGAGGCCTTCTCCGAGTTCACGTTGATCGTGCGCTCGATCTCGAGGTGGGCCGTGTACACGCCGAGGTTGATGTCGGTCATGAAGGCACCGAGGATCAGTACGCAGTCGGCGTCCTCGACCGCGACGCGCACCTCTTCACGTCCCATCGCGCCCTCGTACACGCCGAGGTACTGCGGGTGCATCTCGGTGATCACCGACTTGCCGAGAATCGTGGCTGCCACCGGGTAGCCGGTCTGCTCGACCAGGCGCACGAGCGTTTCCTGCAGGTTGAAGCGGTGAATCTCGACGCCCGCGAGGATCACGGGATTCTTCGCACTGCGCAGCATTGCGCAAGCCTCGGCGAGGCACTCGGCCAGCGCGTCGGCGTCGCTGGCCGGCAGATCGGCCGGAAAGTCCCCCGGCGCCGCGCACGGCGCGTCCACCATGTCGCGCGGCAGCTCGAGGAAAACGGGCCGCTTGTGACGCATGCACTCGCGCAGGCAACGATCGATCTCGGCCGGCGCCGTGCTCGCGTCTTCCAGCGAAACCGCCGCCACCGTCACCTTCTCGAAGATCTGACGCTGGGTCTGGAAGTCGCGCACCTTGTGGTGCAGCAGCGGCGAGTGCGCGCGCTCGCCGAGGCCGGGCGCTCCGCTGATGACGACGAGAGGCGATTTCTCGGCGTAGGCGCCCGCGACGGCGTTGAGCGCGTTCAGCCCGCCCACGCAGTAGGTGACGCAGAGAGCGCCGAGGCCGCTCACCCGTGCATACGCATCGGCCGCGAAACCGGCTCCCGCCTCCGTGCACGTGCCGACCACCTCGAGCCTGCTCGCCACCAGGAGGTCGTAGAAACCGAGCACGTAGTCTCCCGGAATTCCGAAGACGTGACGGAGCCCGGTCTGCTCGAGCCGGTGCACGAGGTAGCTGCCGATCGTGTGCTTCGACTTCTTCATGTCGCGCCCCTGTTTCCAGCCGGCCCTCGACTGGGACTGCCGGCCATGTAGTCTCCGCCAACGCTCGCCGCGCCGCCATCCGGAAGCAGGCGCCGACGCCAAGGGGATGAAATCGTGATCCAGTGGAGTGAGCAGCACCAGATGATGCGGGACATGGTCCGCCGCTTCATCGAGGCGGAGATCGTCCCCCACATCGAGGAGCTCGAGCACGGCGACCTGCCGCCCTACGACATCCTCCGAAAGATGTTCCAGGCCTTCGGCATCGACGAAGTCGCGAAGGAACGGTTCCGCAAGCAGATCGAGCGCGACAAGCGCGTCGCTTCCGGCGAGATCACCGCGGAGCAGGCCGAGGCCAGGAAAGTCACCGGGCCCGAAGCCGCCGATGCGATGGCAATGCAGATCATTCCGACCATCGAGCTGTGCCGCTATTGCCCCGGCGTGGTGACCGCGATGGGCGTGAGCGTCGGCCTCACGTCGGCGGCGATCATGTCGAAAGGAACCGTCGCGCAGAAGGAGCGCTGGGGGCTCGACCTGCTGACGCTGAAGAAGGTCGGCTCGTGGGCGATCACCGAGCCCGGCTCCGGCTCTGACGCGTTCGGCGGAATGAAATCGACGGCGCGTCGCGACGGCGACGGCTACATCCTGAACGGCAGCAAGACGTTCATCACCAACGGACCGTACGCCGACACGATCGTCTTCATCTGTCGTCTCGACGAGGGCAATCCGCCCGCCGAGCGCAAAGTCCTCACGTTCGTGCTCGACCGCGGCACGCCCGGCCTCGAGCAGTCGCGGCCCGTAAGGAAGATGGGCATGCACTCGTCGCCGACCGGCGACCTCTTTCTCTCGGACGTGCGCGTCGGCCGCGACCAGCTGCTCGGCGAGAGCGAGGCGCAGGCGTCGCGCTCCGGCGCCAAGGACACGTTCGGCACCGAGCGCACGGGCGTGGCAGCGATGGCACTCGGCATCGTCGAGGAGTGCCTGAAGCTCTCGCTCGAGTATGCGAAGACGCGCGTCGCGTTCGGTCGCCCGATCGGCGAGTTCCAGCTCATCCAGCTCAAGCTCGCGAAGATGGAAGTCGCGCGCATGAACATCCAGAACCTCGTCTTCCGGCAGATCGAGATGGTGGGCCAGGGACTGAAGCCGACATTTGCCGAGGCTTCCGCGATGAAGCTCTACTCGGCGCAGTCGGCCATGGAAGTCTGCCTCGAGGCCGTGCAGCTCCACGGGGGCAACGGCTACATGGCCGAGTTCCGCGTCGAGCAGCTGTGCCGCGACGCGAAGGTGCTGCAGATTTACGCCGGCACCGACGAGATCCAGATCTCGCAGATTGCGCGCAGCCTGCTCGCCAGCTGAGCCGGAGGTCGCGCGATTTGGGAACCCGCACCGCCGACGTCTGGAAGAGCGTTGCCGATGCGTTGCTCGGCAAGCCCGAGTTGCGCGGCCCCGAAGTGGCGCCGCTTGCCGGCGTCACCGGCGAGGAAGGCCGGCGTTTCTGGCAGGCACTCGGCTTCCCGGCGATTCCCGGAAACGAGCCCGCCTTCACGAAGCGCGACGTCGACGCGCTCGGCAGTATCGCGAGCCTGATCGCGGACGACGAAAGCCCCGATCGCGAGATGCTTCTGCAGATGACGCGCGCGACCGGACAAGCCCTCTCGCGCGTCGCGCACATGCACGTGCTGTCGATTGCGGAACGCATCGACGCGATCGCGCGCTCGGAAGATCTCTCGAACAACGAAGCAGCCGATCGCATCACGGAGCTCGCCGAGCTCCTGGTACGAAGCCACGAGCCCTTCCTCGGCTACATCTGGCGGCGCCACGTGGTGGCCGCGATCTCGCATATCGTGGCGAGCGCCGGCGACAGCAACGTCAAGGAAGAAGGTCTCACGATCGGGTTTGCCGACCTCGTTGACTTCACGGCCGCTAGCCAGCACCTGAGCGAGGCCGAGCTCGCGGAAGCCGTCGACCACTTCGAGAGCGTCGTTTACCAGGAGGTGCCGGAGCGCGGCGGACGAGTCGTGAAGACTCTCGGCGACGAGGTGATGTTCTCGCACACGAACGCGCATGCCGCGGCCGACATCGCCCTTGCGCTGGCGATCGCGTGCGAGGCCGACGACATTCTTCCGCACGTGCGCGTCGGCATGGCGTTCGGTACGGCGCTGGCGTTCGAGGGCGATATCTACGGCCCGATCGTCAACCTCGCGCACCGTCTCGTGGGCGTCGCGCGGCCGGGCACCGTGATCGTCTCGGACGAGCTCGCGCGCAAGCTCGCCGACGACGAGAGCTTCGATCTCGTCGAAATCCGCGACGTAAAGCTGAAGGGCATCGGGCGGACGACGCCTTGGGTACTGCGGCGGCACGTGCCGCGGAAGTAAGAGACTACTCGCCGTGCGCTTCGCCGGCGCCACGCGCAGACGTTCATCCGGGCCGTTCAACTCGACGGAATGAAGGACTTCAAGTCCGCGCGAACCACCCGGCGTGCGTCACGCGGATCGCGGCCCTACCTATCCGACCTTTTGCCTGCCTCCAGATTGCCGCATACGCTCGGCCGCATGGATTACGGCATCTCCCTCGTAGGACTTCCCGCCCGCGACCTGCTCGAATCCGCCCGCAAGGCGGAAGCCGCCGGATACTCGGCCATCTATCTTCCCGATCACTGGGTGCTCGAGCGCCCGGGAGGCGGCGGGCTCGACGACACGACCAACACGTGGGACGCGCCGGCGATGCTCGGCGCCATCGCGGCCGTCACGCAGAAAGCCCGCGTCGGCGCGCTCGTCCACTGCAACCTCTTTCGCCACCCCGCGACCACGGCGCAGGCGATCACGACGCTCGATCACGTGAGCAACGGCCGTGCGATGCTCGGCCTCGGCTCCGGCTGGACACGCGCAGAGTTCGAGATGATGGGAGCACCGTTCCCTGACGTGAAACCGCGCCTGCGGATGCTCGAGGAATCGATCCGCGTGATCCGCGCGCTGTGGACGAACGATCGCGCGAATTTTTCCGGCGAGTTCTACAACGTGAAGGACGCGATCAGCTTTCCCAAGCCCGTGCAGAAACCCCACCCGCCGGTGATGGTGGGCGGCGGCGGCAAGGGCCTGCTGCGGATCGCGGCCCGCGTGGCCGACAAGATCAACATCGGCGTCGACACCGGCCGCGCCGGTACGGTGGACCGCGACGAGGTCGCCAGGACGACGGACGCCGCGTTCGTTGCGCGGATGGATTTCCTCAAGGCGGAGATGGACGCCGCCGGGCGCGATTTCTCGAAGATGGAAGTTTCCTCCACGATCTTCACTTCGATGATCGCCGATACGGCCGAGCAGGCCGACGGTTTCGCCGGAATGCTGGGCAGCCTGTTCGGGCTCGACGCCGGCGAGGTGAAGCGCATGCCGATCTGCCTCATCGGCACGGTGGAGCAGTGCGCCGAGGAGATGGCGCGGCGCCGCAAGGCGTGGGGCGTCTCGCACTACGTCCTGTCTGCTCGCGCTTCGGAGGAAGCCGCCGAGCGCTTCATCCGCGAGGTCGTCCCGGCGATGTAGGAAATCGGGGACGGATCCCGATTCCTCGAGATTGGAAGATCGCACGCGCCGCGTTCGCCCCTCGCCGGCTCGCGGATCGCGTCCGCGATTCAAGGTGTCGCTGCGGCAGCGGCGAGCCGCTCGACCAGCGACTCGACTCGATCCTTGAGCGCCGCGCGAGACGGAAAGTACTGCTCGCGCATCGGAGGGAAGCCCTGCCAGCGCTCCGTATCCCCGGCGCGAGGATGCGACTCGGGCGGAAGCTCGGTGTCGATCACCACGACGAGCTCGGCGGCCCGGACGTCCTCTGCCGAAACCACCGCAGGCCGGTATCCGCCCAGGACGAAACCGTCGAGGGCAAGGCCGAGCTTCATGTTGGCAGGAACCTCGCGAAAGCTCGGAACGGCGGCGCGGGAAATCGCCCGCTCGCGCAGTCCGCGCCTGGCCGCGAGCCGGTTGAAGTACGCGGCCGACCAGACGCTCATCGCGACGCCGTTGCGACACACGAACACGACGGGCGCGGGTGCCCGCAGCTCGCCGATCGAGTCGGCGGTCACGACGAACGCTGTCGCGATCGTGAGCGCCGCTCCCAGTACGGTGCCGAGGATCATCCTCGAGCCGATCGGCGACCTCGGGATCCCGGACCCCATGACTAGAGGGCGTTCGAGAGGGGGACGGACACCGGCGTCGCTTCCCGACTTTCACCCCCGGATCGCCACGGCATCGCGAGCATCGCACCGAACGTTCGAACCTCGGCCGGATCCGCATCGTCGAGACCGTACTGGACCGACATCGCGCGCGAGGTCGGCACGAACGTCCCGAGCAGGCGATCGTAGAGAGGCAGAATATTTCCGTAGTTCGAGTCGGTCTCGGCCTGGATGCGCGAATGATGGATCTTGTGCATGTTCGGCGTGACCCAGACCCACGACAGCGCGGAGTCGAAGGCCGCAGGCACGCGGATGTTGGCGTGCTCGAGAATCCCGTTCATGCCGGACAGCGCGCGGAACGCCACGACCGACGCCGCCGGAACCCCGAGCAGCCACACCGTCCCGAATATCCACAGGTGGCGCCACACGTTCTCCACCGGATGCGTGCGATAGCTCGTCGTCACGTCCACGAAGGGATCGCTGTGGTGAACGCGATGAAACCGCCACAGCGCCGGCGACGCGTGCATCGTGCGGTGCGCGACGTATCCGAACGCGAAGTCGAGCGCGACGACGCCCAGGATCAGCTGCAGCCCAGCCGGAATCGCGGCTCGCTCCATCAGCTGCGGGGACGAGAAGGGAAGCGCGAGCGCGGCGATCGCCACGACGCCGTTCAGCGCGAACGCGAACAGCAGGGTCTGGAGCGTCATGGCCACGTTGGCCCGCCTCCGGCCCGGCATGGTCCCGGGCCTCGCGAACAGCGGCACCACGATCTCGATCAGCGAGACGGCGGCCATGATCGACAAAACGACGGCGATGTTGGTGAGGAACTCCTGATTCGTCATGCCCCTTCAACGCCCGGAGGGTCCGGCGCGTTACAGGGGTCCTTCCGTCGGATCGCGGACGAAAGGATCCTCCTTCTCCTCGCTCGTGGAGGCCGCATCGGTGGGCGGTCCGTCGGGAGCATCCGGAAAGCGGACCGCCGTCAACTTCGCCGGCGCAAGCACCGTGTGGATCTCGCGGATGAGGCCGGAGTGGTCGAGCTCGACCCGGAGCACGAGCTGCGGCGCCATCTGCAGACGCAGCGGCCTGGTCGCGACAACC
>CAYYVZ010000134.1:0-11831 GCA_964475235.1 uncultured Myxococcales bacterium | reverse complement strand
GTACTCGACGCCGTACCTGGCGAGCAGCTTGAACCCTTCCTGTTCCCACGAGCCCGGGATGCGGAAGATCGCGACCTTGTCGGCTGGATCGCCTCCCGACTCGATGACGCCCTTGATGACGCCGCGTGCGACCATGTCGACGCGGGTGTTCGAGACGACGTTCATCATGACGGCGATCTTCTTCACGCCGGGCTTCGAAAGGATGAGCTTCGTGAGGTTGGCGACTTTCCCGACGCTCGGGTTGCCGCCGATCTCGCAGTAGTTGGCCGGATCGCCGCCGTGGTTCCTCACCGCGTCGAAGAGCGTGAGCGAGCCGCCGCCGGCGCCGATGATGAGGCCGAGCGTGCCGTCGAACTCGGTCACGTTGCCCGCGACGCCGCGATGGTCGGCCGCATTGATGGCCGCGCCGTCGAGCTCGAACTTGGTAGGCGTGCGCGCCATGCGCGTCTCGTCGTCGCCGATGCCGAGGTCCTTCAGCAGCCCCTTGTGCTGGCCGCGGACCTCCGCCTCCATGTCCACGTGCGCGTCGAGCGCCACGAAGCTGCCGTCGGCCAGCTTGGCGAGCGGGTTGATCTCCGCGAGCGTGAGCCCGTACTGCATGAAGATGCGCGCGAGCGGCGCGGCGAAGCGGACGATCTGGTTGAGGTCGGAGCCGGTTGCGAGCTCCCCGACCAGCTCTTTGGCACGGTAGTCGCTGAACGGGATCAGCGTCGAGAAGTGCTTCTTGGCGATGTGCTCGGGGTGCTTCTCGGCGACTTCCTCGACGTCGATGCCGCCCATGTCCGACAGGATCATGACCGGCTTCTTCGCGATGCCGTCCCACGTGACGCCGAGGTAGTACTCCTGGGCCACGGGCTGGCGGCTCTCGACGAGCACGCCGCGCGGCTTGTGGCCGTTGATCTCGAGCTTGAGGATCTTCTCGGCGGCCGCGGCGGCCTCGTCGGGCGTGTTGGCGAACAGCACGCCCCCGGCCTTCATGCGGCCGCCGGAAAGCACCTGGCTCTTCAGCACGGTGGGACCGGCGATGCCGGCTGCAATTTCCTTAGCCTCGGCGGCGGTTTTGGCGAGCTTCGAGCCTTTCGGCAAAGCGACGCCGTGGCGCGCGAGCAGGAGCTTCGATTCGTATTCGTAGAAGCGCAAGGACGGCCCTCCTTAAACGGCGGGGTTCCTACTCCGGGCTCGGCTAGGGAGCAACCGGGCGATCTGCGTGGCGTGGCCCCAGGTGGCGTGGCATAAGCAGCCGCTTTGAAGAAATCGTCTCGATCGCAGCGCCTGCCCGACGCATCCGACGAGCTGAAGCCGCGGGGTGACTAGTTCTCCGCGCTCTACGAGGCATCGCGCGATCTCTCCGTCCAGCCCGACCTCGCCTCTCTCCTTCGCACCGTAATGGAGCGAACGGTGGCGCTGCTCGGCTACTCGTCGACCACCGTCTTCCTGTACGACATGGCGGCCAGGGAAGTGGAGGTCGTGGCATCCGTCGGGGGCAGCCTGAAGGCCGGCATGCGGTTCGGATTCACCGACGGGATCTCCGGGCGCGTCGCGCAAACGGGCCAGCCCTTCCTCGTCGACGACTACCAGTCGTGGGAACATCGCCTTCCCCAGATTGCCGCGATGGGAGTGCGCGCGATCCTCATGGTTCCGATGGCCTGCGGCGGCGAACTGATCGGCGCGCTCGGGGTCAGCGAGCACACGACCGGGCGCACTTACTCGAGCGACGACGCTCGCATTCTGTCGCTGTTCGCGGCCCAGGCCGCGGGCGCGATCCGTACCGCCCAGCTCCTCGAGGAAGCGCGCGAGCGTGCCGCCGAACTGGAGCGCGACAACGCCGAGCGCCGGCGCATCGCAGATGAGCTTCGCAGGAGCGAGGAGCGCTACCGCTCGCGCATCGAGGCGATGAACGACGTCGTCTTCACCCTCGGTCTCGACGGCATCGTCACCTACATCAGTCCGGCGCTCGAACGCATGACGGGCCACACGCCCGAGGATCTCACGGGGCACTCGTTCGCCGAGTTCATTCATCCGGAGGACCTGCAGGAGCTGAGAGAGAGCTTCGCGCGCCTGCTCCGCGGTCACCGCGAGCCGGTCGAGTTCCGCGTGTTCGGCAAGCACGGCGACATTCACTGGGTGCGAAGCTCGAGCCGCCAGCACGAAGAAGACGGCGTCGTCGGAATCACGGGCTCGCTCACCGACGTTACGCTGCGCAAACAGGCCGAGCTTGCGCTGCGCGAGAGCGAGTCCCGCTACCGGGGCCTCGTCGAGATGTCCCCGGACGGAATCGGCGTCCACCGCAACGGCGAGATCGTCTTCATCAACAGCTCCGGGGTCCGGCTGATCGGCGCGGAGAGCGCCGACGAGCTGATCGGTACGTCCGTCTTTCGCTTCGTGCACCCCGACGATCTCCCGGGAGTGCTCGCGCGCGTGAAGAAGATGCTCTCCGAGGGGACGCCGGTGGACCAGGTGGAGTGGCGCCTCGTCCAGAGGGATGGAACCGTCCGCGACGTCGAGGCCGTCGGAATGCCGGTCCTGTACGAAGGTGTCCCGTCGATCCAGCTCGTCGCGCGGGACATCACCGAACGACGGCGCTCGATCGTCGCGCTGGCCGAAAGCGAGGAGCGTTACCGCGAGCTCGTCGAGAATGCGCACGACCTCGTCTACATCCACGACCTCGCCGGAAAGTTCCTCGCGATCAACCGTGCCGCCGAGCGTACGACGGGCTACACTCGCGAGGAGGCGCTGCTTCTCAACATCGCCGACATCCTCGTCCCCGAGGACTACCAGCGTTCTGTCGATCTCATGAGCGCGGTTGCCCGGGGAGAAGACCCTCCGCCCGCTTTCGAAGCGGACGTCCTCACCAAGGACGGTCAACGCGTGACGCTGGAGATCAACGCCAAGCCGGTCATGCGCGGTGAGGCCGTCGTCGGCGTGCAGGGCGTGGCCCGCGACATCACGGACCGCAAGCGCGCGGCCGCCGAGATTCGCGAGCTGAACGACGCCCTCGAGCAGCGCGTGCGCGATCGCACCGCCGAGCTCGAAGCCGCCAACGCCGAGCTCGAAGCCTTCGGCTACTCGGTTTCCCACGACCTTCGCGGCCCGTTGCGCGTGATCGAGGGCTTCAGCCGCATGCTCATCGACGACTACGGGCAGACGCTCGACGAGGCCGGACGCCAGTACATCGACCGCGTGCAGGCGAGCAGCCAGCGGATGGCCCAGCTCATCCAGGACCTGCTCAATCTTTCGCGCATCACGCGCAACGCGATCCAGCGCCGCCGCGTCGACCTCGCGACGATCGCCGGGGAAGTGGCGGCGGACCTTCGTCAGTCCCAGCCCGGACGCGCGGCCGAGTTTGTGATCGCACCGCGCGCTCCGGCCTCGGGCGACCCGTCGATGCTTCGCATCCTCGTCGAGAACCTGCTCGGCAATGCGTGGAAATACACCAGCAAGCACCCGGCCGCGCGCATCGAGTTCGGTACGCGGGAGCAGGCAGGCGAGACCGTCTATTTCGTGAAGGACGACGGAGCCGGCTTCGACATGGAGTACGTCGGCAAGCTTTTCCATCCGTTCCAGCGTCTCCATCTCGCATCCGAGTTCGACGGCACGGGGATCGGACTTGCCACGGTCGAGCGCATCGTGCGCCGCCATGGGGGCCGCGTGTGGGCGGACAGCGCCGTCGAGCGCGGCGCCACGTTCTCGTTCACGCTCGCCGCGGCGAAAACACCTCCGAAGCGCGCCGACTCGCGACACGCATCGTCGGAGCACGAGGAGTCTCCGCGAGCGAAACCTCGGGGGTGAATCTCGCGCGATCGGCGCGACCGCCGACGGCGCGGTACGGGATCAGCCGGGCCGCCTGGTTTCGAGAAATTCGGCGCTGGCAGCCTCCAGACGGGCGCAGTCGGTGAAGACAGCCTTCCTGGCGGGATCATTCTCCGCCGCGGCGAGTTCCAGCCACAGTTGCTCGCCTCCCCTCTCCGCTCTGGCCTGCTCGTCGAACTGCTCTTGAAGGCCGAGTCCGCCGAACAGCGCAGCGACTTCCTTCTGCACGGCGGCCATGAGCTCTCCGAAGTCTTTCGGCTGAACGAGCTCCGTGGCGAAGTGCTTGCGGACGGTGCGTGCCACGGTGTCTTCGCGTTCGGCGCAGGCTCGCAGGCCGTCGGCAAACGCGGCGTCGGAAGTCCCGCCGGCCCACTCGCGGTAGCGCTCGGCGGCACCGTTCTCCAGCAGCGCTGCGAGGAAAAGCTGTTCACCGCGCGGCCGATGAGCGATCAGCGGACGCACGCGGTCCACGAACGATTGCGGCTTGCTCATGGGGCGTGGTTAGCGTGGCGGCGCATCGCGAGCAATGCGCACGGCGGAGATGAGTCCGGCAGAGCTGGAAGACCGCTGGGGAAGGAGTACCTCCGCGAGCCGCTTGCCTGGCTCCGTCGCCTCGCGTGCTGTGATCGGCAGCATGCCGTTCGCCCCGTGCCCCAAGCGCCGCGCTCGCAGAACGAAATCCACGTACTCAATCCCGGCCGTCGAGGCGCGGGTCCGTTTGCGAGTCGGCGTGCGTCCTGTCTTGTTCCGCGTGCCGGGGCGGTCAGCAGCCGGTCATCGCGCCGGTTCAGAACCACTCTGGAGACTGAAGCTGGGAAATGCGGCGGTGCAGGTTCTCGTGCTGCTGGTGAAGCCGACGCACCTGGCGCTGCTCTTCCTCTTCCTGCTCTTCGTGCATCTCCGCTTCGGAGAGCTTCGGGAGCGCGTCGAGCTCCCCTCTGTCGAACCAGAGGATCTGGCAGCCCGTGCAGAGGTCGATGTCCGGGCCGTTGATGGGCAGGACGCGCATCGGCTTTGCACATGACGGGCACTTGCGGCGGCCGGTGCGGCCGTGTCCGACAGCGCGGTTCCAGGCCGTCTGCAGAAACGCATAGCGAATTCCGCTCCGCAGCGCCGCGATTGTTGCCGCGCAGCCGCCGCATTTGCGACAGGCCGAGACGACGAACGGGGAAACCCGCTTCTCGAGTAGAGCAACGTGACAGCCTGGACAGTTCATGGGACGGTGCCTCCGCCCCTTCTCGCTACCCCCTGTCGCGAACCATCGCAACGGATCAAAGCGACGATTTCGGTCCGCGACGTGCGACCAACGGCTGTCAGCTGCGCGGATCGATCGCGTGGCCGTGCGCCCGCTACCTCGATCTGGGGCACACGAGCAAGCCAGGGCATTTCTGGAGGCTCTCTGTCGGCGAGTCAGGAGTGGCGTCCTTCGACGTTGCGAGCTGGAACCGGCTGTTGGACTGGCTTCGCGAGCTCGATCCGGTCCGGAAGGTCGTCGCCACGGGAGCCCGACCCGGCGTGGCAACGAGTCGCTACCGACTGTAAGTAGATCGTCATGCCGCTCCGTGACTCCATCCCGCTTCCCGAAGAGCCGGCACTCGCTTCGGTCGCCGCTGCGCTGCAGGAGGCCGGACACTGGGCGGATATCGTCGATCGACAGTGGCGGCTCGTCTTCAGTACCGACGACAAGCTCCGCATCACGGGCGGGCTGACGACACTCGCCACGGCTGCCCTGGGCGAGCACTTTTTCGGGCCTGCGGCTTTCGACGCAAGCCTTCAGTGGCGCAGCGGCCCGAACAACCTGCAGCAACAGCGCGAGATGTTCGCGGCACTCGGCCCGCATGTCCTCGCGGACACGCCGGGTGGGCGCGAGGAGCTTCGCAGCATCGTTCACCCGGCGCTGGCCGATCTCGTTGACGGCTTTGCGCCGATCCCGGCCTCCCCTGCCGCGACGTTTCTGGGGCACGGTATCCACGTCGGGGAGCCGGTGCCGTATTTCACCACGACCATGCGCATCCACGACGCTACCGGTCGTTTGGCTGGCACCGCACTCATCATGAAGCCTGCTGCCGCCATGGCCGTGATCGCGACCGTCGCGGTGGGTATCGACGCGCGGCACTTTGAGCGAATGCAGCACGTGGCGAAAGCCGCGCGCCGGCCGGCCGCGATCCTTTTCGCGGACCTCGAAGCCTCCTCCCCGCTGGCACGTCGCCTTCCTTCGGCAAGCTACTTCGCACTGGGGCGGCGCCTCGCGAGAGCTGCGGACCGGTGCATCATCGACGCAGGTGGCCTTGTCGGGCGACACGTGGGGGACGGAGTCGTGGCGTTCTTTCTAGCGGACACGGCCGGGTCCGAATCCGCGGCGGCGCACGCGTGCATCATGGCGGCAAGAACGCTGAGGAGCGCGCTCGCCGAGGTGGCTGCACACAGCAACCTTCCGGCCAGCGACGTGGTCATGCGCTTCGGCTTGCATTGGGGATCGACGCTCTACGTCGGCCAGATCGCAACGACCGGGCGCACCGAAGTCACGGCGCTGGGCGATGAAGTCAACGAAACTGCACGCATCGAGGCCTGCGCCTCGGGTGGACGCGCGCTTGCCTCCAAGTCTCTCGTGGAACGCCTTGGATCGCGCGAAGCCGCGGATCTCGGACTCGACCTGAAACGTATCGCCTACATTCCACTGGGTGAGCTTGCCACGGCGACGGAAAAGGCACGCCGGGACGCGCCGGCGATTGCCGTGTGCGAGATCTGAGGGCGGCGAGAGGAAAGAGCGTCCCCGACGGGATTCGAACCCGTGTTACCGACGTGAAAGGCCGGTGTCCTGGGCCAGGCTAGACGACGGGGACCCAGAGTGGCGCGGCAAGCGCCGCGATCTTTTCGTTTGCGGGTGACACCGTTGCGGTGCGTCCCGGCATCCTGCTTGCGAGACGCTCGACAAATGCGCGTCCCGGCTTTTCGAGCGCCCCGATCAGCGAGCGGCTCGGGAATGTGAGCCCTGTTGGACTCGAACCAACGACCCGCTCATTAAAAGTGAGCTGCTCTACCACCTGAGCTAAGGGCTCGAAAAAGAGCGCGGAAGATAACAGCGGAGGGTCTTTTTGCAACCGGGAGGGCGCACCCTGTGGCCTTCCGTCCGCAGGCTGCCGCGGCTATCGGGGCCCATGGCTACGTGGCTCGCCAAGACCGAACCGTCTACCTACTCGTGGGACAAGCTCGTCAAGCAGAAGCGCGCGCGCTGGGACGGCGTGCGCAACGCACAGGCCCGCAACAACCTGTCCGCGATGAAAAAGGGCGACGAAGTGCTCATCTACCACAGCGGCGACGAGAAGGCCGTGGTCGGGATCGCGTCGGTCGTGAAGACGTCCTACCAGGATCCGACGACGGAAGACCCGCGCTGGGTCTGCGTGGACATGGTGCCGGTGCGGGCCCTCGACAAGCCGGTCACCCTCGCCGCGATCAAGGCTCAGCCCGGCCTCGCACAGATGGTGCTCGTCAAGCACACGCGGCTTAGCGTGATGCCGGTGACCGCGGCCGAGTTTCGCGCGATTCTTGCGCTCGGCAAGGCCTGACGCGCGGTCCGTGGCGAACCCCCAGCTACGCAGCATCGCCGGCTACCCGGCGGCATGGACACGCATCGAGCTCGACGTAGCGGACGATGCGACCGGCGGCTTCGAAGCGCTCGTCCACGAGCCGGTCGATCTCTACACGCTCGCCGATCCCGCGGCCTCGATCGATTCGTCCGCGCTGCTTCGCGAGCCCGTCATCGCCGATCCGCCGTACTGGGCGCTCGTGTGGACGGGAGCGCGTGCGATCGCGGCGGTCGTTTCGGGTATGTCGAGGCCTCCGTTCGTGCGCGTGCTCGACCTCGGCTGCGGGCTCGGGCTTTCGGGACTCGCCGCCGCGCGCCGCGGGTTCGCGGTGACGTTCGGCGACTACCTCGAGGAGCCGCTCGAGTTCGTGCGCGCGACGCTTTCGGACTCAGGCCTCACGCGCGGCAGCGTGTGCCGCATCGATTTCACGCGCGACCAGCCAACCGAGCAGTACGAGCTGATCCTCGCGGCCGACATCGTCTACGATCCCGCGCACTACGTTCCCCTCGCCTCCTACCTCGACGCGAGCCTCGCGCCAGGCGGCTCGATCCTGCTCACGGAGAGCCTCCGCGCCGACGCGAGCGTCTTCCTCGAAAGCATGCTCGCCCGCGGTTTTACCGACGAAAAGCGCGCGCTCTGGGTGATGGAGGACGGCCGCCGCGAGCGGACCTGGCTGCACACGCTGCGGCGTTAGAAATCGGGGAAATCGGGAAATCGGGGACGGATCCCGATTTCGAGCGGACTCCGCACGATTCCAGCCGTACCAGCGGAAATCGGGATCCGTCCCCGATTTCCCGGCTTCAGTCTTCCTGCGGCATGAGGGGGCGGAAGAGATCGACGAGGTCGGGGCCCTGGCGGATGGTGTGGCCGCCGTCCACGCCGATGCACTGCCCCGTGATCCACGAGGCGTCGTCGCTCAGCAGGAACGCGACGATGCTGCCGACGTCCGTCGGCACGCCGACGCGGGCGAGCGGCATGAGGCGCTTGTATTCCGCGATCGCGGCGTCGTTCGACGTCAGCGTCACCGCGAGCTCCGTCTCCACAAGTCCCGGCATCACGGCGTTCACGCGGATGTTGTGCTCGCCGAGCTCGTCGGCCGCGCAGCGCGTGAGCATGTTGACGCCGGCCTTCGAGACGCAGTAGGCCGACATCCACTTGTGCGTGAGCGTCCCGGCGATCGAGCTGATGTTGACGATGCTGCCGCCGCCCGCCTTCTTCATCGCACGCGCTTCGGCGCGAATGCAGCGCATGACGCCGGTCAGGTTCGTGTCGAGCGTCATCGCCCAGGTTTCGGTCGCCTGGCCGGTCACCGGCCCGGCCATGCCCATGCCGGCGGCGTTGACAGCGAGATGGAGGGCGCCGAACTTCTCGACCGTCGCGGCGATCGCCGCATCGACCGACGCATCGCTTGTGACGTCGCATTCCACGAATGCGGCGGCCGGTCCGAGATCCGAGGCAACCTGTTCGAGAACCTCGCGGCGCCGCGCCGCGAGCATCACGCGCCCTCCCCCTGTGGCGACGGCGCGAGCGCAGGCCAGTCCTATGCCCGTCGCGCCTCCCGTAAGAAAGGCGACCTTGCCCTTGAAGTCCGGCACCCGCGAAGCTCAGGCCGCCGAAGCTGCGCTCGCCGAGCCGCCGATTACCGATTCGGCCGGCGCCTTCGAGTAGAACTGGGCGTACCAGCGCCGGTAGCGCACGTACGGCCCGTCGTTCTCCGCGATCACCGGGATCGGACGGTAGAGCTTCGCGTTCCAGATCGGGATGTCGAGCTCGTAGTCGCGGATGTAGTTCGTGAAGAACGCATCGACGATGGCGGGATCCGTCTTCTCGTGCCCGTAGTAGCGATGCTGGATCAGAAGCTGCTCGGGCGCGACCGGCACGAGCACGTTCACGGCAATGCCCGTCATCGGACCGCGTACTCGCGTGCACGTGAACGACGGTCCGGAGTTGAAAGAATCGACGTCGGTCGCGTTGGCCGCCGTCGCCGACTGCTCTTCGGCGCCGGAATCCACGTCTATGCGCAGCGTGTAGCGGTGACCCGCCGGCTGCCAGTCAATCGATTTCGCCTTCCAGCCGTGCAGCGTGAAGAAGTGCTGAATGTCGACGCCGTTCTCCATGATCTCCTGCGGGTGCGAAGCGATGCGCCACTCCTTCTTGCCCCACAGCTTGTAGGCGGGATCCGACAGCTCTTCGACGACGTCGGGTGTCCAGTCGGGCTGCTTTCCTTCGGCGTGATACCAGATGAAGACGAAGCCGTTGTTCTCCCACACCGGCCACGAGCCCACGGTCGCCTTCGGCGGCAGCTTGTCGGTGTACGGGATCGACGTGCATTTGCCGGTGGTGCCGTCGTAGCACCAGCCGTGGAACGGACAGCGGATCGTGTCGCCTTCGACGCGTCCGCCGACGCCAAGATGCGCGCCGAGGTGCGCGCAGTAAGGATCGACGGCGTGCGCCTCGCCGCCTTCGCCGCGGAAGACGACGAGCTCGCGGCCGAGGATGTGCGCCGTTCGCACTTCACCAACGGCCAGCTCGTCCGAATGGCTGACAGCCCACCAACCGTTGGGATAAGGCGGCAGAGGAATTCGTTGCATCGGATTCTCCACTGGTAGAACCTGTTCCAGTCGGGGCGATTATGGGCGCGGAGAGGCCGTGAGTCCACCCCTGCCCGCCGGATCGGCTGCGGAAGCGCCCCGGCCGCGGAAGTTCTTGGAAACGCGACCGAATCGGCGCGGCAACCGGCCCGGCGGAACCGGGCTGCCGGCCCTCAGGAGGCTCTCTTGGCCAGCACAGGAAAGGTGAACACGGTCCTCGGCGCGGTCGACGCCGCCGATCTCGGCGCCACGATGTCCCACGTCCACCTGACGCTCGATATCTCGTGCTGGTACATGCCGCCGCAGGAAGAGTCCGCGCGCAAGGAAGCCGAGGCCGACTTCTCGCTCGAAAGGCTCGGCGCCATCCGTCGCAACGGCCTCTCCTTCCAGAAGAACCTTCGCCAGGACGACGTTCCGCTCACGATCCGCGAAGTCACGGAGTTCAAGAAGGCGGGAGGCGGCACCATCGTCGACATGGATCTCGACGGCATCGGCCGCGACGTGGCCGCGATGGTCGCGATCTCGCGCGCGACCGGACTTCACGTGATCGCGTCGACGGGCTGGTACATCCAGGGCGCGCATCCGTCGTGGGTTGCCGGCAAGAGCGTCGAAGAGCTCGCCGACATCATGACGAAGGAAATCCTCGAAGGGATCGAGGGCAGCGGAGTGCGCGCCGGAAACATCGGCGAGATCGGTCTCAGCGGCATGCCCGACGTGCCGTTCCATCCCGACGAAGAGAAGGTTCTTCGCGCCGCGGCCCGCGCGCAGAAGGCGACGGGCGCTTCACTGACGCTGCATCCCAACGCCCACCTGACGATCTACGGCGAAACGCCCGTCGATCACTTCGCCGTCTACATCGACATCCTCGAGAAGGAGGGCGCCGATCTCGGCAAGGTCTATCCGTCACACCTCGGACTGTTTCCGGTCGATACAGCCCGCAAGCTGCTGAAGCGGGGCGTCGGATTCGTTTCGTACGACCACTTCGGTCACGAGGAATACTGCGAAATCCTCGGGCCGGGCCGCGGATTCACGCCGGACCGCATGGAAGTGGAGCTCGTGATGCAGCTGCTTGCCGACGGCTACGCGGACCGCGTGCTTCTCGGCGCCGAGGTGGGCTGGAAGACCTGCTACAAGGCGAACGGCGGCTGGGGCTACAGCCACGTCCTCGAAAACATCGTCCCCTGGCTGAAAGCCTGCGGAGCCACCGACGCGCAGATCCATACGATGACCGTGGAGAATCCGCGCCGCCTCCACGCGATGTAGAAAAACCCGGGACGGGTACAGGTTTTCCGGCGGCGCAGGCTTTCGAGCACGCCGCCGGTGAAAACCTGTACCCGTCCCGGGTTTTTCAGAAGCCGTAGGCGGCTTTGAGGTCGGCGTCGCGGGTGGCGAGCATCTTCGCGAGGCCGACCATCACCTTGCACTGCTTGTAGGTCGCGTCGTCCTGCATCTTGCCGTCGATCATCACGGCGCCCGAGCCGTCGCCCATCGACTCGATCACCTTCTTCGCCCAGAGCACCTCGTCGACCGGCGGCGAGAAGACGCGCTTGGCAATGTCGATCTGCACCGGATGCAGCGACCAGGCACCGACGCAGCCCATCAGGAACGCATTGCGGAACTGGTCCTCGCACGCGACGACGTCCTTGATGTCGCCGAACGGCCCGTAGTACGGCAGAATCCCGTGCATCGTGCACGCATCGACCATGCGCGCCATCGTGTAGTGCCACAGGTCCTGCTGCGCGGTGGGCCGCGGCGCGTCCGCATTCGCGGGATCCGGATCGGTGCGCACGACGTAGCCCGGATGTCCGCCGCCGACGCGCGTCGTCTTCATGCGGCGCGACGC
>CAYYVZ010000133.1:0-11839 GCA_964475235.1 uncultured Myxococcales bacterium | reverse complement strand
CGTCCCCGATTACTCGCGCTGATAGTTGGGCGGCTCTTTGGTCATCGTGACGTCGTGGACGTGGCTCTCGCTGAGGCCGGCGGGCGAGACGCGCATGAACTTCGCCTTCGCGCGCAGCTCGACGAGGCTCGAGGCTCCGACGTAGCCCATTCCGGCCTTCAGGCCGCCCACGAGCTGGTGGATCGTGTTGCCCGAAGCACCCTTGAACGGAGTGCGTCCCTCGATGCCTTCGGGGACGAGCTTGATGTCGTCGGTGTCCTGCTGGCCGTAGCGATCCTTGCTCGACCCGCCGCGCATGGCTTCGAGGGAGCCCATGCCGCGGTAGACCTTGTAGGTTCGTCCCTGGAAGAGAACGGTCTCGCCCGGGCTTTCCTCGGTACCGGCGAGCAGGCTGCCGATCATGCAGGCCGAGGCGCCGGCCGCGATGGCCTTGGTGATGTCGCCGCTGAACCGGATGCCGCCGTCGGCGATCACCGGGACACCGGCCTTGTTGGCAGCCACGCACGCGTCGGCAACGGCCGTGAGCTGCGGGATGCCGACGCCTGAAATGATGCGCGTCGTGCAGATCGATCCGACGCCCATGCCGACCTTCACGCCGTCGCAGCCGGCGTCGATGAGGGCCTGCGCGCCCTCGGTCGTCGCGACGTTGCCGCCGATCACCTGCAGGTCGGGGAACATCTTCTTAATCTCGGCGACCGTTTCGAGGACGTTCTTCGAGTGACCGTGGGCCGTGTCCACGGCGACGACGTCCACGCCGGCGTCGCGCAGCGCGGTGACGCGGGCGATGTGGTCGGGACCGACACCGACGGCGGCTCCGCACAGCAGGCGCCCGTGCTCGTCCTTGCTCGCGCTCGGGAACTCGATCGACTTCTGGATGTCCTTGACGGTGATGAGGCCGACGAGGCCGCCGGCTTCGTCGACGACGAGCAGCTTCTCGATGCGGTTCTGGTGGAGCAGCGCGGTCGCTTCCTCGAGGGAGATCCCGGCGCGCGTCGTCACGAGCTGCTCGCTCGTCATGAGCTCGGAGACGGCCCGTCCGAGGTTCTTCTCGAAACGGACGTCGCGGTTCGTGAGGATGCCGACGAGATGGCCGGCCTTCGTCACGGGAAGCCCCGAGATGTTGTTGCGCGACATGAGGTCGAGCGCGGTGGAAAGGCGTGCGTCCGGCTCGATCGTGAGCGGGTCGCGCACCATCCAGCTCTCGCTCTTCTTCACGCGGGCGACTTCGGCCGCCTGCGCTTCGGGACTCAGGTTGCGATGGATGAAGCCGATGCCGCCGACCCGGGCCATGGCGATCGCCATGCGCGACTCGGTCACCGTGTCCATCGCGGCGCTGATGAGCGGAATGTTGACGTTGATGCGCCGGGTCAGTCTGGTACCGACGTCGGCCTGGGTGGGCAGGATCGAGGAATCACCCGGAACGAGCAGAACGTCGTCGAAGGTGAGAGCCTCGCGAAGGTTGTCCAAGGCTTCCATTTTTGGGTTGTAGCGACGCCGTCGGACGGTTGCAAGAAATCCGGTCGGCGGCTGCGCACTCTCCGCGATCCGCCTGTGCATACACGCTCGGCCGCCGCCCCGCCCTCCGCCTTGCCCGTGTCGCGGCGAGCGGGAAGACTCGGGCCGAATGATCCGCCCCTATCTCGACCGTACGCCTCGAATCGCGACGTCCGCGTGGGTCGCCCCGTCGGCGGACGTGATCGGCGACGTCGAGATCGGCGAAGGCTCGTCGGTCTGGTACGGCTCGGTCGTACGAGGCGACGTCTTTCCGATTCGCATCGGCGCGCGCACGAACGTGCAGGACCACTGCGTGCTGCACGTCACGCACGACAAGTACGCGACCGTGCTTCACGACGACATCACGATCGGCCATCGCGTCGTGCTTCACGGCTGCACGGTGGAGAGCGGTGCGCTAGTCGGCATCGGCGCGATCGTGCTCGACCAGGCGGTGATCGGTGCGGGAGCTCTCGTCGGGGCCGGATCTCTCGTCACTCCCGGGACGAAGGTGCCGCCGGGGATGGTGGCGATGGGGTCACCCGCGAAGATCGTGCGCGAGGTGACGGAGGCGGAGCGGGCGTGGATGCGCGAGTCGGTGGAGATCTACGTGAGGCTGGCGCGGGAGCATGCGGCAGGCTGAGGCAGTCGAGCTCGCTTAATCGGGATCCGTCCCCGATTTCCGAAATGCGGACATGACCGCAACTACCGCCGCGACTTCATCCCGCGCCGATCCCGGCCGACTTTCTCCTTGGGCGGAGCATCCCCCGGGTCGCGGTTGCCGTGCGAGTCGCGGCGCACGAAGCGCAGGCGCAGCGGGCTGCCGGTGAAATCGATCTCCTCGCGGAAGCAGCGCTCGAGGAAGCGGATGTAGTCCTCGGGCAGCTCGATCCGGTTCGTGAAGATGCCGATCGTCGGTGGTCTCACGCCGGTCTGCGTACCGTAGAACAGCTTGGCGCGGCCACGCGAGAGGATCGGAGGCTCGCGTCGCTTGGCAGCTTCGCCGAGCACGCGATTCACTTCCGCAGTCTTGAGCTTGCGGTTGTGAGCAGCGTAGGCCTTGTCGATGAGATCGAAGGCCTCGTCGATTCCGATGCCTCGCTTTACCGAGATCCGCGCGGCAGGGACCGGATAAAGCGTCGGATACGTGTCGCGCAGGTTGGCTTCGACCCGTGCGAGCTGGGCCTCGCGCGCGAGGTCGATCTTGTTGATCAGCAGCACCATCGCGCGGCCCTCCTCCCAGGCACGGCGCGCGATGCGCGCGTCCTGGTCGGTGACGCCCTCTTCCGGCTCGACGAGGAGCACGACGACGTCCGCGCGTTCGATGGCCTCGAGCGAGCGCCGCACGCTGATCCACTCGACTCCCTCCTCGACGCGCGAAGGGCGGCGCATCCCGGCGGTGTCGAGAAGCACGTAGCGCTTGCCGTCGCGCTCGATCTCGGTGTCCACCACGTCGCGCGTGGTGCCCGGCTTGTCATCGACCAGCGAGAGCATCTCGCCGGCGAGAAGATTGAGGAGCGACGACTTGCCGACGTTCGGCCGGCCGACCAGTGCGACGCGGCAGGGGCGCGAAACCGTGGTCTCGGCTTCGATCGATTCGTCGCCGTCCTCGGGGACTTCGTCTTCCTCGAGATCCGCGCCGGCAACCGGCTCCCGGCGTTCGATCAGCCCTTCCGCGATCTCCTCGATCTGGCTGCGCAGCTCGGAGATCCCGTGCCCGTGCTCGGCCGAGATCACGAGGGGCGCATCGATCCCGAGCGCGCAGAACTCGAGCGCGGTCGTTTCGCTCGCCCTGCCCTCGCCCTTGGTGGCGACGTAAACCGCCGGCAGCCCGCTTTTGATGACGAGATCGACGGTCTCGCGATCGAGCGGGCTCAGGCCCGTCTTCACGTCGAACAGCACGACCAGGATGTCGCTCGCGCCGATCGCGCGCACCGTGTGCTCGTGCACGCGGTCGGCGAGCGCGATCTCCGCCTCGCCGCGAAGCCCGCCCGTGTCGACGAGGTCGATCGGGAGACCGTCCCAGTCGAGCGGCTCGACGATGGGATCGCGCGTGATGCCGGGCTGGTCGAGCGTGATCGCGCGCCGGTGTCCGAGAATCCGATTGAACAGGGTCGATTTGCCGACGTTCGGCCGGCCGACGATGGCCACACGAATGCGCCGCGCGCCAGCCGAGGGAGAATTTGTCACAGTCCGAGCTCCTCGAGGAAGCGCGGGTCGTCTTGCCAGCCCGGCTTCACCTTCACGAAAAGCTCCAGGAAGACCTTTCGTCCGAGCAGGTCTTCGATGCGTTCGCGTGCCGCGATGCCGACGCTCTTGATGCGCGCACCGCCCTTGCCGACGATGATGCGCTTCGTCGAATCGCTGTCGGTATAAATCGTCGCCGAGATCGACGTGTGGCGGGGCCCGTCGCGGAACACGTCCACGCCGACCGCCACGCGGTAGGGCAGCTCCTCGTCGAGCTGCAGGAAGAGCTGCTCGCGCACCAGCTCGGAAACGAGCGAGCGCTCGCTCTGGTCGGTGAACAGCTCCGGATCGAACTGCCACGGCCCTTCCGGCATGCGCGTCACGAGATACGCGACGAGCTCCTCGACACCGGCGCCGGTGCGCGCGCTGGTCGGGAACACTTCGCAGCCCGGCAGCAGCTTCGCCGCTTCGGACATGAGCGGAAGAAGCGCCGCCTTGGCGATCGCGTCGCTCTTGTTGATGACGATGATCGTCTTCTCGCCGTTGAACTTCTCGGCTTCGGTACGGTCGATGCGCCCGACGCCGCGCGAGGCGTCGAGGATCCAGCAGACGACGTCGGCTTCGCGCAGGCCCTGGCGGGCCTCGGCGTTCATGCGGTCGTGCATGAGGCCGCGGATCGGGTGAATGCCGGGCGTATCGCAGAAGACGAGCTGTACGTTCCCGCGCGTCTCGAGGCCGAGCAGGCGGCGACGTGTGGTCTGCGGCTTCGGCGTCGCGATCGCCACGGGCCGGCCGAGGATGCGGTTGAGCAGCGTCGATTTCCCGACGTTCGGTGCGCCTGCGATCGCAACGTAGCCGCAGCGCCGGGCGCCTGCTTCGGTTCCGGTGCTCACGAGGCGCTCTTGCCGTCGGGCCGTTCGGTCACGGAATCCCTGGGCTCGGGGGTATCGGCGGAAGCGTCGGTGCCCGGTACCACGGCAGCGCCGTTGCCCGAGTCGGAGGAAGACGCCGCACCGTTGCTCGAGATGGTCTCGGTTCCGGCACCGGTGCCCGATTCCGTTTCGGCTCCGTCGGCAGCGTTCGCGGCCGGGGCATTCTTGCGCTTGCGCGAGCGCGGCGCGGCTTTCTTCACCGCCTCGGGCGGGGTCGGCAGCGGTGCACGCTCGGCCAGGACCTTCACGGCCTCCTCGGCGGCCATCTGCTCGGCGCTCTTGCGGTTGGGGCCTTCGCCGCGCGCGATGGTCTCGCCGGCAAGGCGGATCGCGACTTCGAAGTGCTTGGCGTGGTCGGGGCCCGTGACCGACACGAGCGAGTAGCTCGGCGTGCAGTGGAAGTGCAGCTGCGTCAGTTCCTGGAGCTCGGTCTTCCAGTCGCCGCCGACCGGATCGGCCGATTCGATCTCGTTCGCGAACGTCGCTTCGACGACGCGCCGGGCGGCTTCGTAGCCGCCGTCGAGGAAGACAGCCGCGATGAGGGCCTCGTAAGTGTCGGCGAGGATGTTGGCTTTGGTGCCGCCGCCGCTGCGCGCTTCGCCGCGGCCGAGCCGGATCCAGCGGCCAAGCTCGAGGCGGCCCGCCGCCCTGGCGAGCCCCGTGGCGCTCACGATGCTCGCGCGCATGCGCGTGAGCTCGCCTTCGGCACGATCGGGATGACGGCGCAGCAGGAACTCGGAGACGGCGAGGTCCAGCACCGCGTCGCCGAGGAACTCGAGGGTCTGGTTGCTCTCGATGTCGCCTTCGGTGGCCGCTGAGCTGTGGACGAGGGCGCGCTCGAGCAGACCCTCATCCTTGAACTCGTAGCCGACCAGGGTCTGCAGCGACGCGAGGTCGGCGGCCGAGGCAGCAGATTTGCGGCGCGCGGTCACACCATGCTCCCGAGAAGCCGGCTGTCGTCCATGGCGTCGATGCGCGCACGGTGGATGGTGCCGCGCAGCTCGGCGTCGTGAGGCAGGCGCTCGGTCGTGCACGCAACCGGCAGGTAGTGCTCGCTGTAACCGGTCCACCGGCCGGTCGCTGCGTCGCGCGTGCCTTCGAACAGCACGTTCGCCTGGCGGCCGACGAAGCGGCGGCGGAAACGCTCGCGAAGCCCGGCGTCGAGCTCGCGAAGACGGTCGGCGCGCTCGTGCACGAGAGCGTCCGGAAGCGCCTTCCAGCGCTTGGCCGCCGAAGTCGAGGAGCGCTGCGAGTACGGGAAAACATGGAGATAGGAGAGCCCGAGATCCTCGAGCTGCGCGCACGTGCTGCGATACTCGGCCTCGCTCTCTTCGGGGAAGCCGGTGACGATGTCGGTACCGATCGAGACGTCGCTGCCGAGCATGCGGCGAATGCGAGCGAACGCTTCGGCGGCTTCGGCAACCGAGTAGCGGCGCCGCATGCGCGCGAGCACGCCGTCGTCGGCCGACTGGAGCGGCACGTGCAGGTGCGGGCAGAAGAGCGACGCGTCCGACATCACGTCGAGGAGGCGCTCCGTGATCTCCGGAGGATCGACCGAGCTCACGCGCACGCGCACCGGCGGCCGCCGTTCGGCGATGCACTCGAGCAGCCATGCGAGATCCTGCGGCGGATCGAGGTCGGCGCCGTAGCCGCCGAGATGGACGCCCGTGAGGACGACCTCGCGGAAACCGCGTGCGGCGAGCCGTTCGATCTCGTCGATCACCTCGCGCGCCCCGACGCTGCGGCTGCGTCCGCGCGCCACCGGCACGATGCAGAACGTACAGAACAGGTCGCAGCCTTCCTGTACCTTCACGAAGGCGCGGCTGCGTCCGGGGAAGCTCGAGATGCCGAGCGTCGCCACCGTGTCCGCCCTGCGCACGTCGGAAACGGCCATCTTCGTGTCGAGCTCGCCTTCCACCGCACGAAGCAGGTCGTCCACGCGCCCGAGCCCGACGACGTAGTCCACGTAGTCGAGCGCGGCGACGCCGGCGGGACTCACCTGCGCGTAGCAGCCCGTCATGATCACGCGGGCCGCGGGGCTGCGGCGCTTTGCCTTGCGCGCGAGCCGTCGCGCGTCGCGGTCGGCGCGGTCGGTCACGGTACACGAGTTCACGATGTAGGCGTCGGCTTCGTCCTCGAAGCCGACACGCTGCCAGCCGCGCGCGTCCATGCGCTGCTCGATCACCGCCGTGTCGTAGCGGTTCACCTTGCAGCCGAGCGTGGCGACGGCCACGCGCATCATCGCGAGGCCTCGTGCCGGGGCGCCGCTGTTGCGGCGGCCGTCTCCGGCGAAACGTCCTGGGGCTGGGCGGGCAACCCGGCGCCGGCATCCTCGACCGGGAGCGACTCGCGGATCCAGCCGCCGCCGAGCACTTCGTCGCCGCGGTAGAACACGACGGCCTGTCCGGGCGAGATCGCCTCGACCGGTTCGTCGAAACGAAGCGTCGCCTTGCCGGGCTCCGGGGTGAACACCGATGCGCGCGCTCCGCGATGGCGGTAGCGGATCCGCGCGTCGACGGAGGTGCCGTCGGCCGGAACCGCGCCGGACGTCCAGACGACGCCGTCGGCAACGAGCCCGCCGCGACGGAGCGAGTTGCGCTCGCCGACGCGAACCCGGCCCGACGACGCATCCACCGATTCCACGTAGAGCGGTTCCGAGTGCGCGATGCCGAGCCCGCGTCGCTGGCCGACGGTGTAGCGGTGCACGCCTTCGTGACGCCCGAGCACCTTCCCGTCGCCGTCCACGAACTCGCCGGGACGGGTGCGCGTCGCAGCCACCTTCTCGACGAAGTCGGCGTAGCGGCCGTCGGGCACGAAGCAGATCTCCTGGCTGTCGGCCTTGTTCGCGGTGACCACGCCGCGACTCGTCGCGTAGGCGCGAACTTCGTCCTTCGTCATGTCGCCGACGGGGAAGAGCGTGTGCGCGAGACCCTTCTGGTCCATCTCGAAGAGGAAGTAGCTCTGGTCCTTGCCGGAGTCCCTGCCCTGCAGGAGCCGGAAGCGCGTGCCGTCGTGATCGCGGCGCGCGTAGTGTCCCGTAGCCACCCACTCGGCGCCGAGCTCGGCCGCGCGCCTGCGCAGCGCCGAGAACTTGATCGAGCGGTTGCACAGGATGCAGGGGCTCGGCGTGCGACCCGCGAGATACTCTTCCACGAACGGCGCGATGACGTCGCGCGCAAAGGCTTCGCGCATGTCGAACACGTAGTGCGGAACGCCGAGCGCGTCGGCGACGCGCGCGGCATCCTGGAAATCCTCGAGGCTGCAGCAGCCGCTCGACTGGCCGCCCGGCCGTTCTTCTGCGAGCCGGAGCGAAATGCCGACCACCTCGTAGCCGCGATCGACGAGCAGTGCCGTCGCCACCGAGCTGTCGACGCCACCGCTCATCGCGACGACGACCCGCGCACCCGGCGGTGGCGCAACGCGAAGCCCGGCGCCGGAGACCGGCTGCATGCCTGCGCCGCTCATGCGGCCTCCCGTGCGCGACGAACGACGGCGATCAGTGCCTCGGCAAGAGCCGCCGCATCCTCGTCGCGCGTGGACCAGCCGAGGCTGATGCGCAGCACGCCGCCATGCCAGCGAGGCGCGAGACCGAGTGCCTTCATCACGTGCGACGGCTCGGTCGAACCGGCTGCGCAGGCCGATCCGGCCGACACGCAGAACCCGGAGAGGTCGAGCGATGCGATCATGCTGTCGGCGTTGCACTCGGCCACGGCGATCGTGAGCGTGTTCGAAAGTCCGTTCTCCGGCGTGATGCGCAGCAGATCGGATGCGGACGACGACAGCTGCTTCCACAGCGCGTCGCGAATGCCCCGCAGTCTTTCGGTCTCCGCGTCTCTGGTGCGTACGGCGACCCTGGCGGCCGCGCCCATGGCGACGATGCCCGGCACGTTCGGCGTTCCCGCGCGCAACGACCACTCCTGCGGTCCACCCGTCAGCAGCGGCTTCAGCAGCGCGCGCAGTCGCTCGGAGAGAAACAGCGCTCCGATTCCCGGCGGCGAGCCGAACTTGTGGCCCGACATCGAAAGCGCATCGATGCGCCCGCCGAAAGGCACGCGGATTCTTCCCGCAGCCTGTGCCGCATCGAGATGAACGAACGCCGAGGCCGGACACGCTTCCAGCAACGAGGCGAGGTCGAGGATCGCCCCGCTCTCGCCGTTGGCGAGCCCGAGGCTCACGAGGCTTGGCTCCGAAGCCGCAAGTGCGCGAAGCGGCGCGAAGTCGAGGCTTCCGTCCGGGCGCGGTGCGAGCCGCACGATGCGGTGTCCCCGCTGCTCGAGGTCGTCCGCCGTCGCCATCAGCGAGTGGTGCTCGACGGTCGAGATCACGACGGCAGCGTCGGGGCACGCGGCAGCGAACGCGCGCAGCACGGTGTTGTTCGATTCGGTTGCGCCGGAGTTGAAGACGACGTCGCGCGCTGTCGCGCCGTCCGTGAGTGCTGCGACGAGACGGCGTGCGTCTTCCATCGCGATACGCGCGTTGCGGCCGCGCGTATGCATGCTCGACGGGTTGCCCCCGCCGCCGTCGATCCACTTCCGCATGGCCGCCGCTGCCTCGGGCCGGAGCAGGCTGCTTGCGTTGTAGTCGAAGTATCCGTGCTCACTCATCGGCATGGCGTCAGGCGGCGGATCAACTCCGCCGCTTGCCCCCCGAGGTCTTCGCGGAGGGCTTCGAAACGCCGCGGATTGCGGTTTGGTGACCACCGCTTGCCGCGACCGAGCGCGGCCGCTTCTGCATCTGCTCTTCCTGCTTGAGGAGGTGATATACGACGCTGTCCACGAGGGCCTGCCAGCTGGCCTCGACGACGTTGTGCGAGACCCCGACGGTTCCCCATCGCTTCTCGCCGTCGCCCGATTCGATGAGCACGCGCACGCGGCTCTCGGTGCCGCTCTTGCCGTCGAGGACGCGGACCTTGTAGTCGTGGAGCTGCACGGCCGCGAGGCTCGGGTAGAACTTGGTGAGCGCCTTGCGCAGCGCACGGTCGAGCGCATTCACCGGGCCGTTGCCTTCGGAAGCGGTGTGCTCGACCTCGCCGTCGGGCCCCTCGATCATCACCGTCGCCTCGCAGCGCGTGTGGCCTTCTTCCGATCGCTTCTCGTCGGTCACGCGGAAGCCGAGCAACTTGAAGAACCTCTCGAAGGGATGGAGGTTGCGCCGCATCAGCAGCTCGAACGAGGCATCGGCGCCCTCGAACTGGAAGCCGCTGTGCTCGAGCTCCTTGAGATGCCCGAGCAGCGACGCGAGCTCGTCGTGGCGCCCCTCGACGTCGATGCCGAACTGCTCGGCCTTGTGCACGACGTTGCTGCGCCCCGAAAGATCCGAGACCAGCACGCGCTGCTCGTTGCCGACGAGGCCCGGAGCGATGTGCTCGTACGTCACCGCGTTCTTGCGCACGGCCGCAACGTGCAGGCCGCCCTTGTGCGCGAACGCGGAGCGGCCGACGTAGGGCATGCGTCGCTCGACTTCGACGTTGGCGAGCTCGGCACAGTAGCGCGACACGTCCGTCAGCTTCGCGAGCTGCTCGGGCGAGACGCAGCGGTAGCCCATCTTGATCTGGAGGTTCGGAATCACCGTGCAGAGGTTGGCGTTGCCGCACCTCTCACCGAAGCCGTTGATCGTGCCCTGGACCTGCGACGCACCGGCCTCGATTGCGGCGAGCGAGTTCGCGACCGCGAGGCCGGAGTCGTTGTGACAGTGAACGCCGACGGCCTTGCCGAGCGCGAGCGTCTCTTTCGTTGCAGCCTCAACAGCGCTCGGCAGCGAGCCGCCGCGCGTGTCGCAGAGGCAGAGCAGGTCGGCGCCGGCTTCGGCCGCGGCGGCGAGGCACGCGAGCGCGTAGTCGTGGTTGGCCGCCAGCCCGTCGAAGAAGTGCTCGGCGTCGAGGATCACGCGATCGACGCGCTTCTTGAGGTACGCGATCGACTTGCCGATCAGCTCGAGGTTCTCGTCGAGCTCGATGCGCAGGTCCTCGTGCACGTGCAGGTCCCACGTCTTGGCGACGATCGTGACGACGGGAGTTTCCGCGTCGAGGAGCGCCTTCATGTTGGCGTCCTGCGACGGCGGCCTGCCCGGGCGGATCGTCGAGCCGAAGGCGGCGATCTTCGCGTGCCGGAGCTTCTCCTTGCGGATGTCCTCGAAGAACTGCGCGTCGCGCGGGTTCGAGCCCGGCCAGCCGCCCTCGATGACGGCCACGCCGAACTCGTCGAGCCTCTTTGCGACGGCGACCTTGTCGCGGACCGTGTAGCTGACGCCTTCGCCCTGCGTGCCGTCGCGCAGCGTCGTGTCGTAGATCTCGACGGAGCGGGGCTTTTCGACGCCGGCCCTCAATCGCTCCCCCGTACGGCCTTCGCATCGGGGCCGAGGAATGCCGCGTGCAGCGCGCGCACGGCCGGGTCCACCTGCTCGTTGGAGACGACGACGGAGATCTTGATTTCGGAGGTGGAGATCATGCGGATGTTGATCTTCTCACGGGCGAGCACGTCGAACATCCTTGCAGCGACCCCCGCGTGGTTGCGCATGCCCAGGCCGACGACGCTGACCTTTCCGAGACCCGTCTGCGTGCTGACGCCGCTCGCACCGATCGCTGTCGCCGACTTTTCGGCGATCGCCTTCGTCGCGGCCACGTCGGCCTCCGGTACGGTGAAAGTGACGTCGGTGCGTCCGTCGTGGCCGACGTTCTGCACGATCATGTCGATCACCAGATTGGCGTCCGCCAGCGGAACGAAGATCGAGGCAGCCAGGCCCGGAGAATCGGGAACGTCTGCGATGGTGATCTGGGCCTGGGCGCGATCGAACGCGACACCGGAAACGAGAATCTCTTCCATTCCTTCTTCCTCCGGAACCACCCAGGTTCCTTCGCTGTCGTCGAAGCTCGAGCGCACGTGAACGGGCACGTTGTAGCGCTTGGCGAATTCGACCGAGCGAATCTGCAGGACCTTGGCGCCGAGACTCGCGAGCTCGAGCATCTCGTCGTACGAGATGCGGTCGAGCTTGAGCGCGTCCGGACACACGCGCGGATCCGTCGTGTAGACACCCTGGACGTCGGTGAGGATCTCGCAGACGTCCGCTTCGATGGCCGCCGCGATGGCGACGCCCGTCGTGTCGGAACCGCCGCGGCCGAGGGTCGTGATGTTGTCGTCCTCGTCCACGCCCTGGAAGCCTGCGATCACGGCCACGCAGCGCTCCTCGAAGGCTCGCTCGTTGCGCGAGACGTCGATCGACTCGATGCGGGC
>CAYYVZ010000132.1:0-11994 GCA_964475235.1 uncultured Myxococcales bacterium | reverse complement strand
CCTTGCGCGTCACGCGCTCGACCTCCTTCAGCGTCTCGACCGTCGCGCGCGACGAGATGCCGCCGACGCTCATCGGCCACTCGCAGAAGAGGCGTCCCTCGCTGAAGTACGCGGTGGGCTGGCCGTCGGTGATGACGATCATCTGCTGGGTCGTCGCCGGGTGGCGGTCGAGCAGCCGCGAAGCCACGCGAAGGCCGTCCTGCAGGTTCGTGAACGGGTCGCCCATGTTCCACGTGACCTCGGCGAGGTCGGACGGTTTCAGCTCGACGGCGCGCGTGTAGAAGCCGACCATGCCGAAGTAATCGCGCGGGTAGCGCGTGCGCATGAGCGTCTCCATGGCCAGGGCGACCTTCTTCGCGGCGGCGAAGCGCCCCTCCCAGCTCATCGACCAGCTCATGTCGAGCAGCAGCACGGTCGAAGTCCGCGTGCTGCGCAGGCTTTCCTTCACGTGAAGGTCGCCGGGCTCGAGGTGGACGGCGCGGCTCGGCGCCTCGCCGTCCGCGCGGCGCGAGGCAATCTCGCGAAACCGGCTGGCTCCCTGCCGGCTCACTTCGCGTGCGAGAGCGGCCCGCACGGTCGCCGCAACGTCGATCGTCATCGGGTCGCCGTACTCGTAGGCACGAGCCTGTTCCGTGATGTTCTCGCTCGCTCCCCGTCTGGACGTGTCGTGGCGACCGGCCGCGTCGGGGATCAGCTCGGCCAGCATCTCTTTCAGCGCGATCTGGCCCATGCGGCGCGCCGCCTTGGGCGTCAGGGTCGTGCGTCCGCCCTTGCTCACGAGATAACCGGCATCGACGAGGAGCCGCATCATCTGCTTGAGGCGCCCGATGGCGTCGCCGAATTCCTCGCCGAGGAGCGCGCCCATCGCCTCTTCGTCAATCGCATCGAGGTCGCGCTCGCGCAGGGCCTTCTCCAGCGCGCGCAGCTTCTCGAACTTGTCGAGCAGCGACAGAGCCCCCTCGAAGTCGAGGCTCTCCGGACCCTGGAACTGGTCGCGGAAGCGGCGCTGGAAGCGCTCGACGCGCGCGATGTCGCCGGCGCGCTCGTTCATTTTTTCGAACGACTGCTTCGCGTCCTCGTCCGCGAACGGCCATTGCTTCATCTGGGCGAGACGCTCTTCGAGGATGCGCGACAATGCGTCGAGTTCGTCGCGACGGCGCTTCCTTTCTTCGGCGGTCGCTGCCCCGTCGAGGGCATCCTCCTCGGCGGCCACGATGTCGTCGAGGTCGTTCCAGGGTTCCTCGAGCGCACGCGACAGGTTGTACTTGTCGTAGAGCTCGCGAATGGCCTCGCGGACTTTCTCGGCGAGCTCGTCCGCGCCGACGGCCTCGAATTCGTCGCCCGATATTCCTTCTCGCAGCAGACGCGAGAGCGCTTCGTTCAGGTCGTCGCTGTTCTGGAGGTGCTCGGCGAGGCGGTCGAAGATGCGCTCGGCGTCGAGTGCGAGCTTCTGGCGGCCGTCCCAGATGGTGTAGCGAATGCGCATCGCACTGCTCAGGAGCTTTCCATTCCAAGGCTCACGAGGCTTCCCATCTCCATGCTCGCGAGGCTTCCCATCGCAGTGCTCGCGAGGCTTCCCATCTCCATGCTCGCGAGGCTCGCAAGTGCGCCCCTCAGGCCGCGTAGGAGAGTCGTCCCCCGTCGCGGTCGCGGTTGAGCTTCTTCATGAGGTGCAGCCCCTCGAAGACGAACTCGACCGCCGCAGCCGAGAGACCGGGGCTCTCGAAGGGCCCGAGGCGATCGACCACCTCGCGAAGGCCGGGGATCGACGCGAGCGCCTCAGCGTAGTCCGCCGAAGGCATCGTGTCCGACACCGCAACGCCCCAGCCGCGTCCCATGTATTCGACCACCGGCGCGAGCTCGGCGGCGGGCAGGCGCGCCTCGAAAGCGCCCTTGATCGCAAGCGAGAGCAGGCGATCGACGATGACGGCTTCCCGCGCCCCGTCGAGCCCGTACTCGAGCTCGAGCTTGCCGTTGCTGGAGGCGAACAGCGCGTGCAGGTCGCTGATGCGTGGAGCGATCTCGGGCTCGCGGCGGCGGATCGCACGCTTTTCCGCGTTGGCGAGCAGCGTCTCGTAGTTGTTGACGGTGACGCGCACGCTGACGCCCGAAGCCTGGTTCACCTCGGGAGCCTTGCGCGCCTCCATCGTGAAGCGCGCGACGATCTCTTTCAGGAAGTCGGCGACGCGCAGCGGCCGTCCGGACCTCTCCAGCGCACCGACCTCCTGTTCCATGATCGCCACTTCCTCGGCGACCGTCTTCGGATAGTGCGTGCGCACCTGCACGTCGAAGCGGTCCTTGAGCGGGGTGACGATGCGGCCGCGGCTCGTGTAGTCCTCGGGGTTGGCCGTCGCCACGACGATGACATCGAGGGGAAGACGGACCTTGAAGCCCTTGATCTGCAGGTCGCGCTCTTCCATGAGGTTGAAGAGGCCGACCTGGACCTTCTCGGCGAGGTCGGGCAGCTCGTTGATCGCGAAAATCCCGCGGTGACTGCGTGCGGCGAGACCGAAGTGGATGCACTCTTCGTCCGACAGGTAGCGCCCTTCGGCCACGCGCACCGGGTCGATCTCGCCGATGAGGTCGGCGATCGTCACGTCGGGCGTCGCGAGCTTCTCCGCATAGCGAAGGTCGCGCGGGATCCACACGACCGGCAGCGCGTCGCCTTCGGTCGCAGCGCGGCGGCGGCAGGCCGCGCAGATCGGGTTCATCGGGTCGTCATGGAGCTCGCAGCCCTCGACGGCGGGCACCGTCTCGTCGAGAAGTCCGACGAGGGCACGGATGAGCCTGGTCTTGGCCTGGCCGCGTTCTCCGAGGAGGACGATGTGGTGTCCGGCGAGCACCGCATTTTCGAGCTCGGGGATCACCGACTCGTCGTAGCCGACGATGCCCGGGAAGACACGAGCCGTGTCGCCGTCCTGTTCGAGAATCCGGAGAAGATTTTCGCGCAACTCCTCGCGGACGCTGCGCGAACGGTATCCCGATTCCCGCAGCTCGCCGAGGTTCCTGGGACTCGACTTGGCGTCCTGCGGCTTCATCCCGCGGCACTATAGGAGCCGGAGCGTCGGCCGTGCAACGCAGAGCATGCGCGTGGTGTGCGCGAACGCTCTACGGCAGTCGCAACCGCGAGCCGTGCCGCGATCTGGACGGGCGGAACGGGGAACGGCTGGAGGCCATCCGATCAGGCGCGCACCGCGCGCCCGGATTCACGGGAACTGGTCTCGCCCCTCGCCGGCTCGAGTCTCCTGAGCCGCCTGCGCGGCCTGCGCGGCCTCGGCGGCGTCGGCGCGGATGCGCTCCTCGCCGGCCTCGGCAAGGGCGCGCGACTCGGACTCTTCTGCGCGGCGCGCGCGCGCCTGCTCGCTGGCGAGCTCGGAAGACCTCGCGGCAAGCGCCGCCTCGGCCTGCTCGAGCTCGGTTCGCGCCTTGTCGAGCTCGCTGCGCAGCGCCTTGACGACCTTCTCGTTGCGGCGCACGAGGAAACGCAGGCGCACGTGCTCGACGAGCGTCCCGGTACCGGCGACGACGGCACCGAGCAGCAGGAACGCGAGCAGCAGCAGCGCAAGCGGCAGCTCGGCTTCGGCCTGCTCGCCCGTCGAGAGGAACGCGACCCCCGGGATATACACGAAGCGCACCAGCGTCATGTTGGCGCTCGCGAGCACGATGCCGGCCACGATCACGAAGATGTAGAGAAGGTTTCGGAGAATTCTCACGGGATCATTCCTTGTCGTCGTCGAAGAGAGGAAGCAGGCGCGCGTACGTGCTGGCGAGATGGTCGGGCATCACGCGCGTGTCGGCCAGGGCCGCCATGAAATTCGTGTCGCCCACCCAGCGCGGCACCACGTGCCAGTGCAGGTGTTCGGTGATGCCCGCCCCGCCCGCACGCCCGAGGTTCATGCCGATGTTGAAGCCCGCCGGCGAGAAGGCGCGCGTGAGCACCCGCACCGTGCGCTGCAGCTCGGCCTGGAGGGCCTGCGAAACCTCGGGATCGAGGCACGCATAGTCGGAAGTATGGGCACGCGGAGCCACCATGATGTGACCGTTCGCGTAGGGAAACAGATTCATGAGCACGCTCGCGTGCTCGGTCACACGAAGGACGAGGTCCTGGCTTCTCTGTTCGGGAGTCAGGCCGCGCGGCTTGTCGCAGAAGATGCAGCCGCTGCCGGAATCGACACTCGAAACGTAGCTCAGGCGCCACGGGGCCCAGAGGACTTTCACGTCTTCCGAGCGCCGCGCGGCTGCTACTCGCCGTCGGCAGCCGCCTGGCCCGCGGCCGTCCCGGCCTTGACGGCCGCGTCGTAGCCCGCGTCCACGCGCTGCTTGAGTTCCTTGCCCACCTTGAAGAAGGGCACGGTCTTCGATGCGACGGCGACGAGCTCGCCGGTCTTGGGGTTGCGGCCTTCGCGCGCAAGTCTGTTCTTCACGACGAAGCTGCCGAAACCGCGGATCTCGATGCGGTCTCCCTTGCAGAGCGCCTCGGTCATGCTCTCGAAGACGGAGTTGACGATCACCTCCGCGTCCCGCCTCGAGTAGACGGGATAGAGCCGAACGATTTCGTCGATCAGGTCACGCTTGGTCATCTGGCGACAGCCCTCCCGGTGGCCGCTCAGTCGTCGTGGCCACCGCCGTCACGGCCTTTTCGCCGTGCGAGCTTTTCTTGGATCATGTCGCCAAGGGTAACGCTACCACCCCGGCCGGGGGCGGTTTCGGCCATGTAGGCGCGCATCTCTTCCTTCTCCGCCGACTGCAGGAGGGACCGGATACTGAGGGAGATACGGCGCTCGCGAATGTCGACCTGGGTGACCTCCGCCTCGAGCTCCTGGCCCACCGAGAAGTGGTCGCGGGGGTTCTCGACGCGGTCGCGCCCGAGCTGGGAAACATGGACGAGGCCCTCGACGCCGTCCTCGATCGCCACGAACAGGCCGAAGTCGGCGATGTTGGTGATCTTGCCGTGTACGCGTGCGCCGACCGGGTAGCGGTCGGACATGCGGCGCCACGGGTCTTCGTCGAGCTGCTTGATGCCGAGGGAGAGGCGCTCGTTCGGGATGTCGATCCCGAGCACCGCGCAGCGCACCTCGTCGCCCTTCTTCAGGAGCTCGGACGGATGGTGGACCTTGCGGGTCCAGTGCATGTCCGAGATGTGCACGAGTCCGTCGATGCCTTCCTTCACGTTCACGAACACGCCGAAGTCGGTGACGCTCGTGACCTTGCCGGTGATCTGCGTGCCGACGGGGTGCTCGATCGGCAGCATTTCCCACGGGTTCGGCGTGACCTGCTTCAGGCCGAGCGAAATTCGGCGGTTTTCGGGATCGAGCGACAGGACCATCACGTCGACGTCGTCGCCGACCGTAACGACCTGCGACGGATGCGTCACTCGACGCGTCCACGACATTTCGGACACGTGCACGAGGCCCTCGATGCCCTCTTCGATCTCGACGAACGCGCCGTAGTCGGTGAGGCTCACGACCTTGCCGCGAACGCGGCTGCCCGGAAAGAGGCGGTCGGCGACGGTGACCCAAGGATCGTCGTGGAGCTGCTTGAGGCCGAGCGAGATGCGGTGCGAAGTCGCGTCGTACTTGAGAACGACGACCTTGATGACGTCGCCGGGGCGCACGACCTTGGACGGATGGCTCACGCGTCCCCACGACATGTCGGTCACGTGAAGCAGGCCGTCGATGCCGCCGAGATCGACGAACGCGCCGTAGTCGGTGACGTTCTTGACGGTGCCCTCGAGGATGACGCCCTCTTCGAGAATCTTGAGCGTCTCGCCGCGCACGGCTTCCTGCTCTTTCTCGAGCAGCGCCTTGCGGGAGACGACGACGTTGCCGCGCGCACGATTGAACTTGAGAATCGTGAACTCGCCGACTTCGCCGATGTAGCGGTCGAGGCTGCGAGTCGGACGCGTGTCGACGTGCGAGCCCGGAAGAAACGCGGGAACTCCGACGTCGACCTTGAGGCCGCCCTTGACGCGGCCGACGATGGTGCCGGTGATCGGGCTGCCCGAGTTGAAGGCGTCCTCGATGACTTTCCAGACGATGTTCTGGCGCGCGCGCTGGAAAGAGAGACGAAGCTCTCCGTTGTCGCCGCCGGTGGACTCGACGAACACGTCGATGTCCTGGCCTTCCTCGACGAGCATCTTGCCGTCGCGATCGCGGAACTCCCAGGCGGGAATGATCCCTTCGGACTTGTAGCCGATGTCTACGGTGACCACTTCCTGGTCGATCGAGACGATGCGGCCCTTGACGACCTCGCCTGACTGAACGGACCTGAGCGAAGCTTCGAACAGATCCGAGAAACTCTCCGACGACGCTCCCGACTGGCTCAGCTCATTGGCGGCCTTCTCCTGTTGCATCAAAAAAACAATCCTCCGTGGTGTGACGCCCGAACGGGCATCGAGGGTGATAACGCGGAGAGTCCGCGGGATCAAGGGAATACGAGGATTGTCGCCTACTTCGGGGTGCGGCGTCGTTTCTCGACCTCGCGCACGATGCGCGCGACGACCTCTTCGAACGGTAGATGCGTGGTGTCCATCACCAGAGCATCGTGGGCTTTGGCCAGCGGAGCCACGGGACGAGTGCTGTCGCGGCGGTCGCGCTCGGCCATCTCTTCGCCCACACGAGCGATGATCTCGGGCGAAACCGACCTTTCCGCGAGCTCCAGGCTTCGTCGCCTCGTTCGCTCGGACGAGTCCGCATCCAGGAAGATCTTGAGGTCCGCGTCGGGAAAGATGACGGTGCCGATGTCGCGGCCTTCGGCGACGGTTCCGGGCGGGAGCACCGCCGCACGCTGAATGTCCACGAGGGCCTTTCTGACCGAGGGACAGGCCGAGCTTTTCGAGGCAGCCTGACTCACTTCGGGGGTTCTGATGAGCCCGGTCACATCCCGGCCGTCGAGCAGGAACCGCCCGTCCTCGCTCTGGCGAATCTCCAGACGGGAGGCCAGGGCACCAAGGCCCGCATCGTCGTCCGAGGCCACCCCGTTTTCGAGGGCGGCGAGGGCCACGCAGCGGTAAAGCGCCCCCGAATCGAGGTAGGCGAAGCCGAGGGCGCCCGCGACCGCGCGGGCGGTCGTGGACTTTCCGGCTCCGGCCGGTCCGTCGAGCGCCAGAACGAATGGCCGCCGGACAGCCTCACTGCCTGCCGAACCGCTCCCGCGCCTCTCCGAACCGCTCGAGCTCATGCACCGAGCCTCGCAAGCGACTGGAAGAACTCCGGAAACGACACGTCGATCGCTTCGGCATCGTCGAGCGTGACGCCGCCCGCCGTGGCGGCAAGCGCGGCGACGGCTCCGGCCATCGCGATACGGTGATCGCCGTGCGTGGCGATACTGGCGCCGCCGCGGGGCCGCCCGCCGCAGACGACCATACCATCGCTTCTTTCTTCAACTTCGATGCCGAAAGCCTTCAGCATTGCAGCAGTTGTTGCGATGCGGTCGCTCTCCTTTACACGCAGCTCGGCAGCGTCTGCGATAACCGACTCGCCTTCGGCGAAGGCAGCCGCGACGGCAAGCAGCGGCAGCTCGTCGATCGCCGCCGGTACCTCGTCGCCGTCGATCCGAAAGCCGCGGAGCGCAGACGACCGGCACCGGATGCTGCCGACCGGCTCGCCGCCGGTCTGCCCGGTTACGCGGCACTCGACGGCGGCACCCATGCGGCGCAGGACCTCGAGGAAGCCGAGGCGTGTGGGGTTGAGGCAGAGGTTCTCGACCGTGACGTCCGACCCGGGAACGAGGGCGGCGGCAACCAGCAGGAAGGCAGCCGACGACGGGTCGCCCGGGACGGCGACGTCGATGCACGCAGGAACTCCCTTGCCGCGGATGCTCGCCCGGGGGCCCACCGAGGAGACCGCAACCCCCATGGCCGCGAGAAGCTTCTCGGTATGGTCGCGGGTCGCGACGGGTTCCAGAACCACGGTGGTCCCCGGTGCCTGGAGTCCGGCCAGGAGGACGGCGCTCTTTACCTGTGCGCTGGCGACCTCGAGGGTGACGTCGGCCGGCGCAAGGGCCGCGCCGCGGATCGTCAGGGGGGCATGCCCCTCGGTCGTCTCGATCAGGCCGCCGAGCGCCGCCAGCGGTGCACCTACTCTCTTCATCGGCCGCCGCGAAAGCGACGCATCGCCGACGAGCACGGCCTCGAGCCCGTCCTGGCCGGCCAGCAGGCCCGACAGGAGCCGCATCGTCGTTCCGGAGTTCTCGCAGTCGATGGTCCCGGGGCGCCGCTCGAACTTCATGGCGCGCCCTCGGATGCGCACGGCTCCGTCTCCGGTCCTCGCGACCTCGGCGCCGAGGGTGCGCATCGCGCTCATCGTGGAGGCGACGTCGCGGCCGCTCGCGAGGCCGGACACGCGCGCCTCGCCCTCGCCTGCCGCGTTGAACATCACCGCGCGATGCGAGATCGACTTGTCGCCGGGCACCGTGACCGTACCGGTGAGCGACGCATTCGCGCGATCGACGAAGCGGCTCATGAAGGCGCCCCCTCGCTCACGACGGTACGATCTCGCGGCGCAGCTTCTGCGAAGACGCGATGATCTCGCGGATGAGCGTCTCGTCGTTGTCGGTGATCGCATTGCGAAGGTCGTCCCAGAGCGAGCCGAAGTCGTCCATCGCCTCCACGATCGCTTCGTTGTTCAGACGCGCAATGTCGACCCACATGTCCGCGTCGCTCGCCGCCAGCCGCGTCGTGTCGCGAAAGCCGCCGGCCATCAGGCGGATGACGTCGGAGCGCGACCTCGACGCATCGGCCGTCGCGGCAAGCACGAACGCGACCATCTGCGGAAGGTGGCTGGAAGTCGCGAGCACCTCGTCGTGCTGGTCGGCGTTCATGATGGAGACGCTCGCGCCGACGGCCGTCCACAGCGCGCGCATCTCGTCGACCAGCGCTCCGGGAGAATGCTGGTCGGGGGTGAGCACGACGTGGCGGTCGCGGAAGAGCTCGGGGTCGGCGGCGCCAGCCCCCGTCTCGGCCTTGCCGGCGAGAGGATGCGCGCCGAGAAAGCGCGTGCAGAGGCCGGTGCGCTCGGCTTCCCTTACGATCGCGCCTTTGACGCTTCCGACGTCCGTGATCACCGCGCTCGCCGGCGCCTTCCCGGCGATCTCGTGAAGCTGGGAGACGGCGGTAACGACGGGCGTCGCGAGCACGACCAGATCGGCCCCGGCAAGCGCGGCGTGGAGATCCGTGGAGCCTTCGTCGATGAGACCGCGCGCGACTGCCGTGTCGAGGTTCGACTGCGAGCGGCCGACGCCGGTCACGTGGGCGAAGAGGCCGCGGGCCTTTCCGGCTCCTGCGAGCGAGGCACCGAGCAGACCGGTGCCGACGATCACGCAGCGCTCGTAGCGCTTCGTCACCGCGCCGTTCCTATCGTATCGCGCCGTCACGACGCCGCTCCTGCGGCGCCGCCCCGGCGCCTGCCGGCTTCGCCATCGCGCTCCTGCAGCACGGCTTCCAGCGCCGCGATGGCGCGAGTGTCTTCCGCTTCCGTGCCGAACGTGATGCGCACGTGATCGGGGAAGCCGTACGCATTCATCGGCCTCACGATGACGCCCTTGTGAAGCAGCGCATCCGTCACGCCCGCTCCGTCGCCGGTGCGCACGAGCAGGAAGTTCGCGTGCGAAGGCACGGCGTCGAGGCCGAGGCGGCCGAGCGCTTCGTCCCAGCGCCTGCGGCCTTCGCGGACGAGCGCTTTCGAGGCTTCGACGTGCGCCGTGTCGTCGAGCGCGGCGGTCGCCGCGACCTGCGCGAGCAGGTTCACGTTGAAGGGCTGGCGCAGTCGTGCGAGCGCGTCCGCCATCTCGAGCGAGGCGACGCCGTATCCGATGCGCAGGCCCGCGAGGCCGTGGATCTTCGAGAACGTGCGCGTGACGACCAGGCCCGGGTGGCGGTCGATGTAGGCGAGCCCGTCCGGATAGAGCTCGTCCTCGACGAACTCGAAGTAGGCCTCGTCGAGCACCACGGCGACGTCCTCGGGAACGCGCGCGAGGAAGCTCTCCCACTCGCGGCGCCGGAAGATCGTGCCGGTCGGGTTGTTCGGGTTCGCAAGGAAGACGATGCGCGTCGCGCCGGTGATGCGCTCGGCAATCGCGTCGAGGTCGTGCTCGAAGCCGCGCGGCGGTGCCTTGACGGGCGTGGCGCCGACCGCAATCGAAACCAGCGGATAGACGAGGAAGGCGTCGGCCGAGAACAGCACCTCGTCCCCGGGACCGGCGAGAAGCCGGCAGGCAAGCTCCAGGATCTCGTTCGACCCGTTTCCGAGCACGATGCGCCGCGAATCGACGCCGAGCTGCCCCGCGAGCTTCTCCGTCAGCACGACCGCACCGCCGTCGGGGTAGCGGTGAACGCCGGCCAGCGCGCGCGACATCGCCTCGAGCGCCTTCGGCGACGGGCCGAGCGGATTCTCGTTGGACGCAATCTTGATCGAGCCCGCGATGCCGAGCTCGCGCTCGACCTCCTCGATGGGCCGGCCCGGCTTGTACGGCACGAGCGAGCGTATCCGGTCTGGAATCTTCGGGCCGGGCATCCGACCTGCCTACCGTGAAACGAATGCGATGGCCACGCGCCGGCGGTGACAAGGCTCGCGGCGCGAGGCATGGTCCGCCTCCGTGCGCATCGAGCCCCTCGTCGTCTGGGGACCGGAGCTGTCCCCTTTCCTGCTCAAGCTCGAGTCGATGCTCGTGCACGCCGGACTTGCGTTCGAGCGACTTCCGCGCGACGGCGGCCGCCTCCGGAACCTGCGTACGTCCCGCCAGATCGCAAAGGCGACGAAGAATCGCACCGCCCGGCGGCCGCCCGCCGGCGATCCGCTCGACGAGTACCCGCTCGTTCCGTTTCTCGTCTCGGGCCGCGAGGTGCTCTTCGACTCGTCGGCTCTCGCCGGCTGGATCGACGAACGCAGCGAGGAAGCGCCGCTCCTGCCCGAAGACGCTGCCCTCGGCTGGATCGCGCGATTCCTCGACGAGGCCTTCGACGAGATCGGCCTCTACATGGTTCATCACAACCGCTGGAAGCTCGCCGCCGGCGAGAACCTGAGGCCCGGCGACCGTCTCGTTCGCGAGTACGCGAGGCTGCTACCGCCAGGCGTGGGGCCGTTCTTCGCCATCTGGTTCGAGCGCCGCCAGGTTCGGCGGCTTCCCTATCTTTTCAGCGTCGCACCCGCCGGCTACGCCGTGAAGGGGCTCTCTCGCGTCATGACTCCTCCGGCCCTCGACGGATTCCCTCCGACCCACGAGCTTCTCGAGGAAACCTGGCAGCGAACCCTCGCGTCGATGGAACAGATCCTGCGCCGGCAGCGCTACCTTCTCGGCGAGCGCTTCACGATCGCCGACGCGAGCGCGTACGGCCAGCTCTCGATGAACCTGACCGACGGGCTCGCGGCGCGGCGCCTTCGCGATCTTGCTCCGCGCACGTTCGGCTGGCTCGTGTCAATCAAGACGGGCGACCATGCGCGCTCGGCGGGCGAGCTGGCGGCATCGGAGACGCTCGCGCCGCTGCTCGAGCTGTTCGCAGACACGTTCGCGCCCCTCATGCGCGCGAACGAAGCGGCGTGGGAACGCCACCGCGAACAAGGCGCGACCGTGTTCAACGAGAAGGCCTTCGACGCGCGCGAGTGCCTGTACGACGGGGAGATGCTCGGACGTCCCTTCCGAAGCGTCGCCAAGACCTTTCAGGTTCGCGTCTGGCGCGACCTTCGCCGCGACTGGCTCGCGCTCGACGACGCGGCGCGCGCGACGGTGACGACGATCTTCGGCACCCGCGATCCTGCCGCGATGTTCCACGACATGGGAGCCACGGCTTGAACACCCGGGGCCACGCGCGAATCGCGTTCGCGCTCGCGACCTGGCTCACGAGCGCGAACGTCGCGATCGCGAGCGATCGCGCCACCGGCGACTGGGGCGGGATGCGCACCCGCCTTTCCGACGCCGGCGTGGACATCGAGCTCGACTACTTCGCCGAGTCCTTCATGCGCGATGACGCCGAGAACGGATCGTACCTCGGCAACATCG
>CAYYVZ010000131.1:0-12003 GCA_964475235.1 uncultured Myxococcales bacterium | reverse complement strand
GTGCCCGGTGGCGCCCATCTCCTGAAAAGATTTCTCGGCCTGCTCGAACGCAGCCGCCGCGACGACGTGATCGCCGCGGCGTCGCGCGATTTCGCCGCGTAGCTCGGTGAGGTGCGGCGCAATGACGCCGAGCCCTATCTGCTCCGCACGCGACTGCGCAACGTCGAGCAGGGCCAGTGCGTCGGCGACCGACGCTTCGTCACCCTGCAGCATGAGAACCCTGGCCAGTGCGAAGCAGGCGCGCACTTCGCCGTCGAATACCCCGTACTGCTCGGCCATTGCGAGGCTCCGCTGCGCGGCTGCCTTCGCCTCCACGAGATTGCCGATGGCGCAGTGGGCGCGCGACAGGTCGGCGACGACGCCGACCTGGAGAGGGCGGTGCAACCGCTCCAGCATAGCGTCGGCCCGCGTCAGCATCTCGATCGCCGACGGAGCGTCGCCGGAAAGCAGCAACGCGCGCCCGAGACAGGAAAGCGCCAGAGTGAGCGACAAGGGATTGTCGATACGCTCGGCGATCTCGTGGGATTGACGCCCCGACGCGAGAGCACGAGCCGCTTCTCCGCTTTCGTGCCAGAGGTCGCTCTCGGCCCAGTGCATCCACGATTCGACTTCCAGCGCTTCGCAGGCGCGCGACAGTTCGATGCCGCGCCGTATATGCTCGGGGGCAGAGTTGAGTTGCCCGGCGAGCACGTAGACCGAACCGCGATACCCGGCGACCGTCGACGGCACGTCGTAACCGACCAGCGGCGAGGCCCGACGCTGGTCGTCGTCGCCGTGGCGAAGCACGGCGTCCATTGCAGCGGCCATGTCGGCGACGAGTCCCTGGGACTGCGCGACGAAGAAGAGCCGCAGTTTCAGCGCGCAGGCCAGCACGCTGTCCCCGGCCTGTTCGGCAAGGCGCAGTCCCTCGGTCACCAGTTCCCGGGCACGGCGCGGATTGCCGGAAAACGCGCAGGGCATTGAGAAAGCGTTATAGACGGCCGCCAGCGAGTGCTCGCGGTGGTGACGACGGGCCCAGTCCTCGCCTTCGCGCAGCATCTCGTCGGCCTCCTCGGACGACACGCCAAAGCGCCACGCGTACTCCAGCAGCATCACGCGCGACCGCTGGCCCAGGGGCAGTGCCAATTCGGCGCTTTCCATCCTGTCGGCCAGGTCGCGCACACGCTCCCAGTGTCGCCGGGCTTCGGACACATTGCTTCCGGCGATCCATTCGGCGGCCCGCTGGTGCCAGCGCGCCGCCGGTTCGGCTTCGCCGCCGAGATCCCAGTGATGGGCCAGCAGCGCCGAATGTTCGCCCGGCTTGTCCGCGTGGATTTCCTCGAGAACCCGGGCCACGGCCAGGTGGATCCGGCGGCGTTGGACGGAAAGCTGCGAACCCTCGGCCACTTCGTGGGTGAGCGGGTGGCGAAACGCGTACTCGACGTCTGGGTAGAGGCTTTCTTCCTGGAGGAACTCGGCGTGCCGCAGCGCCGAGACCGTTTCCTCGAACTCGGCTTCGGCGAGGCCGCTGACCCGAAGCAGCAGCGATGCCGAGAACTTCCTGCCGATCACGGCCGCGGTCTGCAGCAGCGTCTTCTCGCGCTCGGAAAGGCGGTCGATGCGGCCGGCCAGGATGCCCTGCACGGTCGGCGGAAGATCAAGGCCCTCGAGGGGACGGGCAAGACGTCGCGCGCCCGGCTCGCCAAGCAGTTTTCCGGACTCGCAAAGGGCCTGCACGATCTCCTCGATGAAGAACGGGTTGCCTCCGCTTCGCTCGCGGATCAGGTCGCGCAGGGCCTGCACCGTCGAATCGCCACCGAGCAGTTCCTCGAGCAGCTCGTCGAGGGCTTCGCTGCCGAGGGGATGCAGGGGAAGCTGCTGGTAGGAAGGCCTCGCCATCCATTCGGCCGAATACTCGGGGCGGAAATTCAAGAGCAGCATCGTGCGGGTGCCGGGCACGATCTCGGCCACCTCGGCTAGGAACGCGTCGCTGCTCGGGTCGATCCAGTGCGCATCGTCCACGAAGAGCACGGCCGGCTCGCGCACGCTGCGCGACTGCACGAGCAATCGGGTGAACGCGAGGAGTTGGCGCTGGCGGACGGCGGGCTCGAGCGCCGCCGCGGGCTGGGCCGGATCCGCCACACCGAGAAAATCGAAGGCCAGCGGCAGGAAGTCCTGGAGGGCGCGGTCGAGCAGCACCACGCGCCCGGCAATCTTCTCCCTCGCGACCTGGTCGCTGTCGCGCGAGGTCACGCCGAAGTAGCCTCGGAAGAGATCGAGGATCGGCAGCAGCGGTACGGCCTGCCCGTGGGACGGGCAATGGGTTTCGTAGACGGCCACGCCGCGGGCGCGGCAACGCTCGACGAACTCCATGCACAGACGGCTCTTGCCGACTCCCGCGTCCGCCACGACACCCACCGCGCCGCCGCGGCCTTGCAGCGCGCGATCGAGCGCCGCCTCGAGCGTGCCGAGTTCCCCGGCGCGACCGACCAGCCTGGAAAAGCCGCGTTCCCGGGAACGGTCGAGGCGGGTGCGGTGAGCGCCGACGCCCAGCAACTCGAAGCCGCCGACCGGGGCGCTCGCGCCTTTGAGATCGAACGCACCAAGGTCGCGAAGATCGAAGTAGCCTTTCACCAACGCGGCGGTGTGTTCGGTGAGATAGGCGCTGTCGGCCGCCGCGCGCTGCTCCATCCGCTGGGCCAGTCCCACGGTGTGCCCTTGCGCGGTGTAGTCCATGCGCAAGTCGTCGCCGATCTTGCCCACGACGACCTCGCCGGAGTTCAGGCCCATGCGCACCGAGAAGCTGAGGCCGGTCGTGCGCCGCAGTTCGTCGGCGTAGCGCTTCAGGTTCTCTCGAAGATGCAGCGACGCGTAGCAGGCGCGCCGTGCGTGGTCCTCGTGCGCGATGGGCGCTCCGAACAGCGCCATGATCCCGTCGCCGGTGAACTTGTCGACGAAGCCCTCGAAGCGCTCCACGCCGTCCGACAGGATGCGGAAGAAGCGCTGCATGATGACGCTCCACTCCTCGGCATCCATTTGCTCGGCGAGGTCCATGGAGCCCTTGACGTCGGCGAACAGCACCGTGACCAGCTTGCGCTCGCCCTCGAGCGCAGCAGCCGAGCTCAGGATTCGCGCGGCCAGGTGCGGGGCCGGTTTCGGCGGAGCGTCGGCAACCGGCGTGGGCTTCGGAGACGCCACCGGCTCCTGGCCGGACAGATTCGTGCGGCACTTGCGGCAAAAGCGCGCGCCGGCGCGGTTGGCGACGCCGCACTTGGGACAGGTCGGTTCGAGGTCGGCGCCGCACTGGTCACAGAACAGCGAGTCCGCGGCCTGGGCGACATGGCAAGTTGGGCATTGCATGGCGGAAGGAGCGTTCTACTGCCTGCGCCGCATCGAAAACAGGGCCGCTGTTCCCTTCCCTTCGGGCCGCTCGTCGCTCGCGGGGGCGAGCGAAATCGCGCGAACCCACTCGTCCGGCCGCGACGGTCGTGTAAAGTCGGCTGCGGGGGGAAGGAGACACGATGCACCGATCGGCCTCGGCGACACTCCTCTCGGCTGTCTTTTTCTGCGCCGCCACCGAAGCAGGCGCGGTCACGATCGTTCCGGGAAACGCCAACCCGAACCTTGCCGGGCGCGCCGGCGGATACATGTGCTGCAGCGGCGATTCGTCTCCTCCGCAGGATCCCGCACTCGTCGAAGACATCGAAATCGAGGCGTGCGCGACGCTGAGGATCTCTGCTTCCGGCAAAGTCTCGTACAACCCCGGCAGCCCCACCGGAAACAATCCGGACGGGGACGAGGATTTCTCGATGACGAACTTCGGAGACGGAATCTCGGCACCCGAGTTCGTCCGTGCGAACGCTCTCGTCGGCGTATTCCTCGGCGATGCATCCCCGACCGGAACCGCGACTCCCGATCGTCTGAGCTTCGCCGGGGGCGGGCTCGCCTATCCGTACATTTCGCCGGAGATCGGCCAGATCTTTTTCGTCGGCGACGGCCTCACTTCGGATACCAACGCCGGCCAGTTCGATGGCGAACCCCAGGAGATCATGGCGCCGCCGGCTGCGACGCGCCTTTTTCTCGGCACCGCCGACGGGGCCGGCTGGTTCAACAACAGCGGCGGCTTCAGCGTCGAGATCGAGAGCAACCCCTATGAACCCGAGCGCGCCTGCGGGGATCCGGTCGATCCGCCGGGCGTCGCCTCGAGCGATTCCCTGCGCGTCCTTCGAGCTGCCGTCGGGACATCGGTGTGCGCGTACTGCGTCTGCGACGTCGACCGGTCCGGCGCCATCGTTGCGAGCGACGCCCTCACCGTGCTGAAGAATGCCGTCGGTCAGGATGTGAAGCTACGCTGCGGTTGCTGCGTATCGACCTGCGCCGAGCTCGGAGAACAGTGCGCTACCCAGGAGGACTGCTGCGAAGTCCTGGTGCCGCCGGCCGTCACTTCCGCAGCGTCGATCGCCGGCCCCATCGGCGGGATCCCGGCGACCTGCTGTGCGGGCATCTGCCAGTCGTTCGGCATCTGCAAGGGACCGGGGAGCGAATGCGACTGCAACGGCGAGTGCTGCAGCGGAAGCTGCAGTGGAGGGGATTGCGACTGAGAGAGATCTGCCGCGGCAGATCGTCTCGGGCTTTCGTTGCGAGCACTCCGCGGCCCGGGCCTTCCACAACCTCTCGAACTTTCGCTCGCGAGTCACCTCGCCCGAGACGACGGCCAACGCGGCGGCCGAGAACATCGTCCGCGCGTGTGCGTGCGAGGAGTAGTCTACGGCGCTGCAGCCGTCGAAGAGCTCCGCCAGACTGGAGAGCTCATCGGACATCATTCCGGATCACCGGCTTTCGAAACAGGAAGACTTCCGACAGTCGGGCCGCGCTGATACGGAGCGTCCGCATGCGTTCTCACGACTCATCCTGCCAACGCCGACCCGGCGACACCGTTCACCGACGGCTCGCGCTGGCCGCCGCTCTCCTTGCCGCCGTCACGGCCCAGGCCTGCAGCTCGGCCATGGACGTACAGGTAGTCCCCAGGCCGGGAGTCGCGCCAGCCGCTTCGCGCGGGGCTTCGTGCGACATCCGCTTCGACGAACGCGAATCGGCCACCCCGCCCGGCTGCACCGAGATCGCCGACGCATGGTTCGGCGACACCGGCTTCTCCGTCAATTGCGACTGGGAACGCGTCTCGGGGGACGCCCGCCGAAAGGGCTGCGAGCTCGGCGCCGATGTCGCGCAGGTTGTGTGGAACGAGCATCCCGGCGCGGGAAGCACCTGCTTTCAGATCCGCGTGCGCTACCTGTCGTGCGTGACCGTTGCCGGAGGTGCGAAATGAATCGCAGTCACGCCCGTGTCGCCGCCGTCCTCGCCGCCATACTCCCTGCGATGATGACCTCGGGATGCGCAACCGTCCTCCACGGCACGACGCAGTCGACGCAGATCACGTCCGACCCTCCCGGCGCGACCGCGATCCTGCTGCCCACCGGCAAGACCCTCACCACGCCGGCTACCGTCACGCTCGCGCGCAAGAACGTTTACACGGTACTGTTCTCGCTCGAAGGCTACGAGCCGATGACGATCTACGTGAACAAGGTGCATTCGGACGCGACGGTGGGCAACGTTCTGGTCGGCGGCCTGGTCGGCATCACGACGGACTACAGCAACGGCGCCGCTTGGAACCTGCACCCGAACCCGGTTCACGCGCGGCTCGTCCCGCTGGCCGCACACGAGCAGGTCGTGGAACATGCGCCGGAACCGGTCCCTTCGGAGTCCGCGCAGCCATAAGCGTCCGTCCGCCGTCCGGGCGCACAACCATGATCGTGGATCCCAGACTCGACGTCCTGCTGCGCTTCGAGATCCGAAGCATCGCACCAGTACTCGAGACCGCTCTCGTCACCGCGGCGCGGAGCTCGTACACGGCACCAGCGTCTCCGCGCAGTTTTCGTCGGAGGCATCCTCGCAGTCCGGCGTTCCATCACACACCAGTTCGCCGGCAATCACGCTCCCCGATCCGTCCTCGCATTCGAACGTGTACACCGGGCAGCCGGCCTCGTCGGCGCCGTTGGCGCAGTTCGGAGTGCCGTCGCACACGTGGGACGAGCTCGTCGTCTCGCCATCGCCGCACTCGAAGAACTGCAGGAAGCACTCCCGATAGCAGTCGGGGTAGTCACACGTGTTGAGTTCCTCGCACGTGATCTGCGTCGCGCACTCCCCCCAGCACGCCCGCAGGAGCGTCGCGTCGTCGTAGCAGAACCAGTGCCCTTCGGTGCGATAGCCACACGCCTGCATCGCTTCGAGCTGCTGCCGGCAAGCCGGGCTGCCGACGTTCCTCGTTCCTCCGTCGTCTCCACAGGACGAGAGGAGCAGTATCGAAAGGGCGGCAAAACTCGAGAGTGTCGTGATCTTCAACGTCGTGATCCTTCGAGAGAGAGTTTGGAGAGGGAGGGACAACCCGGGTCGCAGCATTCAGGACTTACGGACACGTCCCGACGCCGTCCACGTACGTCACCACCGGCGCCGGTGACACGTTCCCTGTCACCACCGGCGGCTGCGAAATGTCGGAATAGTCGAGCTCGATGCTGCCCGTCGCCGTCGCGGCGAGGCTGCTTCCGGCCTCGATGTCGATCGTCCCGGACAGGATCGAGATCCCCACGCCCTCGGCCGTGCTGGCGAGTGTCGCGCCGGGGAGCAGCGTGACGTCGCAACCGTAAACCCAGATCAGTGGATCGCTCGGCGCAACCACCGGCACTCCGTGCTGCGCGATCGATCCCGAGAGCAGGATCGAGCCTCCCCGCAGGGTCAGCTCGCCCGGATAGGCGCGCGCGGTCGATGCGAACGCGCCGGCGAAATCGAGCGTGGTGGCCGCCCAGAACTGGTGATCCCATCCGATCTCGCCCTGATCGATCTCGAAGCTGGCCGTGTCGGTGACCGATATCGCGCCGGTGGCCGTGTACATGCCGACATAACTGCTGGCGCTGCACGTCGCTCCGAACGACAGATCGCGATCGGCCCGAACGCTCATGCTGCCGGCCGTCGAGCCTCCCTCGTAGGACTGATCGATCTCGACCCCGGAGCCGATGGTCGCGTCGCGACCGGCATCGACGTCGAAGCTTCCCCCGGTGCCGATCCAGGACCGGTTGCCGCGAAGGTCGAGCGTCGTCTCCGTGCCGTCCGACAGCGCACTCAGAAACGCATCCCGGCCCGCATCGATGTCGAAGCTCGATCCCGGCCGACCCTTGAACGTTCCGGAGACCGACACGTCGGCATCGGACTCGAAGACGATCTGTCCGTGGGTGTAGGCTCCGCGCGAGACGTCCACTTTCACGTCGTGGACGACGACGCCGGCGTCACCGTACAACTCAACGCGGCCGCCGCCGCGCGAGCGGAACGAACCCGTCGCATCGATCGCCCCGTCGGCCGCGAGGCCGATCCAGCCGCCACCCGACACATCGGAGCCGCGACGCGACAGGTCGTACTTGCCGGTCGTCGTGATGTTCCCGCGCGCACGGACTTCGAAGGCGCCGGGGAACACCGCCGGTCCCTTGACCTGGCCGGCAATCGCCACATCACCGCCGACACAGTCTCCTGCGGCGCAGTCGCCGGGATCGTCGCACGCGACGGCAGGCGCATCCGTGCAGGTCCCCCGCGCCATGATGGTCATGCCCGAGCCCACTTCGTGGAAGAACCCCGGCATGGGCCGAAGGTTGATGGTGCCTCCCGACTCGACGACGAAGTTCCCGCAGAGTACGTCCACGTTGCCGAAGCTGTCCGGCTGGACGCTCCCTCCGTTCGCAATCCGCAGCTCGCGGCTGCCGAAGTCGAAAGTGAACGAGCGAAGGATGTAGCTGCGGTCGATCACACACGGATCGGCCCCGGCGGGGCACAGGTCGTCCGGTGACGACGCATCGACGGCGAGCGCGACGACCGGGAAGCCGGCAACGAGCGCGAAGAGCAGGCCCGGAAGCGATCGAACGAGCATGAGATCCCCCTTGCGTGGATGCCGCTCCTAGCATCCGGGCAGAGTGCCGACAACGAGGATGCCGTTCCGGGCCTGACAACCGCCGCTGGCTCTTCTTCATCGGGTCCGGCGCCACGATCCTTGTGGAACCTCGCCGCGCACGAGCGAGCCGCAGGGAGCTCGCCGGAACCGGGGCCTTTGGAAATCGCGCAGCTGGAACGGTCAGTCGAGCAGCTCGAACGGACAAAGCTCGCACAGCAGCGGAATCTGCTGGCCGACGCTGCGGCGCAGGATCACCAGCGCATCCGGCGCCGTGATGCTGCCGTTGTCGTTCGTATCGCAGAGGCAGAGCTCGCAGTCCTGCGAGCCGACGGACGTCCGCAGGGCCGAGAGCGCGTCGGTCACGGAAATTTCGGCGTTCTTGTTGGCGTCGCCGCAATGGAAGATGGCCGGCAGGATGTTCGGATCCGCATGATTCGCCAGCCGGATTTCGTCCAGCAGGCCGTTGAACCCCACCGTCGTGTCCTTGCCCACGCACGCGCCGGACCCGGCGATGAGTCTCGCCTCGTTCTCCAGGAAGCTGACGGCTCCGTGGTCCACGCTGGCGCGCTCGAAACCGTCGACGTAGGCCTTCACGACCGTGCCTTCGCGCGTGAAGACGACGGTGTGGTAGAGCCCGTCGTTGACAGGAATGACGGTCCCGATCCCCCGATTCGTGTTCGACTCGTAGACTTCGATTCCCAGCACGCCGCTGGGGCTCATCCGCACGTCCCAGAAAGAGCTGTACTGACAGAGGGCTCGCTTGGCCAGCACCCCCTCGACGTTCCCCGAGCTCGTCGTCCGTATGATGAACGCGATCGTGAAGTCGGACGATCCGAAATTCCCCGAGCCTGCGCCGAAGAGAGCGGCCTCGTCGATTCCGTCGAAGGAAAAGGCCTGTCCGGAAATGCTCTCGGTGTAGCCGGTATCGGGCGTCAGCTCGCCGTCGTCGTCGCCAACGGAATCCGTCGCATCGCCGTCGGCCTTCCAGCGGTGGAGCAGCTCGGCCTGCGCAGAGGGAACACCCGCAACGACGAACACGGCGGCGAGCAGCAACGTAAGGATCCGGCGCGGCATGTCTCGCGGGGTACTCCTCCGCCGGCTTTCTCGCAAGTGCCCGCCGCCCGCGAGCCGCCACCCATGCGGCCTCGAGGATGTGCTCCTCCCGCCTCGCCGCGCGAAAGTCCGGTCGTCCGGCAACCGCGCGACCACGTCGACGCGAGCTTGGAGCGCCGACCTCCGAGCGGTACTCTTGCGGTTCGGCGCGCGACCGGAGCCGTGCAAGGGAACCCGAACGGGATCCTTCGCCACGGAGGAGCGGATGCGGCGGCTGGGCTGGGCAAGGATGGCGGGCGCACGAAAACCAACTCCTCGAAAGAGGCCGGCAGCGGCACCGGCGCGTGCACGCGCGAAGCAGCGCTCGCGGCGCGGACGCAACATGCTGTCGTCGCTTCTCGTTCTCGCGGCCGCCGCAGCCGGGTTCTACTTCGTCGACCTGTGGAACGACGTCACCGTCATCCTGGGACAGCGGCGTGCTGCGCTCTCCTCGTCTATCTACTCGGCGCCCCATCGCATCCAGGTCGGCGACGACCTCGTTCACAGCCGGCTCTTCGAGCGCCTCGCCAACCTCGCCTACTCGCCGGTCGCTTCCGCGCAGTCGCCCGGCGAGTACACGAAGTCGGCCGCCGCCGTCTCGATCTACCTGCGCGCCTTCCAGCAGGGCGCGAAACGCTACGACTCCCAGCTCGTCACGCTCCGGCTCGACGACGGCGAGGTCACTTCGATCGGCACGGCCGAGGGCCTGGCCCCTCGGGAAGCCCTGCTCGAGCCGCAGGCGATCGGCCGCCTGATTCCCGGCACGGCGGTCGAGAAGGTCGAGATCGAGCTCGCCGGGCAGAAGCCGTACTTCGTCGACGGCCTGCTGGCCACCGAGGACTCGATGTTCTGGTGGCATCCCGGCTTCAATCCGCTGCGAATCCTGCTGGCCGCGGTCCACGACATTCGGGAAGGGCGGCTTGCGGCGGGCGCGAGCACGCTCACGCAGCAGCTTGCACGCACGTTCATGGAGAGGCGCGAGCGCACCTTCGCGCGCAAGCTGCGCGAGCTCGCGATGGCCCTCGTGCTCGAGGTACGCCTGAGCAAGGAGAAGATCCTCGAGCTGTACATCAACGAGGTGAACCTCGGTGCCTTCGAAGGCGCCCCGATTCACGGCATGCCCCAGGCCGCACGCTACTTCTTCGGCAAGGACCTCGCGCAGGTGACACCCGCCGAAGCCGCCACGCTGATCGGCATGGTCAAGGCCCCGACCTCGTACGATCCGCGCCGTCACGTGGAAGCCTCGACGGGGCGGCGCAACGTCGTGCTCGCCGTCATGCGGCGCGACGGCGTCATCGACGATGCTGTCTACGAATCCGCGATGAAGTCGCCGATCCAGCTCGTGCGTACGCCCGGGCTTCGGCGCGCGCCGTACTTCACCGACCACGTCGTGGCCACGATCGACCGCATGGACGGCATCGATCGCACCCAGCCGGGGCTGCGCGTCTACACGACGCTCGACACCGAGATCCAGGCGGACGCGGCGGAAGCGCTCGCGGCCAACCTCGCGCGCCTCGAGAAGAGCCACAAGTCCCTGCGTCCGAGCGGCAAGTCGCCGGAGCTGCAGACGGCCGCGGTCGTGCTCGACGCGAAATCGGGCGCCATCCGCGCGATGGTCGGCGGCCGCGACTACGGCGACAGCCAGTTCAACCGCGCGTCGTCCGCGCTGCGCCAGCCGGGGTCGGCGTTCAAGCCCGTCGTCTACCTTGCCGCGATGGATCCGACGCGCTCGCCGCACACGCCCGTGCTGACGCTCGCGTCCATGCTGCCGAACCAGCCGATGAGATTCGGCGGCTGGGCGCCGGCCAACTACGAGCGCTCGGAAGCGAACGCCGTCACGGCGGCGCGCGCACTGTCGGAGTCTCTCAACATCCCGGCCGCCTACGTCGGCAGCAAGCTCGGCGCCGACCTGATGGTGAAGACGGCCTATGAGCTCGGCGTCACGCATCCGCTCGAGCCCATCCTGCCGATTGCGATCGGAGCCGAGGAGATGACGCTGCTCGACCTGACGTCCACCTATCAGGTCTTCGCCAACGAGGGCACGAGGTCGCCGACGCACGCGATCGAATCGATCGTGGACGCCGAAGGAAACGAGCTCTACCGCTATGAGGGCCGCGGCAGCAGCGTGGTCGATCCGCCGGTCGCGTACCTCATGACGAGCGCGCTCAAAATGGTGCTCAAGACCGGGACCGGCGCGAGCGCGGGCCGCCTCGGGCTCGACTTTCCCGCCGCGGGCAAGACCGGCACGACGCAGGACTACCGCGATGCGTTCTTCATCGGCTACTCGCCGTCCGTCGTCTGCGGCGTTTGGCTCGGCTTCGACTCGCCGAAGAGCATCGGGCTCACGGGCGCGCAGGCGGCGCTGCCGGCGTGGGTGCAGATCATGCAGGACACGGCGCCTGCCCATCCGCAGGACTTTCCCGAACCGCCGGGCATCGTGCGCGCGAGCATCGATCCCGACACCGGCGGCCTCGCGACGCCTTCGTGCAATCACCGCATGACGCTGCCGTTCCTGCCGGGAACGGAGCCGACCGAGTACTGCCCGATCCATGCCGACTCGATGGCGATCGAGGCGTCCGACACGAACTGGGGCGGTTGGCGCGGAGCGGCGCCCGAGGCTCACCGCGAGCCGGGGATGAAAAGGCCCAACGTGTTCAACAAAGTCGGAGGGTTCTTCAAGTCGCTGTTCGGGCGATAGTCCGGCGTTCCCTCCGCAGCGCTGCCCCCTTCCGCGCGCGTCAGTCCTTCCGCGAACCGACGCGAACGGCCGACGCCGCAATCAGCCACAGCGCCGCCCAGTACGTGAGGATGATGAAGTATCGCGCGCCGAAGACCGGCGCGTGAAAGCGGTCGAGCGCGATCACCGTATCGCTCGCGCCGAAGACGACGGCGCCGGCCAGCGCCAACCGCGGGGAAATCGGGGACGGATCCCGATTGCGCTC